>JAXJQK010000068.1:0-50874 GCA_036311185.1 Acutalibacteraceae bacterium | reverse complement strand
CACTTACAGTAATGGTACAAAAGGAAGCTGCACAGCGTATTTGTGCAGAGGTAGGCACAAGACAGAGTGGTGCAGTAACAGTGGCTGTAAATTACTATTCAACACCACAGCTACTATTTAATGTTTCAGCCGGTAGCTTTATGCCTGCACCAAAGGTTGACTCAGCAGTACTAAGGCTTGATATTCTTGAAAACCCAAGAGTACAGCTAAAAAATGAAAAGCTGTTTTTCAGAATAATAAAATCAGCATTCGGGCAAAGAAGAAAAACACTTTCAAACTCTCTTTCATCAGGTCTTTCTCTACCAAAGGGAGATATAATAAATGCACTTGAAACAGCAGATGTACCTGCAAATTATCGTGCAGAACAGCTTACAATGCAACAGCTTGCAGATATAGCAAATGCAGTTGCACAAATAACGGAGTGACAGTATGACAATTAACGAAACAGCAACAACATCTACTTTTTTATTTTCTGATACATCAGATTCTAAAATAAGATTTGGTATAGAGGATAACGGTACAGAATATAGCAAATCAGCACAGCCGTCACAGGATGTTTTTACAAGAAGAATTGCAAGGCTGTATAACATAAAAACAGCATACAGCAATAAAGCAGAAAATATAATAGAACCTCTTCTTATGGCTTTAGCAAGTGGTAATGAAAAAATTGCTGTTTCAGCTACTGTTTTTTCTGTGCTTAATGATTTGATAATTTCTTATGCAAATAGTCATTGTATAAGGCTTGTATTGTTTGAGGATATTAAACAGCTAAAATCAGCTTTAAAAAATGGAGTTAAGGCTGTAATTATATCTACCTCTGCTGTTAATTGCTGTACAGTTAATACGGCACAGGCTGGTAAGCTGTGTTGTGAGTATAATATTCCGTTAATAGTTGACAATACTTTGACAACAGCATTAACCTACAATCCATTTGTAGATGGTGCTGATTTTGTGCTTGAAATGTCACAGCTTGTTTCAGTTAATGAAGAAAAAAATCTTTATATCACATTACTTGAAAAAACAGGCTTTGATTGGTTGCGTAATAACCGATATAGTAAATTATTCCCATACAGAAATAGTCCAAAGCCTGTTACAGCATTTATAAAAAGTAAATGTAAAGCCTTTAATATTGAAAATAACAAAGCAATACAGGCAGAGTATTTTTCTATGTGCGAGGGATTAAGAACCCTGAATGATAGAATTAAAATACATAGCAATAACAGTAAATTTATAGCAGGGCTTTTGTCGGAGTATTGTACAGAGCTTTCTTATAATTTTATTAATAATAAAAATTCTATATGCCTTACTGTAAGACTTATGCCCGAGCTTTGCGATATAGTAAAAGAAAAGCTCTTACCTGTTACAATTTACAGGCAAGAGCGACTATACAATATGTACAGCTGTACAGCTGTGTATTTTGATAATGATGTTATGCATATAAAGGCAGGTACTGAACCTGTAGGGTACTTAAAGCAAATATTCAGCATTATGTAAATGATTCACGCAATGTTATATAGCCCTCGCCATAGGTACAATATTCTATGGCTTCTTCGTATGTTATGAAGCTTCTGGAAAGTTCAGAGGCTTCTTTTTTATTGAAATCACCATTGAATATCATATCGCTTGTTGCTGTTATACTTGGGGCACCTACAACAATATATGCCCACCCTGTATCACTTTCACCAGCGTGCATAGGATTTTCTCCTGTTGTCATATCCTCTGTGCAGTTAATTTCGTTAGAAAGCTCATAGATAATAAAATAAGCATTTTTTGAGTAATCAGCTCGGTTGTAATTGTATATCATAATACGGTCGTAGTAATTATAGGTGTATTCAAATGAGCCACTTTTACTCCAACCACTACGATTTTTACCACTATCATACTCCATATCCATTGTTTGAATATTATCCTCTATATATTTATCTGCAAGCTTACGCACAGAGCTATTCAAGGTATCTTTTTCATAGCTTTTTATAGCACTTGGGTATAGATCTACACCTGTAACTATATATGATTTTTCATTATCTGTAATGGTATAGCCTGAATTTTCAAAGGCTTTAGTATCATATATAGCCTTAATTATAGCCTTATTACCATTGATTAAATTACCGTCATTTTCACAAATAAAAGTAAAATTATCCTTTACAATAGCTTCACAATTACTAGTGTCAATTGTAGCAGTACCTTTACCAGCTTTACCTGAAAATCTCACCTTGATATTTCTAAACGGATTTATAATATCAGATGAATTATACTCTTTAATTGTACCATTTTCAAAAGCGATAGACGTAGTTTTATTAGTTACAGCTTGTTCTGAGTGATTGGTACAAGAGGTAGTAAATACCGATAAAAGCAATACAGCTGATAATATTAAGTATTTGGATGCGTTTTTCATTTTATCACCATAATCAATTATACTTATATTAAATTTAGTCCTGATAAGATTTATTAATTTGACCTTTACGCATTTCAGGATTTGAAAATATAGTTTTCTTTGTTACAAAGCTATTGTTACGCTTAAACTCACGGTTTAAATATGTAAGGTATGTACCTGGAGTGATAATACCATTTAAAGAAATAACATTTATTCCAGACGAGCCTATAAGCTCATCGGCAACGCTTACACAGTTTGTACTTATTAAAAAATATGTTCTGTATTTCCCTTTTTTATATTTGTACAGCTTTGCATCTGCCTGTGTGTAGAAGTTGCTGGCCTTGTCATTAAAATTTCCGTTTGGATTTCTCTCTTTATCACACTGCCACCTATACAAGCGAGTCATATATTCGTCAATATATTTGTGTATATCTATAAGCTGTTCATCAGTAAGATAAATATTGAAGGATACTATATTTTCATTCTTTTGTGTAAGACAATATTTTATATATTTCTCTCTGCCCATAACTGCAAAAACACCATCAGATAAAAGACCAAAAAGTCTGTTTGTATTTTTGTCGTAAGCACCATATGTATATACAGTGTTATCTACACATATATCAACGTGGCCAAAGCCACCGCCTGTTTTTGGAGAAGTATGTATAAATACTTCAAGATGAGAGCTGTCAAGCCTTTTTCGGTCTCTCATACGAATATATGATATCTTTTGTATCTCATCTTCGTAATCATTAAGCTTTTTATTTATACTGTTAAACCAAGTAAGAGGAATAAAAAATGTAAGTATAGCAGGTATTTTTAGTTTAATTTTACGTTTTATGTGTTTTCCGTCGGTATCCCATAAAAACATTTCACGTATAGCATCACTAAAATATGTTATACTTGTAAGAATTGTATATACACCAAAAAATATACATACAGGCTGTTGACTCCTAAAAGGGAATACGAACAGAAATATTGCAACACCAACTGAAATTATAGCTTCAATAAATCTTCTTATATATCCTATATCCTTATCAAGTATCAGCTGTACAACTAAAATAGCTCTCCAGATAAAATTTATGACAGCATACAACCCTATTAATAAAATAAATATAGTAAGCATATTTTTTGTAAAAAACCAAAAGCAAAAAGCAAGCCCAACTAATCCAAGGCTTGAAATTCCTGTGCTTAAAGTTCTTTTATGAGGGTTTGCTATAAAGGATACTGCACCTAATACTCCTATAACCAGACTATAAAGTGCAAACAGCTTAAACGCAATATTAAAGCTTATTTTACTGAATACAATCATTAATATGCCAGCAGTAAGTGCAGCTACACCTGTAACCATAAACATAATAGGTCCGCCAAGGTGTTCTTTTTTTATTTTAACCTTTAGAGTATCGCCTTTAACAGAAATTTTTCTTTTTTCAAAAAACGATTTTTTCATTTTAAATTAATATCCAAGCTCCTCGTTTACAATAATAACCTTAATTCTGTTTTTATGTCTTTGCTTACCAGAAAGAACATAGTTACAGCAAATTCTTTCGTTACTCATACAGCCGTCGCACATTTCATTATTTTCGGTAGGTAAGTTTAAAGCCATACACTTGCCATTTGCAGCACAATATGAGTTTATTCCAAGTCTTACTGTATTCTTTGGTGCGGCAATTTCTCTTACTCTTGTAATTGCATCATCAATAGTTTTAACGATTTTATTTTTACCTACTACAAGAATAACACTTTTAGGACCGTACAAAATAGCAGATATACGGTTTGAGTTGCCGTCTACATTATATATATATCCACTCTCTGTAATAGCATTAGCACTTGCAAGATAAACATCTGCACTGAAGGCTTTGCGATAAACCTCTTCAACCTCTTCTCTTGTAATACCTTCTCTTGCTCTGTCAAGATAATTGTAATCTCCTGACTTTATAAGCTCCATTACCCCTGTTTCGGCTAATGTAACAGAACCACCATTGCTTATAACGTCACCTTTTTTAATCATAGACTTAACCTTTTCAAGAGCCTCTTCTTTAGTTTCGCAAAAATAAGCCTCCATATTGTTGTTTTTTAGATTAGTAATAGTTTTTTCAATTGAACAATTCATAATAATCACCTGTAAAAAATAGTTAGTATTAAATATTATACAATAAATAAATTTATTTTTAAAGGGGAAAATCAGCAAAAAAGAGAAGCTGAATATTGAAAATATAGGTGGTCAATGATATAATTTATAGATATATTAAGTATGCTATTTGAAGAAAATTACTAAGATAATCAGGGAGGTAGCATAAATGGTTTCTCACGAAGAAATAATGCAGATAGCTAATTTGGCTAAGCTTTTTGTAAAAGAGGAAGAGCTTGATACATTAACTCAGGAAATGCAGAGTATTATTGACTTTGCAGATGAGATTAACAATGCACCAACTAATGGTGAAGAATTTGATAATATAAACAATTTGTCAAATGTTTTTAGAGAAGATGTAGTGGTAGAATCTTACCCTACAGAAGAAATTCTTGCTAATGCTAACAGTAAGGCAGACGATTGTTTCTTGGTAAAAAAGAGAAGTCTTTAAAATGGTAATAGACTTATAAAATAAGAAGGGACTGATACCAATGGCAGAGGTTAAAAGCAGGATAAAAGCAATTAACGAAATGCTTACAACTAAACAAGTAACCTGTACAGAGCTTACTCAGCAATATTTAAATGCTATTAACAATACCAATGGTGACCTTAACGCTTATGTGAATGTTACAGAGGAAACAGCATTAAAAAGTGCTAAGGTAGTAGACGAAAGGCTTGCAAAGGGAGAAGAAATTTCTATGCTTGCAGGCGTACCTATGACATTAAAGGATAATATTTCAACAAAGGGTATAGAAACAACCTGTTGTTCAAAAATATTGCAGGGCTACAAGCCAATTTATGACGCAAAAGTATGGGATATTTTGCAAAAGGAAAATGCTATACTGCTTGGTAAAACAAATATGGATGAATTTGCAATGGGTTCATCTTGCGAAACATCTATATTCGGTGGTGCTAAAAACCCACATAATCTTGATTATGTAGCAGGAGGTTCATCGGGTGGTGTTGCTTCTGCTGTAGGTGGTAATATTGCTGTATATGGCTTAGGTTCAGATACAGGTGGCTCTATTCGTCAGCCTGCAAGCTTTTGTGGTATAGTAGGACTAAAGCCTACTTATGGTAGTGTATCAAGATATGGACTTATCGCTTATGCATCAAGCTTTGACCAGATAGGATCAATTACAACAACAGTTGAAGATACAGCTATTGTTTATGATGCTATTTCAAAAATAGACCCTATGGATTCAACATCACAGGGAAGTAAGGGTGTAAAAGCCTGTGATACCTTGAGAAACGACATAAAGGGAATGAAGATTGGTATAGCTAAGGAATATCTCGAGGGTGTTCGTGATGATGTTAAAGAGGCTGTTTTAAATGCTTGCAAGGTTTACGAAAGCCTAGGTGCAGAGATTGTATATTTCGATTTGCCTACACTGAAATATTCATTACCTGTATATTATATACTTGCCTGTGCAGAGGCTTCATCAAATCTTGGAAGATATGATGGTATAAGATTTGGCTATAAAACTCCTACTTATAGCGATGTAAACGATATGGTTTGCAAAACCAGAAGTGAGGGTTTTGGCAGTGAGGTAAAAAGAAGAATTATGCTTGGTACCTATGTGCTTAGTGCAGGATATTTTGACGCTTATTATAAAAAGGCTCAGAATTTACGTGGTACTATTGTAAAGGAATTTGAAAATGCATTTAAAAATGTTGATGTAATTCTTGCTCCAACAGTACCAATAACAGCATTCGGACTTGGTAAGGCTTTAAACGACCAAATAGAAACCTATCAGACAGATATCTGTACAGTGCCTGTTAATATAGTGGGTTTGCCTGCTGTAACTGTACCTTGTGGATTTAATGATAAGGGTATGCCTATAGGTATGCAGTTAATTGGCAATAAATTTTCAGAAGCAACAATTCTTAATGCTGCTTGGCAATACGAAAATGCAACACATACAGATATGTTCAAAAGTGCAGAAATGGGGGTTAAGCTATGAAATACGAGCTTGTAGCAGGACTTGAAACTCACGTTGAGTTAAGCACTAATACCAAAATTTTCTGTGGCTGTACCACAGAGTTCGGTGGTGCTCCAAATACTCATTGTTGTCCTATTTGTATAGGTTTGCCAGGTACATTACCTAAGTTAAATAAAGAAGTAGTTCGCTATGCTATAAGAGCAGGCTTGGCTACAAATTGTGAAATTTCAAGAATTTCTAAAATGGATAGAAAAAATTATTGTTATCCAGATCTTTCAAAGGCTTATCAGATTTCTCAGTACGATCAGCCTTTGTGTAAAAATGGTTACGTTGAATTAAGCAGTGGTAAAAAAATCAGAATTAATCGTATTCATATAGAGGAGGATGCAGGTAAGCTTGTTCACAAAGATGGTGATACCTATGTTGACTATAACCGTGGCGGTGTTCCTCTGATTGAAATTGTTACCGAGCCTGATATTCGTTCAGCTGATGAAGCTAAAGAATATGTTGAAAAGCTACAGCAGATTATGAGATACATTGGTGTTTCAGATTGCAAAATGCAGGAAGGCTCAATGAGATGTGATGTTAATATTTCAGTTAAACCACAGGAGCAACTGGAATTTGGCACAAGAACAGAAATCAAAAATATGAACTCAATTACATTTATGGCTAAGGCTATGGACTATGAGTTTAACAGACAGATTGCTTTAATTGAAGCAGGGGGAGAGGTTCAGCAGGAAACATTAAGATATGACGATGTAACAAACACAACCTCAAGTATGCGTGGCAAAGAGGACGCTAATGACTATCGCTATTTCAGAGAGCCTGACCTTGTTACAATCAATGTAACCGATGAAGAGGTTGAAGAGCTGAAAAATACCATTCCTGAATTACCTGATGAAAAGCTGGAAAGATATATTGATAGCTTGGGTATTCCAAAAGCTGATGCACTGTTGCTTGTTAAGTACAGAAGGGTAGCTGAGTATTTTGAAAAAGCTATTCAAGGTACAGCAACGCCAAAAACAACAGCAAACTTTATTATTGGTCAAATTTTCCGTACCATAGAGAATGAATCAGCAAAAGAGGAATTTAATATACCTGTATCTGCTGAAAATCTTAATGAGCTTGTCAAGCTACTTGACAGTAAAAAGATAAAAATGAATCTTGCTAAATCAACCCTAGATAAAATGCTTGAAACAGGCAAGAGGGTAGGCGAGCTTATTTCAGAAAGTGATATGGGTGGCTTGGACGAAACCGCTACCAAGAAACTATGTGAAGAAGCTATTAACAATAACCCTAATGCTGTAGCTGACTATAAAAACGGTAAAGAAAAGGCTATTAAGGCTATTGTGGGTTATGTAATGAAAAACAGCCGTGGCAAAGCAGATGCTATGGTTGCAGAAAATATAATCAAAGAACTTATTAAATAATATATAGGTGAAAGGAAGAATAATAATGAATAATAATCAGTATAATAATTACAATCGTTATGATAATGGTGATAACGGCTTTATAAATAAAATAAAGAACTTTTTACTTAATACTCCGGTAGAAAAAGAATATATTGATATACAGGATATAAATGCAAATAATATGATTTCGTTAATATCTTATGTAGGTTTTTTATTCTGGATTCCTCTTGTAGCAGCAAGTAGGTCTAAATTTGCTCGTTTTCATTCCAATCAGGGCTTGGTTCTTTGTTTGGTTTCTGCAGCTCTTAGCGTTGCAAATGAAATATTATCTAGCATTCTATCTGTTATCCCTGTTCTAGGTGAGATTCTTGTTGTTGTGATTTCAACCGCTATAGCTGTTGCTGAATTAGTTTGGATGGGTGTTGGAATTTATAATTGCATTAAGGGTAGAGCTAATGAATTGCCAATTATAGGTAAGTTTAGAATCATAAAAACAAATGGTGTAAGTGATGGTTATAATAACAATAATTATAACAATTACAGCAATAATAATTACAATAACAATAACTATAACAATTACAACAATTATAATAACAATAACTATAATAACAATAACTATAATTCACAGAATAACTCATTTGATGTAAATGCTTATAGCAATGGTACACAGAACACAGGCTTTGATGCAAACGCTTATAGCAGTGGCACACAGAATACAGGCTTTGACGCAAACACTTATAGTGGTGGTACACAAAACACAGGCTTTGACGCAAACGCTTATAGTGGTGGTACACAAAACACAGGCTTTGACGCAAACGCTTATAGCAGTGGTACACAGAACACAGGCTTTGACGCAAACGCTTATAGCAGTGGTACACAAAGTACAGATTATAATAATAATACTCATCTTTTGTAATAAAGTTATTTTACAATATCAAACATAATATTAACCACAAAGAGGCACTTTCAAGAATAGAAAGTGCCTCTTTGTATAGAATGGAGTTAAAAAAACAGTTGAAAAACAACAATAAAAGTATTATAATGAATTTGTTAGCTTTGTACTAATAATCGGGTTAGAATTTAGAAAGTTTTTACAAATAAAACACTATTAATATAAAAAATATAGTTGTTTTTTACGAGAGCTGGATATTAGTATTTTGATTTGAAATTTGGAGGTTATATGTATGACAAATGCTAAATTGGCTGAAGTGTTAAAGCCACATAAGGATTTACAGAAGTATTTATTCGTCAGAGGTTTTTTACTTACTGATAGAGATGATCTTAATTTAAACGAATTCCCCTTTTATGGAAACTGGAAAAAAGAAGCAATTGGAAATAAATATTTTGCATATGTTCATTGTATGCAAAAGGTTACATCAGTAGAAAATAATGGTAATATTTTCTTTTTGTTTGGTCATGCATATAATCCTTTTACTATGCAGTACGATGAAAAAGCAGTTCTTGAAAGAATAGCAAAAAGCTATGGTACAGATAAATACCAGAGCTGTGTAGATGAGATAACAGGACTGTTTGTATTTGGTGTAGTAAAAAATGATGGGGAAGTTGAATTTTTGGTAGACCCAGCAGGAATGCAGTCAGCTTGCTATAGTGTGATTGGTGGTAATTTTTATGTTACATCACACCCTCAGTTAATTGGTGATATTTGTAATTTAACAATGGGTGAATTGGTAAAGGAGCTTGTAGAATATAAGTGGTATTACAGAGTTATGGGACCATACTTACCTGCTGATATGACACCTTTTGATGAGGTTAAAAGAATTGTACCAAATATAGGTTATACATATAAATCAGGTAAAATATCACATAAAAGATTTTATCCGATTAGAGATTTATCTGAATGTAAAAACGAACAGGAGTATAATGCTGTAATTAAAGAAGCAGCAGAAATATTAAAACATAATATGGAACTTATTCCTCTTAAATGGAACAAACCATATATTTCATTAACCGGAGGCATTGACAGTAATACTACATTTGCTGCGGCGAATGGTATGTATGATAAGGTAAAAACATTTAGTTATTTATCAGCTGAAAAAGAAACTATAGATGTAGATGCAGCTAAAATAATTGCTGGTAAATTTAATGTTGATCATACAGTATATAATATCCCTGAAACAGTTGAGGGATTAAAAAATTATGATGAAATTGTAGAGATTATTGAACATAATAATGGATATGTAGCAAAAGGACATAAGAACGAATACAGAAAAAGGGTTTACCTTATGGAAAGCCTAGAGGCTGATGTTGAGGTTAAATCTTGGGTTTCAGAAACCATAAGAGCCTATTGGTACAAGCACTACGGAAGAAAGAGTATGCCTAAAATGTCGCCTAAATTATACAGAAATCTATATAAGATTTTTATCTTAAACAGAGGACTTGCTCATAAAATTGACAAGGTGTTTGCTGAATATATTGATAAATTTGAGTATGATAAAATCCCTTCTCAGTATCCTATGGCAGATATTCATTTTAACGAGGTTACCTGGGGTAGCTGGGGTGGCTTGAATATATCTGAAATGAAGATATACAGCGATATCACAATAATTTACAATAACAGAAAGTTCCTAGATTTATTGTTTAAGGTGCCACTAGAAAAGAGAATTTCAGATCAGCATCATTTGGATATGAAGAAATATTTGAATAAAGAATTGTATGATATGAATATTCGTGTTGTTAATATGAAAGAAACAGACTTAAGAGCCTTTTTGCTTAATATTATTTTTACTATTAATTCACATCTTCCGTTTTAATAAAAATATAAAATAAAAATCCGAACCTGACATAAAAGTCAAGTTCGGATTTTTGTTTTGTTGGAAATTATTATAAAATCAAATTAACCAAATACATTATTAAATGGCTGGTCAGCATAAATTCTTTCGATAGCTCTTGCAAATGTAGGAGCAACAGGAAGAACTGTGAACTTATCGATTAGTTTTTCGCCCTCAACAGGTACAGTGTCAAGAAGAACAACCTCTGAAATAACACTGTTCTGGATTCTCTCAATAGCAGGACCTGAAAGAACTGCGTGTGTAGCACAAGCTGTAACGCTCTTAGCACCACCCTTTTCAATTAGAGCAGCAGCAGCATTACATAGTGTACCAGCTGTATCGATCATATCGTCAACAAGAATAACCTTCTTATCCTTTACATCACCGATAATGTTCATAACCTCAGATACATTAGCCTTCTGTCTTCTCTTATCAACAATAGCAAGACCACAGCCAATTTTATTAGCAAAGTTTCTTGCACGAGTAACTGAACCAAGGTCAGGAGAAACTACAATGTAATCTTCCTGCTCGTTGCCTACCATACTCTTCATATACTCTGCAAGTAGTGGAGCACCTAATAGATGGTCAACAGGAATATTGAAGAAGCCCTGAATCTGGTTAGCGTGTAAATCCATTGTAAGAAGTCTGTCTGCACCTGCTGTTGTGATAATGTCAGCTACTAGCTTAGCTGAGATTGGATCTCTTGGTTTAGCCTTTCTGTCCTGTCTTGCATAACCGAAGTATGGCATAACAGCAGTAATTCTTGCAGCTGATGCTCTCTTCATAGCGTCAATCATAATTAACAATTCCATAAGATTGTCGTTTACAGGGTCGCAGGTTGACTGTACAATAAAACATTCAGAACCACGAACTGACTCGTTAAGAGATACTGCGATTTCGCCATCGCTAAATGTTTTGCATTCAGATTTACCAAGAGGTAATCCTAAGCCGTCAGCAATTCCCTTAGCAACAGTTACATTTGAACTGCCTGCAAAAATCTTAATGTCCTTACCGTGAAAATTCATTTAAAAATCCTCCTATATCTTAGCTACACATTGTGTAATAAAAATTTGCCTAATGATATGTGTATAAATCAATATGGATACTTACCATACTTATTATGTGCAATAGTATTCAAATCTGCCAACTGAGCAGGGTCGTTAGCACCTAAAACTGTATCAGCAGATTCAGCAGTAAATGCACCTACTGTTTTACCATTAACTAAAAGTAATTTTAGTGCATCAGGAAGATAATATTCTTTTGCGGCATTATTAGCCTGAATATTATCAAGTACACTTAGTAAATCGTTTGTGTTAAACCAGAAACCACCAGAGTTAACTTCGTTAATAGCAAGAGTTTCTTCGTCAGCATCCTTTTGTTCTACAATAGCCTTTAAAGAATTATCTTCTGCTCTTACTATTCTTCCATATCCTGTAGGGTTTTCGACCTTTGCTGATATAACAGTTGCACTGCTGTTTGAAGCGATATGCTGGTTATATGCTTTCTCTATAGTTTCGCTATCCATAAACGGAGCATCGCCATTAAGTATTATAACATCTCCGCTGTTGTCACTCAAAAAGTCCTTAGCCATCATAACAGCGTGACCTGTACCAAGTCTTTCAGCCTGATAAACAGAGCTAACATTATAGTCTAGTGTAGCTATGTATTCTTCAATACATTCCTTTTTATATCCTTTAACTACACAAATATTATCTACTCCACTTTTTCTAAGAGCATCAATAACCCATTGTAGCATAGGCTTGTTCATAACCTCGGATAATGTTTTTGGCTTGTCTGATTTCATTCTCTTGCCTTCTCCACCAGCAAGAATTACAGCACATTTATTTGCCATAAGTATTTCCTCCGTTTGTTCTATATTGAATTATAGTCTTTATTAAAGAAACAATGGAAATTCAAGCATAAAAATCCATTAAATATTTCAATTGTATATATTATCTCATAGTTAGAAATTTTTTCAACCCTTTTCGACACAAAAATATAAATTTATCGTTTTTAACAGTAAATTTTTCGTTTATTAAATAATAATTAGTTTCTTTTTGCTTTTGTATATCGAATATTTATTAAAAAAAATGAAAATCTTATACGAAAATAAAGAAAAGGTATGGAAATTTAGAAAAACATTTGATATAATAACTACTAGACTTATAAATAAAGTCAGCAAATTATGCACTGTTGAATATTCAGCAGTGATGAATTTATTTTTCAGGAGGTATCTATTCCAATGAGCCAAAAGTATGTTTATCTTTTCTCTGAGGGTAATGAAACAATGAGAGAGCTTCTTGGTGGTAAGGGTGCTAACCTAGCTGGTATGACAAAGCTTGGTATGCCAGTTCCACAGGGCTTTACTGTTTCAACAGAGGCTTGTACTCGTTACTACGAGGACGGCAAAAAAATCGCTAGCGACATCGAAGAGCAGATTTATACTGCACTAGCTGAAGTTGAGAAAATCAACGAGAAGAAGTTTGGTGACGCTAAGAATCCACTTCTAGTATCTGTTCGTTCAGGTGCAAGAGCTTCAATGCCAGGTATGATGGACACAATCCTAAACCTAGGTTTGAATGACGAGGTTGTTGCTGGTCTTATCGCTGGTAACCCAGACCCTAAGTTTGAGAGATTCGTATACGACTCATACCGTCGTTTCATCCAGATGTTCTCAGACGTTGTTATGGAAATTTCAAAGAAGCGTTTTGAGGTTATCATCGACGAGTTAAAAGAGCAGAAGGGCGTTAAGGACGATATCGAGCTTGATGCTGAAGATATGAAGAAGCTTGTAGTTCTATTTAAGGATTACTACAAGGAGCAGAAGGGTGAGGACTTCCCAGTTGATCCTAAGGCACAGCTAATGGCTGCTGTTAAGGCTGTATTCCGTTCATGGGACAACCCTCGTGCAAATGTTTACAGAAGAATGAACGATATTCCATATTCATGGGGTACTGCTGTAAACGTACAGCCAATGGTATTTGGTAACCTAAATGAGAATTCTGGTACAGGTGTTGCATTTACTCGTGACCCAGCTACTGGTGAGAAGGCTCTATTTGGTGAGTACCTAATCAACGCTCAGGGTGAGGACGTTGTTGCTGGTGTTAGAACACCAAGCACAATCGACAAGCTAGCTGAGGAGATGCCAGAGGTTTACAACCAGTTTGTTGAGATTGCTAACAAGCTAGAAAATCACTATAGAGATATGCAGGATATGGAGTTTACTATCGAGAACGGTAAGCTTTATATGCTACAGACAAGAAATGGTAAGAGAACAGCTGCTGCTGCTCTAAAGATTGCTGTTGACCTAGTTGACGAGGGTATGATTTCTGAGGAAGAGGCTGTACTAAGAGTTGAGCCAAAGCAGCTTGACGCTCTACTACACCCACAGTTTGACGCTGCTGCTCTAAAGAAGGCTACTCCAATCGGTAAGGGTCTTGCTGCTTCTCCAGGTGCTGCTTGCGGTAAGGTTGTATTTACAGCTGAAGACGCTAAAGAGTGGGCTGAGAACGGCGACAAGGTTGTTCTTGTAAGACTAGAAACATCACCAGAGGATATCGAGGGTATGAACGCTGCTGAGGGTATCCTAACAGTTCGTGGTGGTATGACATCTCACGCTGCTGTTGTTGCTCGTGGTATGGGTACTTGTTGCGTATCTGGTTGTGGTGAAATCACAATCAATGAGGAAGCTAAGCAGTTTACTCTTGGTGGTATGACAATCAAAGAGGGCGACTACATTTCTCTAAACGGTTCAACAGGTGACATCTACGGCGAGGCTATTGCTACTGCTGAGGCTGCTATTGTTGGTGACTTCGACAGATTTATGAGCTGGGCTGATGCTGCTAGAACACTAAAGGTTAGAACAAACGCTGATAACCCAAGAGATACAGCTCAGGCTGTTAAGTTTGGTGCTGAGGGTATCGGTCTTTGCCGTACAGAGCATATGTTCTTCGAGGGTGACAGAATTAAGGCTATCCGTGAGATGATCGTTTCTGAGACTGTTGAAGAGAGAGAGAAGGCTCTTGCTAAGATTATGCCTCTACAGCAGGGTGACTTCGAGGAGATGTACAGAGTTCTTGAGGGTCGTCCAATGACAATCAGATTCCTAGATCCACCTCTACACGAGTTCGTTCCTACAAAGGAAGAGGATATCAACGAGCTAGCTGGTGAAATGAACATCACAGTTGAGCACCTAAAGGAAATCATCTCTGGTCTACACGAGTTCAACCCAATGATGGGTCACCGTGGTTGCCGTCTTGCTGTAACATACCCAGAGATCGCAGCTATGCAGACAACTGCTGTTATCAATGCTGCTATCGTTGTTAACAAAGAGAACCCAGAGTACAACATCGTACCTGAGATTATGATTCCACTTGTAGGCGAGATCAAAGAGCTTAAGTATGTTAAGGATGTAGTTACAACAACAGCTGATAAGATTATCGCTGAGGCTGGCGTAACTATGGATTACAAGGTTGGTACAATGATCGAGATCCCAAGAGCTGCTCTAACAGCTGACGAGATCGCTAAAGAGGCTGAGTTCTTCAGCTTTGGTACTAACGACCTTACACAGATGACATTCGGCTTCAGCCGTGATGACGCTGGTAAGTTCCTAGACGCTTACTATGACACAAAGATCTACGAGTCAGATCCATTTGCTAAGCTAGACCAGACAGGTGTTGGTAAACTAGTTAAGATGGCTGCTGAGCTTGGTAAGTCAACAAGACCTGACATTAAGCTAGGTATCTGTGGTGAGCACGGTGGAGATCCTTCATCAGTTGAGTTCTGCCACTTCGTAGGCCTAGACTATGTATCTTGTTCTCCATTCAGAGTGCCAATCGCTAGACTAGCTGCTGCACAGGCTGCTCTTAAAGAGAAGGCAAGCAAGTAATTTGCTTTAATTATAAAAAATTATATAAATAATTTTCGGGCGAACCAAATGGTTCGCCCGTTTTTTATGTATTTTTATTTTTCATTTATTCTTCAATCAGTTTAATTCCTGATGGAACTTTATTTGTGTTTTGATTATTTACATAGTAAGCTAACATTTTCATTCTATTTTCTACACGTGTCAAAGGATGACCACCTTTTGTTAATAAAGCAATTAATCGCATTTCTTCAATGACTGCATTAGAATATTCAGCATATTCTTGTTCAACAACATTGGCTTTTGCTGAAAAAAACACTGAAAATTTATCATCTATATTTTTTAGCTTTTTTAACTTTTCCTCTACAGAATCATTAAAATCAACATACCCTAAACCAGCTAACAATAGTAAGTACTTAAGAAATCTTTTTCTTGTATTACTTAATATTATTTTTTCAACAGATAGTATGGCGTTAATTTGTTCAACCATTCTATTGGTTCTTTCTAATCCTACTGATGGAGTATCTGCTTTCGCAGCATAACTTTGAATAAATTTATCTGTCGTTCCAAAAGATATTTTAGAATCAAATAAACCGATTATGCTATAAAAAATTTTTTCAAATTCAGCTCTATTATCTGAAAAACCTATTATATCAAGAAATAAATTTTTATGATTTATACGTTCTAAAAAAACTTCTAAATTCGTAGCTGGCATAGAATTTATTATTTCTCCAGCTCTTAATCGTTCTTGATTTTGCAAAAATCTAAAATATTCTCTAATTTGTTGATCGGTAGCTTCTGCTATATAAGTCATAGGAATATTATAAGAACTGATATTTCCTTGTATAATAGTTGGTAAGTCGCTATATTTAAGTCGAATATTTCCTTTGTTCTCTAATTTTTTTACTAATTTTTCTACAACATCATCTTGAACTTTAGCAGTTTGATAATAATTGTGAATAACCTCTATAATTCGTCTTGACCATTCGCTTTTTATTATATACTGGTTGGATACAAAATCACGAATAGTTGTCAAACGTTGTTGTCCATCAACGACTTCAGTTCTAGCACCTTTAGCATTAGGGTTTTTCAATACTCTAACACTGATATTGCCAGTAGGATAGGATTTAACAATACTATAAATTAATTTGTCTTTAAAATCATCTTTCCAAACATAACCACGTTGATAAGAAGGTTGTAAGTCTAATCCTCCGAAATTTACAGTGTTAATACTATTGAGTACTGATGTAACAGGTACTGAAGCATTTGAAAAATTCATTTGTTCTAACATTTTAATTCCTCCGTATAATTAATTTATAAATTAATTATAACACAAATCTACAAAAAAGTCAATTAGATTCTAATAGAATGTGACTGATTTTTGCTTTTTTGTTAAATATTCTTAGAGAATGTTTAAACTTGAATAACTCTTTAGTAAAAAATCATTTTACTACTTAGAAACAATAATCATAGTAACGAATCTAATGTGTTTTTTATATTGTAAATCAACTAATTGAATGATATAATGGAAACTATATTGAAAGAGGTGATATGGTGCTAGACAATAAACTCAGAATTACATTACCTGCTGACTTACAACGAGAAGAAGAAAGAATTAGTAAAAAGAAAGCCTTAGAATTATTTGAAAAGGGAATGCTTGATAAATTGGAAGCTGGCAGATTTGTTTCGCTTAAATTTATTCATAAGTATCTTTTTGAGGATATATATGATTTCGCAGGTGAAATTCGTAAGGTAAACATTGCAAAAGGTAATTTTAGATTTGCACCTTTGATGTACCTCGATGTTGCTCTTGATAACATAGATAAAATGCCTCAATCAAATTTTGATGAGATTATTGAAAAGTATGTAGAAATGAATATAGCCCACCCTTTTCGTGAGGGTAATGGTAGGGCAACTCGCATTTGGCTTGATTGTATATTGAAAAAAGAAATATGTATGGTTGTGGATTGGAGTAAAGTAGACAAGGAAGACTATCTGCTTGCTATGGAGCGTAGCCCTATTAGGGATATCGAAATCAAATATATACTAAAAAACGCTTTAACCGATAAAATAAACGACCGTGAAATGTTTATGAAAGGTATTGACCATAGCTATTATTACGAGGACTATAATACCTTTAAAACAGAAGAATTATAACCTCTCCCCTTTATTTCCAGAAAAATATATGCTATAATTCACATATAAAGTTTTAGGGGGCTATTTTGTGGGGAAGATTTCTACTAAGGAAAATAAAAGTGTATATCAGCTTACAAGAGAGGAATTAGGGTGGTCACGAGAAAAAGCCAGTGAAAAGCTGGTTACAATTCCACCAGAGCGTATTGAGAGAATTGAGAACGGCAAAACAGCAGTTCACCCTGATGATATACTTGCAATGTCAAAGGGGTATAATTTACCTCAGCTTTGCAATTATTATTGTTCAAATGAGTGTCCTATCGGTAAAAAATATGTACCTGAAATTAAAGTAAAGGATTTATCTCAAATAGTTTTAGAGATGCTTGCATCATTAAATACAATGAAAAGAAATCAAGAAAAGCTAATTGAAATAACAGCTGATGGAAAAATAGATGATGAAGAGCTGGAAGATTTTATCTACATTCAAAATGAGCTTGAGCGAATTTCTATAACTATTGAAACTCTACAATTATGGACAGAGCAGATGATTGCTGAGAATAAAATTAATTTAGAAAAATATAATGCATTGAAAAATAGATAATGTTTTTTAAAACAGGTATTCAGATGAATTTTCTGAATACCTGTTTATTTTGCAATTTTTGTAAAAATAATTACTCTAATTTTGCACAAAAGATAATTTTGATTTATATAGGTATGTGGTATTATAGACACAATAAATCAAGGCAATTACAAGGTCAGTTATATATTTAATCAAAATTATAGACATTCTCACAACAACCTAAATATTTACAATTAAGAAGAAAAAATGAACAAATTTATGGAAACGGAATATTATTTGAGGTAAAAATCGTACACTTTTATTATTAATAAATTTTGGTTAAAGCATAATTGACCTTGCTAATATATAAATTGCAGATAGTGTTATTATGAACCGACCCCCAAAAAGTTAGACCTAAAAAACTAGCTTTTGGAGGTCGGTATTTTTATGGCAGAAATATAGTTATGAATTTAAGAAAAAGCGGCAATGGAAAAGGAGGATACAGAAGTATATATAAAAAATACAAAATCATAATACTGAAAAAATGATTGATTTAAATAAAGATATGTCAAAATAAATATTTTTTTAGCGTTAAACATTAATTAAACTATGGAATATTTTTCAGAAGTGTGTTATAATTACTTAAATAGTGAAAATACCCAAAAAAAGTCAAGTTTATAAAGAAGAAATGGAGAAATAATTACACAAAGGTACAAAAATATATTTGGATAATTGTATATATAAATTAGAAGATTACAGAGAAATTGCATAAAACAACATTGATGGCGAGTTGTTTACGATTATTTTATCTGAATAATTGAATTATATTTAGAAAAGGAGTATTAGTAATATGGATGTAAAAGAAATACTTCAAGATTTGAAGGAGAGAAAAATTACACCAGAAGAGGCAAAAAGATTAATGAGTAATGTGAAAAAAGTTTTGCCTGTTGGAGATTATGTCAGGAAAGAGGAAGCAATTGCGATTGTAGGTATATCTGGTCGTTTTCCTGGTTCAAATAATATGAAAGAATACTGGGATAATTTAACACAAGGAAAGAATTGTGTAAGTAAAGTTCCTAAAACAAGATGGGATATGAAGAAATATTATGATCCTGAAATCGGAAAAGAAGGACATATTTATTGTGAACAAATGGGTATGTTGGAAGGAATAGAGTATTTTGATCCAATGTTTTTTGAAATAACTCCTACAGAAGCAGAGGATATGGATCCACAACATAGGCTATTTTTAGAGGAAGCGTATAATGCCTTTGAGGATGCTGGATATAGTAGACGAATGCTTAATGAACAAAAATGTGGTGTTTATTTGGGAATAGTAGATGATGATTATTCTACATTTGGTTCTGCTTCTACTAGTGCTACAGGAAATAGTAATGCAATTGGTGCCTCACGTATTTCTTATTTTCTTAATTTGAAAGGTCCGGCTATAGCTATTGATACTGCTTGTTCTTCGTCGATGGTAGGTGTTCATCTTGCTGTGAATGCTTTGTGTATGGGTGATATTGATATGGCATTAATTGGAGGAGCATGTCTTTATTTAACACCTGCAAGTTATGTTAGTATGTGTGCAACAGGAATGCTTTCTCCTACAGGACAGTGCAAAACCTTTGATAATGAGGCTGATGGTTTTGTGCCAGGAGAGGGTGTAGCAGCACTGGTATTGAAACGTTTAAGTGATGCTGAAAGGGATCATGATCATATCTATGGTTGTATTATTGCATCTGGTATGAATCAAGATGGAAAAACAAATGGTATAACTGCTCCAAGCTTAGGAAGTCAACAAAAATTGGAGACAATGTTATATGAACAAAAAGGAATAAATCCAGAAAGTATCACATATGCTGAATTTCATGGAACAGGAACAAAATTAGGCGATCCTATCGAATTAGAGGCCTTAAAAGGTGCATTTTCTGAAAAAAGCCAGAAGAGAAAGTTTTGTGCTATTGGTTCTGTAAAAAGTAATTTAGGACATACTTCGGCGGCTGGTGGAATTGCTGGAATCGAGAAAATATTATTATGTATGCAACATAAAGAGTTGGTTCCAACAATTAATGTTGATGTTCCTAATGAACATTTTGACTTTGAAAAGTCTCCTTTTTATATAAACAAAGAGAGAAAAAAATGGGAAAGTAGCGAAGATAAGCCAAGAAGAGCTTGTATTAATTCTTTTGGCTATAGCGGAACAAATGTACATATAGTATTGGAAGAATATATTGAGAAAAAAGCCAAAAGAAATTCAGTATCAAGAAAAGATAACATTTTTACTTTATCAGCTAAAAATACAAAACAGTTAAAAGTATATGCTGAAAAAATGCTTTCATTTTTAACGAATAATAATGTAAACGAAGATAACTTTTTCTTTACTATTCAGACCGGAAGAGAGCCAATGGAAGCAAGACTTGCAATTGTTGTTTCAGGAATTGAAGATTTAAAAGAAAAATTAAAACAATATATAGAAAATAAATCTGAAAAGTCTCCTTTCGTATTTGAATCAACGGTTAGTCATAATCAGATGAAATTGAAGGAAACAGCATATCTTATAAAACAAAAAAGTGGAAAAAATATCTATTCAGATGATATAAATGTTGATCTTGTAAAATTGGCAAATCAGTGGATTACAGGAGAAATAATTGATTGGGCTAATATTTTATATAAAGATCAAATTCCATATAGAATCTCTCTTCCAACTTATCCATATGAAAGAGAAGCGTTTTGGGTTTCAAGTGAAAAAAAGGAAGAAACAAAAAGTTATATTCATCCTTTGGTACAGGAAAATATATCTGACTTTTTTAGCCAAAGTTTTCAATCTGCGTTTACAGGAGAAGAAAATTTCTTAAAAGACCATTTAGTACATGGAAAAAAAGTACTTCCAGGTGCAGCAATTATTGAAATGGCAAGAGCGGCTGCTTCATTTTCGTCTACATATTCAGTAACAGGGTTAAAAAATATAGTATGGATGAATGAGGTTGTTTATGATGATTGTAAAGGAAATCTTAAGTTAAAGCTTTATCCTGAAGAAAATGGTGGTATAGTAACAAAAGCAAATTTTGAAATTATAGATAAAGAAAAACAAAATATTTGTTATTCTCAAGGTACAGTGTTATATGGTGATAATTCAAATATTACTGAAAAAATGATGTTGACTACATTGAATAATGTGAAAGAACGTTGTACTTTTTGTGTATCGGGAAAAGATTTTTATGAGCGATATATTGATACTGAAATTCAGTATGGTGAGAGTTTTAGAGGAATTTATAATATTTTACATAATAAAACGGAAGCGATTTCTGAAATTAAATTACCGGAATTTGAAAATGATGTGGATATGATTATTAATCCGGGAGTATTGGATGCAGCAATGCAAACAGTAGCTGTATTAGGTGAAGCAGTAAACGATGGAGTACTTTTACCTTTTTCGATTGATGAAATATCTATATTTCAGGCATTGCCTAAAGAGTGTATAGTTTATACAACTTGTTTAGGTGGTGATAAAGGTAGAAAATATGATATTTCTATTTGTACTACTGATGGAATATTAGTAACAGAAATAAAGGGACTTTATTTAAGAAAAATAGAAAAAACACAGAAATCAAAGATAAATGATTTAGCGTTTTTTGTTCCGAAATGGAAAGAAAAAAATATTGAGCATGTGCTTACAGATACAAAATATCATAAAGCAATTGTTGTTATAACATCAAATAAGTTAGTTGTGGATTCCTTTAATGAAGAATTTACCAAAAACAATTTAAAAGATTGTTTCTTGTTGTTTAATGATGTAGAGAAATTCGAACAACCAAATATATATTCTGGAGATATATCTAATCCTTCTTTCTGGGAAAATATTTTGCTTGAAATAGAAAAGAAAGGTTACAAGACAATTGATTTTGCGTTTATAGATTTAAAATCTAAAATAGAAATTAATACACAAAATATAAATTTATATAATTTTGATGTAATATTTCATTTGATTAAATCTTTAGTGAAACACAAATGGACAGATGGAATCCGCTTGTATTATTTTATAAATAATCAAGCTTTGGTTTCACCAGAAGAGCAAGCATTAGTTGGAATGTTCCGTGGAATTCAAACAGAAAATAAAGAATTTGATTTCCGTTTGGTTGAGATTCAAGAGAGGGTGGAACTAAAAAAACATCTTGAAATTATTGAATACGAAGATGCGGTAATAGAACCTACCTGCTATGTTAATTATAGTAATGGAACACGAAATGTGTTTAGCTTTGATCAGATAGTTGAAGAAAATAAAGAGAATGTTACAATAAAAGAAGGTGGAGTATATTTAATCATCGGAGGAATTGGTGGAGTTGGATTTATTACAGCAGAATATGTTGCAAAAACAAAGAATGTTAAATTAATTCTAACAGGAAGAAGCTCATTGTCTAAAGATAAAGAAGAAAAAATTAGAGCTTTGACAGATAAAGGTGTATTTTGTGAATATTTTCAAGCTGATATAACAAAGAAAAATGATGTAGATAAATTGTTTTCACACATAGAACAACACTATGGTTACTTAAACGGTGTATTCCATTCTGCAGGTGTAATTAGGGATGCTTTGTTCTTTACAAAGAAAATAGAAGAAGCTCATGAAGTGTTAGAGGTTAAAATTCGAGGAACAAAAAATTTAGATGAAAAAATAGGAAAACAGCCGCTAGACTTTTTTGTGCTATATTCTTCTCTTGCATCAGTGTTTGGTAATATAGGACAGGTGGATTATTGTTATGCTAATAGTTTTATGGATAATTTTGCATACAAGAGAAACTTGCTTGTTCAAAAAGGATATAGACACGGAAAAACTATTTCGATAAACTGGCCATTCTGGGAAAAAGGTGGAATGGATATTGATAACGAATCAAAGTTGTGGATGGAAAAGGCTGTTGGATTACTTCCTATAGGAAGTAAAACTGGCATTCAAGCGTTGGAATTCGCACTTAAATCTAACGAATCTCAAGTTATGGTGTTCTATGGTGATGTTAAAAAAGCTATTGATGTAATGCAAGACTCTGGCGATGTATTAATCAAAAATATAAAAGTAGATAATGATAGTTCTGCTTCGCATTCAGATATGAATGAAGATGAACTAAAGGAAAAAACCATTGAGTACTTTTTGGATGTTATTTCAAAAGAAACTAAAATTAAAAAATCTAAATTGGATATAGAAGCATCGTTTCTTGATTTTGGCTTAGAATCTATTTTGGCATTGAGTATTACGAGAAAATTAGAACCAACTTTTGGTAATTTGTCGAAAACGATATTCTTTGAATGTACATGTATAAAAGAATTGGCAGAATATTTTTTAGAGAATTATAAGGATGTTTTAATAAGTGAATTTTCAGATGAAACAGAACTTCCACAAGATGCAAGTGTTGAAATAGTTGAGAAAAAATCAACGAGATTATTAACCCAAATTCAGGAAAATACAAATCATACAAAAGAAGTTGAAGATATTGCGGTTATTGGGTTAAGTGGTAAATATCCAATGGCTGATAATGTAGATGAATTTTGGGATAACCTTGTAAAAGGTAGAGATTGCATTATAGAAATCTCTAAAGAAAGATGGGATAATGAGGCGATATTTAATCCAAATAAAAATAGTATAGGTACAACATATAGCAAATGGGGAGGATTTATAAATGATGTTGATAAATTTGATCCACTGTTCTTTAATATTCCGCCTGTAGAAGCAGAGTTTTTAGATCCTCAAGTGAGATTATATTTGGAATCAGCATGGCATGCAATGGAAGATGCTGGATATACACGAGAGAGTTTATCTAAATCAAAAGTTGGTGTTTTTGTTGGAGTTATGTACGGAATGTACCAGCTGTTTAATGGAGAAATACATAATCAAGTAGTTCCTGCAAGTTCTTCTTATGCGGCGATAGCAAATAGAGTGTCATATTTCTTTGATTTTAAAGGTCCAAGTATTGCGACTGATACAATGTGCTCATCCTCTTTAACTGCATTACATTTGGCTTGTGAAAGTATAAAAAGAGGTGAATCTGAGGTTGCTTTTGTAGGCGGTGTAAATTTATCTATTCATCAAAATAAATATCTATTATTAAGTTTTGGAAAGTTTGCATCAACTGATGGTAGATGTAAAAGTTTCGGTCAGGATGGAGATGGATATGTACCTGGAGAGGGTGTTGGAACAGTTATTCTAAAGCCACTTAGTCAAGCAGTAAAGGATAAAGATCAAATTTATGGTGTCATTAAAGGCAGTGCAATTAATTCAGGTGGTAGAACATCAGGTTTTACGGTTCCTAGTCCTGTTTCACAAAGTGAGGTTATAAAAGAAGCTCTTTCAAATGCTAATGTTACACCTGATAGTATCAGTTATATTGAATCACATGGAACAGGAACTTCCTTAGGAGATCCTATTGAAATTGATGGACTGAAAAAAGCGTATAAAGATAGTAATTTAAAATTACAATCATGTGCGGTTGGAGCGTTAAAATCTAATATAGGACATTTAGAAGGTGCTTCGGGACTTGCAGGATTAACAAAAATTCTTCTTCAATTAAAATATCAGAAATTGGTGCCATCACTTCATTCAAAAAATTTGAATCCTTATATTGATTTCAAAAATAGTCCATTTTATGTACAGCATAAATATGAAGATTGGAAAGAGAAATCTTATATTGAAAATGGTATTGAGAAAAAGATACGCAGAGCTGGTATCAGTTGTTTTGGTGCAGGAGGAGCAAACGCTCATGTTATTGTTGAGGAATATAAAAATCAGGAAAATAAATTGAATTTTTATAATGACGAAAAACAATTATATGTTTTTTCTGCGAAAAATGAAGAAAGATTAAGTGAATACGTTGATTCATATATAAAGTTTTTAAAGACAGACTCTAAAAGAGGTTTATATTTAGAAACTTTAGTTAACATTTTTGCTGAAGAAATAGGTGTACCTGTTTCAGAGATTGATTCTGAGTTTGATTTTCGTGAATATGGAATTTGTCTATCATCTTGTACTAAACTTCAGAATTGGCTTATACAGGAAAAAGGATTGGAAATTGATTTAGATGCACTAAATAATATTTGGAATATTCAAAATTTAGTAGATTATATTTTAGAAGAAGATAATAAAATAGAGTTTTCTACAGCTTTTTCAGGCAGACAAATTGCATATATGTTGCAAGTAGGAAGAGAAGCCATGGAGGAAAGACTCGCAATAATTGCATATGATTTGAAAGAATTAGTACAGAAATTAACTTTATGGAAACAAGGAATTAGAAATCAAAATAATATTTTCTTTGGAAATGTATTTGACTATAAAGGAGAATTAAAAGATATTCTCAAGAAATCACAACAGAAATTCACTATTGATGAAATGTTAAAAAATAATAATTGGGAAGAATTGGCTAAGCTATGGACTATTGGCGCAAAAATTAACTGGAATGTTTTGTATGAAGAGGACTCTCCACAGAAGATTTCTTTACCAGTATACCCATTTTCAAAAGAACGTTATTGGGTAAGTTGTAATCAGAAGACAGAAACTATATCTGGTATAGATGATAAGTGTAGTAGAATTAGTCCTGTTTTGCATAAAAATATTTCAGATATATATGGTTTGAAATTCAGTTCTGATTTTACAGGAAAAGAGCATTTTCTTGAAGCACATCAGGTATTTGGTGAAAAGATTATGCCTGCAGCAGCGTGTGTAGAATTGGTTTTAGTAGGTGTTAGAACGATTGTTCCTTCAATTACAAACCAAGAAAATGTAATTTTGAAAAATGTTGTTTGGATTAATCCAGCAACGGCATCAGAAGATGGTCTTAATATAGAAGTAAAGTTTGATGTAGTTCAAGAAAAAGAACTTAATTTTCAGATTTATAATTCTCAAGACAAAAAATTGATTTATTGTCGAGGAAGTGTTGAAATATCTTCGAAAAAAGAAAATAAAAAATATGAAATACAAACTTTTTTAAATTCAATTTCTATGAAATCAGTAGAATCAAGTGTTATTTATGATTATTTTAAATCCAATGGAATAACATATGGAAAATATATGCAGGGAATTGAATTATTATATAAAGGTGAAAATAGAGTTATTTCAAAACTAAATGCAAATGAAAGTAACAATGATGACTATTATATAAATCCCGTTATGTTAGATAGTACACTACAATCTGCAATTGGATTTACTGAAATTTCTGAAACAAAGAGTAATGTTGGGGAACAAAGTAAATTAGCACCATTGCCATTTGCTTTTGATAGTATGGAAATTTACGAACCATGTCAAGAACATATGTGGTCATGTTTAGAACTAGAAGAAAATAATTCTAATTCTCAGTTTAGAAAAATGAATATAGTTTTAATTAACCAAGATGGTTATGCATGTGCAAAAATTTCTAATATGATATTTAAAAATAAAAATAGTGAATCATCAATACCTACACCAAATTCTGATGATTGTAAGATTTATATTCCAAAATGGAAAAAGGAAGAGATATTATGATGGAGATAGGACGTAAACGTATAATGTTTACAATGGAAAATATTCATTATAATTGTGAAAATGATAGTAATATAAATATCTTTTATATTAAAAACGAGAATAGTTATAAAGAATATGAGAAAGTTGTAAATGAATTACTTGAATATTTTAAAAATCTTTCAGATACAAACAAAGGAGAACAAATAATTGTACAGATTGTTTTTTGTTTACAAGATTCTACTTTATATGAAGGTTTAGTAGGATTTGTCAACTCAATTTATTTGGAAAATCCAAATTTAGTTCCACAACTTATTTTTTTGGAAAGCGATATAAGTAGTGAGGAAATAAATAAGATTTTACAGAAAGAATTTGATATATCAGAAAAATCTATTGTAGCTTATAAAAATGGTATTAGATATGTTTATACAATAGAGGCTTTTGATGAGGAGTCTTCAGATGAGTACGCAAATGAATCATTATGGAAAGACAATGGTATATATCTTATTACGGGCGGTGCCGGTGGTGTAGGTCTTTTATTTGCTGAACATATTTCTTCAGTTGTCAAAAATTCTGTAATTATTCTTACTGGAAGATCAAATAAAAATGTGGCTGAAATTTGCGAACAAAAAAATATCGCTCTAAATAATGTAATTGTTGATTATTTTCAGTGTGATGTAAGTAATATGAAAAGTGTTTCAGAATTGGCACAGAAAATATATGATAAATACGGAAAAATCACTGGAGTAATTCACGCAGCAGGAATAAATAAAGATGCATTTTTTGTAAAAAAAACCGAGCAAGAAGTGAAATCAGTTTTGATGCCAAAGATGCAGGGGCTAATTAATTTAGAATCAGCATTTGAAAATATACAAATAGATTTTTGGTTATTGGTATCATCTTCTGCAGGTGTAAAGGGAAATATTGGACAGACGGATTATGCAGCAGCTAATGGTTTTTTAGATGCATATGCAAAATTAAGAAATAATACAACTAGTAATGGTAGAATGATTTCTGTAAATTGGCCTCTTTGGAAAGATGGAGGAATGCAAGTTGATGAAAAGACTATAAACAGAATTAAAGCTGCTACAGGAATGGAACCTTTGCAAACTGAAAAGGCGTTTAACATTTTAGATTTTGCTGTAAAAAAAGATATACGTCATTTTATCCCTATGGAAGGTGATCAGCAAAAAATTGAAAATTGGTTGCTTGAGAGAACTTCAGAAGAAAAAGAATCAGAAAAAGAACAAACTTATAATGCAGATGAAAAGAAAACCAAATTGGCTTTTGAAAAATATTTGAAACAAGTTCTTTCTGAACAAATTAATTTACCAATTAGTAGAATTGATGCAAGAGTTCCAATTGAAGAATTTGGATTAACATCAATTATGACAATGGATTTAACAGATGCACTTGAAAAAGAATTTGGTCAACTTCCGAAAACACTTTTCTTTGAATATCAAACTTTAAGAGAATTGTCAGAATATTTTTATAAATCACATTTTAAAAAAGTTTGTGAGAAAACAGGTTTTATAAAAGAAAAGGTAAATAAAACACCAAAGGTAAAACAAGAAGTTTTATTTAAACCTAAAACTACGATAAAAACGGTTGAAAAAATTGTAGAACCTAATATGTCTAATGGTTGGGATATCGCTGTAATAGGATTGGCTGGACAGTATCCAAAAGCTGAAAATGTTGAGATTTTATGGGAAAATATAAAAGAAGGTAAAGATTGCATTAGTACAATTTCCAATAATCGTTGGAATCATAATGAGTATTATGACGAAGATAAGACAAAGCCAGGAAAAACATATGCTAAATGGGGTGGTTTTTTAGAAAATGCGGAATGTTTCGATCCATTATTCTTTCATATATCTCCTATAGAAGCAGAAACCATAGATCCACAGGAAAGAATTTTTTTGCAGTGTGTATATCATGCTATGGAGGATGCAGGATATACAAAAGACAATTTGAATATGACTGAAAAATATGGTTTACGAAATAATGTTGGTGTTTTTGTTGGTGTAATGTATGAAGATTATCAGTTATATGGAGCACAGGCTCAAACACGTGGAGAAATGTATAGTTTGAATGGAAGTGAGGCTTCTATTGCCAATCGTGTTTCATATACATATGGATTCCATGGTCCATCTATGTCAGTAGATTCTATGTGTTCTTCATCTCTTTCAGCTTTACAGCTTGCTTGTAAAAGTATTTTGGATGGTGATTGTAATGTAGCTATTGCAGGTGGTGTTAACTTATCATTACATCCAAATAAATTTTTAATGTTGGGTCAGAGTAGATTTTTATCAACAAAAGGAAAGTGTGAATCTTTTGGTGAAGGCGGAGATGGATATGTTCCTGGAGAAGGTGTAGGTGCAGTTGTTTTAAAACCCCTTCATCAAGCAGAAATTGATGGAGATCATATATACGGTGTAATTAAAAGTGTAGCAGTGAATCATTGTGGAAAAACTAATGGTTATACGGTTCCTAATCCAAAGGCACAGACTGCAGTTATTTTGGATGCATGGAAAAAAGCGGGAATATCACCTCGAGCTATTTCATATATAGAAGCACATGGAACGGGAACCGCATTAGGTGATCCAATTGAAATTGCAGGTATTACTCATGCGTTTGATACAGTAACTGCTGATAAACAATTTGTTCAAATTGGTTCGGTAAAATCAAACATAGGTCATTGCGAAAGTGCAGCTGGTATTGCTGGATTAATAAAGATCTTAATGCAAATGAAGTATAAACAGATTGCACCATCTATTCATTCTAGTATATTAAATAAAAAAATAACCTTTGAACAAACTCCTTGTACTGTACCTCATAAGCTTATGCATTGGAAACAACCAGAAATTTTGGAAGATAATCAATTGAAACAATACCCACGTATAGCTGGTTTATCTGCTTTTGGTGCAGGCGGAACAAATGCCCATGTTATTGTTGAAGAAAATACCAATAGAGATAATGGAAAACAAACTGAGAAAGAAATACCATTATTCTTGTTGTCTGCACGTACAAAGGAGCAGTTAGAACAGAAAGCTACAGATCTGTTAAATTGGCTAGAAAATAATGATAATAATTTAAAGAGTGGAATATATAGACTTACAGATATTTCATATACTCTTCTTGTAGGTAGAGAAGCAATGGAAGAGAGAGCTGCTTTTGTTGCAGAATCATTAGATGAATTAAAAGCAATGCTTTCTAATATTTCAAATGGAAGTTATGAAAATGTTTATGCTGGTAAAAATGATAAATGGAATGATTTCTTTGATGTTATGAATGAAGATGAGGATTTATCTGAATTAGTAGTTCAATGGATAAAAAAAGGAAAATATGATAAAATCGCAGATATGTGGGTAAAAGGAATGGTATTCCAATGGCAGAATTTCTTCTCGACTGAAAATTATAGAAGAATAAGTTTGCCACTGTATCCATTTAAAAAGGACAGATATTGGAGACCAGATCGTGATAAAACAGGATTAAATGAAAACGTATCCAGTGTTATAATTGATCGTATACATCCATTGATTGAGAAAAATGTATCTGACTTTACAGAACAAAAATATAAAACTGTTTTTCGTACAGAAGATCGAATTCTAAAAGACCATAAGGTAAATGGTATTTGTACTCTACCGGCAGTTGCATATTTTGAAATGGTGCAGAAATCATTTTTAGATGCGATTAATAAGGTAAATAAAAGAGTAGAATTTTCTGATGTGCTTTGGATAAAGCCTTGTACTATTTTTGATAAAGAAGAAAAAGAGGTATATGTATCATTTCATCCACGTGATAATGAAAAGGCTGAATTTTTCGTGTATAGTATATCAAATGATAATGAGATGCAGCAAAAAGAGATGTATTGTACAGGAACAATAGCATTATTATCTAATGAACATACAGAAAAACTTTCTTTGCAGGATTTGTGGGCTAATGGTGAGAAAATTGCCGAAAAAACTAAAATTTACGAATGTTTTGAAAGAATTGGTTTGAAATATGGAGAAAGCCATCATTCCGTACATTCAATCAAGAAAGTAGATAATTTTGTGTTGGCGAAATTGCATCTACCAGATTTTTTGGTAGAGGATATGAAGAAATATTATCTATATCCATCAATTATGGATGGTGCGTTACAGGCTGCTATTGCTTTAGGAGAAGAAATAACTGTTTTTGATCTAGAAGCCGAAAAATTAATTGAAACTAACGCAAAGATACCATTTATGATTAAAAAGCTTATTGTATCAGATGGATGTAGTCCAGATATGTGGGCAATCATTTCGGAGGATAAGGAAACCGAAGATAGAGTTAATATAACACTATGTGATGATAACGGCAATGTATGTGTAGTTTTTAAACAGGTATGGTACAAAAAAATCGGAATTGAACCAGAAAAAAAATCATATATAATGTTTGAACCTGTTGAACAAGTTTTAACAGAGAAAAATAAAAAAGAAGAAAACTATTCTTATCGTGTTATTCATACAATTGGTGTTGAAGAAAACTTATGTAATGCGATAAAAAATTGCGGTTATTGGGATGAATGTAATGTTTTTTATGATAAGAAAAATGTTCTTTCAATAGATGAGTATAAGCATTATTTTACAGAGGCATTTAAATATATTAAGAAACGTATGACTGATTGTAAAAATCAAAAGACCCTTATTCAAGTTGTTGTTAGCAATCAGTGCAGTGTGTTATTGGAAAGTATATCAGGAATATTTAAATCAATTTATCAAGAAAATCCAATGTTTACTGGACAATGTTTAGTTTTGGAAGAAAATAAGTTAAACACCGTAGACGATTTAAAAGAAACAGAAAAATATTCACATTTTCCAATATTATATTTAGGTGGAAATTTAAAGACTATCATATATAAAGATGTTAATATAAGTAATTCTCATACTACAACATGGAAGGATGGAGGAATATACTGTATTACAGGTGGTTTTGGTGGTATAGGAAAGATTTTTGCTAAAGAAATAGCCCAAAAAACACCTAATGCTAAGATTGCATTGATTTCTAGAAGTGTTCTTGACGAGAAGAAAAAAGATTTTATAAAAGAATTGAAAAATTTGGGAGCTGAATGTCAATATTATCAAGCAGATGTTTCGAGAAAAGATTCAGTTAACAATATGATAAAATCTATTGTGGAAGATTTTGGTGGATTGAACGGAATTATTCATTGTGCAGGAATTACAAAGGATAATTTTATTATTAGGAAATCTTTAGAAGAGTGGAATGAAGTATTATCACCAAAGCTTGATGGAACATGGTATTTGGATGAAGCTTGTAAAGATTTAAAACTTGATTTCTTTGCACTGTTTTCTTCGCTTACTGCAGTAACAGGAAATATTGGTCAAGCAGATTATGCTCTTGCAAATTCATTTTTAGATCAGTTTGCTGTATACCGTAATCAATTAGTAAAAAGAGGAGAAAGATATGGTAAAACGATATCCTTTAATTGGCCGTTTTGGAAAAATGGTGGTATAGAGCTAGATTCAAATTATATTGAAGCAATGAAAAAGAGAAGTGGATTATTGCCTATAGATGATGAAGTTGGTATAGAAGCATTCTATAATGCATATTCAATGAATCTTGAGCGTGTTGTACCATTGACAGGAGAAATTGAACAAATCAAGGCGATGTTTAAATTCAAGGAAGAATTTGAGAAAGAAAAAGAAGAAAATAATACAGAAGAAATTAGACCTGTAAATTCAATTGTTGATAGGGAAACAGCACTAAAAGAGTATTTGATTCAGGTTTTCTCTGAAAAACTTCTACTAAAAAAGGATAATATTCAAGAAGATACTCTTTTTGAATATTATGGAATAGATTCTATTTTTGCAACCAGTATTACGGAATATATGGAAAAGGATTTTGGTGCTTTACCAAAAACGATTCTTTTTGAATGTCAGAATATTAAGTCTCTTGCTGAATGTTTGCTTCAGGAATATAGTAAAAAAGTGGATGAACTGATTTACAAAAAGAATAATACCTTGATAGATAAGAATATTTATAAAACAGAAAAAAATATAACAGAAGAAAAAAATAAAAATGAAGCTCAAACTACATATTCTAGATTTATTAAAACAGAGGAAAGTGGTAATGTAGAAGTTGTAGAAGAACAAGATGAGATTGCTATTATTGGTATGGCAGGTTCTTATGCACAATCAGAAGATTTGAATGCTTTATGGGAAAATTTAAAAGCAGGAAAAGACTGTATTACTGAGATACCAAAGGAAAGATGGGACTATAATTTATATTATAACCCTGATAAAGATAATTCTGGAACTAGTTATTCAAAGTGGGGAGGATTTTTAAGAAAAATAGACGAGTTTGATCCATTATTCTTTAATATTTCTCCTTCTTATGCAGAGATAATGGATCCTCAAGAAAAGATTTTCCTTGAGACTGCATATCATGCTGTGGAAGATGCAGGATATACAAAGGAGAGCTTTGGATATCAACCAGGTGGAAAAGTAAGACGTAACGTAGGTGTATTTGTAGGTGTAATGAATGAGGAATATCAACTTTATGCAGCAGAGGAACAGCTAAAGGGAAATCCTGTTGTAGTATCTGGAAATACATCATCTGTTGCCAATAGAGTATCATATTTCTTTGATTTTCATGGACCTAGTTTATCAATTGATACAATGTGTTCTTCTTCTTTAGTTGCTGTTCATTTGGCTTGTCAGTCGATTCAAAATAAAGACTGTGAAATGGCGATAGCTGGTGGCGTGAATGTAATGATTCATCCAAATAAATTTTTAACAATAAGTCAGTCAAAATTTGCATCTACCAACGGAAAGTGTATGAGTTTTGGTAAGGGCGGAGATGGTTATGTTCCTGGTGAAGGTGTTGGAGCACTTATTTTGAAAAGCAAAAAGAAAGCAATACAAGATGGTGATCACATATATGGTATTATAAAAGGAACATCTGTAAACCATGGTGGAAAAACTAGTGGATATACTGTTCCAAATCCAAATGCTCAAACAGAGGTTATTAGAACTGCATTAGATAAGGCTGGTGTAAATGCTAGAAATGTAAGTTATATTGAAGCACATGGAACAGGAACAGCATTAGGTGATCCTATAGAGATACGAGCATTAAGCAAGGCGTTTAAGGAAGATACAGAAGATTGTGGTTATTGTGCAATTGGGTCTGTAAAATCTAATGTGGGACATTGCGAAAGTGCTTCTGGTGTTGTTGCAATATCTAAGGTTCTTTTGCAAATGAAGTATAAACAACTAGTTCCATCTATTCACTCAGAAGAACTTAATCCTAATATTGTATTTGAAAAAACTCCTTTCCGTGTGCAGAGAAAGTTAGAAGAATGGGACAAGATAATAATTGATGATGGAAACGGAACAAGAGAATGTCCGAGAATTGCAGGTGTTTCATCTTTTGGAGCTGGTGGCACGAATGCTCATGTTATTATTCAAGAATATGAAGAAGTTTCAGAAATTGATAATGATAATAGAGAATCAGTAATAGTTTTATCTTCGCAAACAGAGTGGGGATTAAAACAAATGGTGGCTAATCTTAAAAAGCATTTAGAGGTGTATCATAATATTTCGTTAGCAGATATTTCTTATACATTAGTCAATGGAAGAGAACACTTTGATGTTGCCCTTGCATTTGTTGTTAGTTCCATAGAAGAATTAAAAGAAAAATTACAGAATTATTTAGTTGATAATTTAGTTGGTATTGAGATAGTTAAAGAAAAAATTGATGCTTTAGTTAATCAATATAATCCAATAGGAAAACGAATTAGTTTACCAGGGTATGTATTTGATAATCAAAGATACTGGATTCAACGAACTGAAAATGGAGTGTTTTCACATATAAATAAGGAAAAAAGTATAACTGTTACAGGAAAAGAGTCATATGTTAGGGATCATATTGTTGGTGAAAAACATGTGATACCAGGTGCGGCATTACTGGAATTGTTACGAAAATATGCTTCACAAGAGAAAAAACAGTCAATTAGCGTAATTGAAAATATTATGTGGATGCGTCAAATTGAGGTTGATGAGAAATCTTCTGTAGATTTACAGGTGAAGTTAGATGATGATAAGGATAATTCGTTTGAAGTGTATAACGGAAAAGATGTTGTATTTACTGGAAAAATTGGATATGGTATATCCGAAATACCACGTGTTTCAAGAAAAGAATTGAAAGAAATTGAGAAGGTCTGTGTTACTGAAATTAAGAGAAATGAATGTTATGATTATTTTTCTTCTGTTGGCTTGCCTAGTGGTTCTACATTTATAGTTATTGATTCTATTTATGCAGGAGAGAATTCAGGATATGCGATCTTGTCTGAAGCACAAAATATGACTGATGATGCAATAATATCACCAGCATTGCTAAATGGAGTTTTCCAATCAGTTATAGGTCTTATGATTGACCAAGAAAATAGTTCTGGATTGATGTTACCGTTTGCTTTAGAAAAATTATATTTATATAAAGCCTTTACAAAACATTGTCGTGTGTATATTCAAAAAGTACAAAAGACTAAAAAAATGCAGAAGTTTTCAATTTTAGTTACAGATGATAATTATGAGCCAATTTGTTTATTAGATAATTTTGTTTTGAGGGCAGTATCTACAGGTACAGAAGAACAGAATATAGTTATATCAAAAGATAATTATATTCAAAAGAAAAATTATTATACAGAAGAATGGGAAGAAAAAAATTTAAATGAATTCTCAAATAATACCTTACAGGGAAAAAATATTTGTATATTAGGTAAGGTTCCTAAATTTAGTGAAGAAGTTCAAATGTTTATGAATTCTCAAAACGTAGTGGAAGTTGCATATGGAGAAGCAATGAAAGAAATTGATTCTAATCATTATTCTATTCGATGTGATATGAATGAGGATTTTGAAAACTTATTACTTGCTTTAGAAAAACAAGAAAAATTCCCACAAAAAATTATTTTATTTGCAGATGGAGCAGATCATACAGAACGAATGAAAAAAGGATTATATTCGTTAGTAAATTTAAGTAAGGCTTTAATGTCTTGTAAACCAAGAGAGCGTATAGAAATTCTATTTGTATATGGATTTTCTGAAGACGAAGTTGTACCAGAATATGCAGGTGTAACGGGTTTTGTAAAAGCAGTTCAAATGGAGAATCCTACAATAGTTTATAAAATTGTAGGTGTTCAAAAAGTATCAGGTTTGGATGCATTTAGCAAGGAATCAGTAAACATTATAAATGAGTTTTCTTGTATGGAAGATGTAGAGGTTTTACTAAAAGAAGATACTCGTATGAAGAAATCGGTAAGAAGAATTGAAGATTTATAGTTTAAATTATCTTTGGAAAGGAGTTGAGTGAAGAAATGAAAAATCATATTAAGTTGGGCGAATCCAAGGGTAATATATTTAGAGAAAATGGAAATTATCTAATTACAGGAGGAATGGGAGCTTTAGGATATATTTTTGCGCAATATATTGCAAAATCAACTAGCGGAGTTCTCATTTTAACTGGTAGAAAAGAATTGAACGGGGAAATGAAAGAACGTTTCCAAAAATTAAAAGAAATTAATGAAAACGTGTTATATTTTCCCTCTGATATAGCTCAAGAAGATGATGTACATATTCTTTATCAGAAAATAAAAAGTACTTGCGGACAAATACATGGCATAATTCACTCGGCTGGTATTATTAAAGATTCATTTTTTATACAAAAAGATATAAAAAATTTTGAAAATGTATTATCAGTAAAAGTAGATGGATGTCGTTATTTAGATGAGGCTTTTTCAGATGAAGTATTGGATTTCTTTGTTATGTTCTCATCAATATCTTCTGTATTCGGTAATATAGGTCAAAGTGATTATAGTTATGCTAATCGTTATATGGATTCTTATGCGGAATATAGAGAGCAATTAAGAAAACAAGGGTTAAGAAGCGGAAAAACAGTTTCAATAAATTGGCCGTTATGGGATGTTGGAATGAAGGTTAATGGAGAAACTAGAGCAGCAATGGAAAATGGCGAAATGCAAATGCAAATGTTGAAAGAAGAAGAAGGTATAAAAGCATTTGAAGATGCGTTAATGCAGCCATTTTCTCAATTCATCGTAATCAAGGGTGATGAAGATGGGATTGATAGAATGTTAAACATAAATGCTCATGTTGATGTTGAAAAAAATCAGGCAACTCAAACTGTTGAAGCTTCTAAGGATGAATTGGTAGAAAAAGTGAAAAAATTTATAAAAGAGATTATTTCACAGCATACTAAGGTTCCAATTGGAAAAATTAAAGATACAGAACAATTTGAACACTACGGAATTGATTCTATCACAATTATGGCGATTTCGAGTTCAATAGAAAAGCAAATAGGAAGAATCTCTAAAACACTTTTTTATGAATATGAAAATGTTGAAGAGCTTACAGATTTTTTGTCTGAAATAAAAAAGGACGAATTTATAAAATTGTTTGGAATTAACGATAATAAGGAAGTTAAAGACGACAGTTCAAACAAAGATAAGATTATTTCAAGTGAAAAAACTATAGAGTATCCTTTAAAGAATTGGTTTGAGGATATAAAAGTAGAACAAGTATCAAATGATGATTTATTTGATACATCTGATATAGAGGAAATCGCTATTATAGGAATTAGTGGTAGATATCCTATGGCAGATGATATTTACGAATTTTGGAATAATTTAATAAATGAAAAAGACTGTATAGAGGAAATCCCTAAACATCGTTGGGATCATAGTAAATATTTTGATGAAAATAGAGGTACCGTTGGTAAAACATATGCAAAATGGGGCGGATTTATTAATGATGTTGAAATGTTTGATCCTATGTTTTTTAAAATTCCACCTATTGAGGCTGAATTTTTAGATCCACATGAAAGAATATTATTAGAAACGGTATGGGAAGCAGTTGAGGATGCTGGTTATACTATCAAAACTTTGAAAAATGATAAAGTCGGAGTTTTTGTGGGACTGATGTATTCTTTGTACCAGTTATATGAAACTGAACAGTATGGAGGAAAAATGAATGGTCGTTCCTCTTTGGCATCAGTAGCAAATAGAATATCATACTTGTTCGATTTTAAGGGTCCAAGTATTGCATTAGATACAATGTGTTCTTCTGCATTAACAGCTTTAAATTTGGCTTGTGAAAGTATAAAAAACAATACATCAACAGTAGCTGTGGTTGGAGGAGTTAATCTTACAATTCATCCAAGTAAATATATCCAATTAAGTCAAGGAAACTTTCTATCGTCTGATGGTAGATGCAGAAGCTTTGGTGAAGGCGGAGATGGTTATGTTCCAGGTGAAGGTTCTGGAGTTATTGTCATTAAGTCATTAGAACAAGCAAAGAAAGATGGAGATCATATTTATGGAGTTATCCGTGGAATTTCCTTAAATGCAGGTGGAAAGACCAGTGGATATACAGTACCAAACTTAAATGCACAAAGAGATTTAATTCTTGAAACGTTGGATAAATCAGGAATTAATCCTGAGAGTATTAGTACGGTAGAAGCACACGGAACAGGAACTTCACTTGGAGATCCTATTGAAATTGAAGCATTGTCACAGGCGTATGCAAAATATAATGTGCCAAGACAAAATTGTTCGATTGGTTCAGTTAAGTCAAATATTGGACATTTAGAAGCAGCTTCTGGTATGGCATCTATTACAAAAGTGTTATTGGAAATGCAGTATAAAAAGTTGGTTCCATCATTACATTCTTCAAAACCGAATCCATTTATTGATTTTGAAGATACACCATTTTATATACAGCATAAGACAGAAGATTGGAATAGAATCGTGATAGATGGAAAAGAGGTTCCAAGAAGAGCTGCGATTAGTGCATTTGGTGCGGGAGGTTCTAATGCTCATATTATAGTTGAGGAATACGAAAATGCAGATTTAAAAGATACCCCAAAATCAAAAGATTATCTATTTTTATTATCTGCAAAGAATGAAAATAGATTAAAAGAATATTCTAAAAAATTACGTAATTTTTTAGAGATGAGTATATTAGAAGAAAAAACACAATCAAAGGATTCAGGAATCATTTTAAAAAATGTATTGGATGCTGTTGCAAGTGTTTTGCGAGTTTCGTCTGAGTCGTTAGATCAAGATGATTTGTTATGTGAAATTGGTATTGATAAATATGCAGTAGAACAGATAAAAGAAATTCTGTTAGAAAAATATCCGGATAGCATAATAGAGTCTGAAATTTTAATTTCTTGTAAAACAATAAGTGATATTGTAAACCAAATTGCAAATGTAAATACAGATTTATGTTTAGATAATTCAAGAGTAAAAACTAATTCTATAGGTGAACTTTCTCTTGAACGCATTGCATATACCTTACAAGTAGGTAGAGAGGCAATGGAGCAACGACTGGCAATTGTGGCTGCTGATGTAAATACATTAATCTCCAGCTTGAAGGCATATGAAACTGGAGAAAAAACCGATAATTATAAAACAGGAAATATTAAATTCTCAGATGGTAAATTTGATAGCATATTATCTAATAAGATGTTCATAGATAATATAATGAATGAGCTTAAACAAGGAAGATATAATGAAGCTGCAGAGGTATGGGTAATAGGTGCAGATATTTCTTGGGAGAATTTATATGAAGAGGATAAACCTCAAAAAATATCGCTTCCAACATATCCATTTGCCAAAGAGCGTTGTTGGATTATCAAAGATGATGGAACAGGATGTTTGTTTCCATATTTAGCTGAAAATAAACCTACAATAGATAAAGCTAGTAATATAATTGAACGTCAAGAAAGAATAGATAGCAATAAGAATATATCAAATCATAGTGTTACAAAAGGTGTTTTATCCGAGAATTTGGAAAAAGAAACTATTAACTATTTGAAACTAGTATTTTCAGATGTTTTGAAAATTCAGTATGAATACCTAGATGAAGAGCAAACTTATGACGAATATGGAATAGATTCAATTTACATTAATAATCTAAACCAATATTTGACAAAACAATTTGGAGAATTACCATCTACGCTGTTTTTCACTTATAAAAATATTAGATTGCTTGCCAAGTATTTTATAAATGAACATAAAGACAAATTGTTTGAAATTTTGTCGATGGAAAATATTCAAGATGAAATAGTAGAAGAGGTTAAGGTAGAAACTGATACATATGTAAAGCCAGAGATTTCTTTTGAAAACAGAAATTCTAATGACATTGCTATTATAGGTATCAGCGGAAGATTTCCTAAATCAGAAGGTCTTGAAGAATACTTTGAAAATTTACGACAAGGAAAAGATTGCATTGAAAGTATTCCGAAAGATAGATGGAATTATGAAGATTTTCCTGATATTCAGTGTAAATGGGGAGGATTTTTAAACGATATAGATAAATTTGATCCCCAGTTTTTTGGTATAGCTCCGGTTGTGGCTTCTTTTATGGATCCACAGGAAAGAATTTTTCTTGAGGCTGTTTGGAGTTGTTTAGAAGATGCTGGTTATACACCTAAAAGTATGGAATCTCATAATGAATTTGATTCAAGAGGAAATGTAGCTGTATACGCAGGTGTGACTTTTAATGAATATGGACTTTATGGCGCAGAGGATATTGCACGAGGAAAGACTACTTCATTGAATTCTCAGATATATTCAATAGCAAATCGTATTTCATATTTATTCAATTTTGGTGGTCCAAGTTTATCAGTAGATACTGCATGTTCTTCTTCTTTATATGCAATTCATTTAGCTTGTAATAGTCTTTTAACAGGTGATGCTGATATGGCGATTGCAGGTGGTGTGAATTTAATGTTACATCCATCAAAATATATTACATTAAATTGGGGTAACTTTTTATCTTCTGATGGACGTTGTCATACATTTGGTAATAACGGAGATGGTTATGTACCAGGAGAAGGAACAGGTGCGGTTCTATTAAAGCCTTTGTGGAAAGCACAGCAAGATAATGATCATATTTATGCTGTAATAAAAGGCTCTGCAGTAAATCATGGTGGAAAAACACACGGTTATTCAGTACCAAATCCTGTTGCACAATCAGATGTAATAGATAAAGCTTTGAAAAAATCAGGCATTAATCCAAGAACAATTAGTTACATTGAAGCTCATGGAACAGGAACAGCACTAGGAGATCCAATTGAAGTTCAAGCTCTTACTGATGTTTATAAGAAGTATACAAAAGATTTGCAGTACTGTCCTATCGGCTCTGTAAAATCAAATATTGGACATCTTGAAGCAGCGGCAGGTGTTTCACAGTTGTTAAAAGTAATTTTACAGATGAAAAATGAAGAATTAGTACCTAGTAGATTGAATTCAGATAGAATAAATCCAAATTTGAATTTTAACAATACTCCGTTCTATGTTCAACTACAAAATGAAAAATGGAAACGTCCTTGTATTGATGGTATAGAATATCCTAGAAGAGCAGGAATAAGTGCATTCGGTGTAGGTGGTGTAAATGTTCATGTTATTGTTGAAGAGTATATAGAAGAAAATCAGTCGGAGAATATAGGACATCTTTTATCAAAAGTAATTATTCCTTTCTCTGCAAAAACAGAACAAGCGTTAAATAGATATCTTGTTAAATTCTTGAAATTTATTCGTGAGAAAAAGGATTTGTGTGATTTAAGAGATGTAGCTTACACATTGTCTGAAGGTAGAATAGAGTCAATGTATAGAGTGGCGTTTGTTGTAAGCAGTTTTGAAGAGCTAGAAAGTAAAATAGAAAAAGCATTAGCTGGCTTATCTGATGATGGAATATATACTGGAAGAGTTGGTTTGCAGGAACAACAAAATAACAAGAAAAAGTTGATTTCAGATGAAGTAGTTATACAAGATATAAATAAGGTAGCTGGAAATTGGGTAAAGGGAATGATTATGAATAATCTTTATTTAGATAAAGATTATCAACCTAAAAAAATTTCCTTACCTACATATTCTTTTGAACGTGAAGCATATTGGATGTATTCTAAAGTTAGTATGCAAAAGAATGATAAAGAGATAATACCAAGTGTTGAAGAAGTAGACAAAAAGATAGAAGGAAAGTCTAGTATATTATCAAAGTTAAAAGAAACATATGAAAATGAAAGACTTGAACTTACTATAACACATATCCAGTCTTTATTCGCAGAAGTATTGTGTTTTCCAGAAGGTAAACTTCCAAATGTAGAAGAAGGATTTTTCTCATTAGGACTGGAATCAGTAATGACAAGAAAAGCTATGGTATTGCTTGAAGATGAATTTTTAGTTTCTTTAGATGAACAAATATTCTTTAATTATTCCAATATTACCGATTTATCTAAATATATTTTAACAAATGTCGATTTGGATGCGGAAATTAACAAAGAAGAAGTTGAGGCTGAGACCATATATGCACAAGAAGTATGGTCTGATATTGAAAATATTAGCTTTACTGAGAGCTTTGGACGTGGAGATATTACAATAATATCTGCAAGTGAGAAAATCAAAATGAATATACATTCTCGTTTCTGTGATGAAATATTAGAAAAAGTAACATTTGCTGAAACATCAGAAGATTTTGCAAATAAAGTTAATAATGGATTTATACCAAATAAAATAGTATTTTTAGAGGGTTTAATTACCCAGGAGCATGATAAACCGCTAGATGTATTCGTACAAGAAAAGTTGGAAAACATTATGCAAGCTCTAAAACCAGTATTGACACAAGGTGATAAGCAAATTTTTGTATATTATTTCTACTTAAATAAAAATGATGCACATTCAGCTGTTTTAGGTGCTGTCAATGGATTATTGAAATCCTTAATGTTAGAATATCCAAATATTTTAACTAAAACAATTGATATTTCACAAGAAAGTGAAAACGAGAAAGAATTGGTGGAAATTGTAGCAAATGAAATCAAAGTGGGTTGTATTGATAGTGATATACGATATGCACAAGGAACGCGACAAACACGTAAATTGGTTAAAGTTGTTCCTAAAGAAGATAGTACTGTTCAATTCCGTGAAAATGGTGTATATTTAATCACAGGTGGACTCGGTAGTGTCGGAAAAGAATTATCAAAACATTTATGTAAGAAATATAATGCTAACCTTATTTTGTGTGGTAGAAGCACAAATAATACCGAACTCAATGCACAAATTCAAGAAATTGAAATGTTGGGAGGAAAGGTAGAATATGTTCAAACTGATGTTTCAAATAGTGAAAATGTTAAGGAACTAGTTAAATATATTAAGAAATCCTATAATAATATTAATGGAGTTGTTCACCTTGCAGGCAATATAAATAATGATGTATTGTTTGTTGCTAAGACTATAGAAGATATGGATAAAGTAATAACTCCTAAAGTATTAGGAACATATTATTTGGATCAAGAATTAGCAGATGAAGAACTAGATTTCTTTATGATGTTTTCAGCTGTTTCGTCTGTTTTTGGAAATGCTAGCCAAAGTGATTTTTGCTTTGCGAATCGTTATTTGGATTGTTTTGCTGATTTACGTGAAGTAAAGGTAAGTAATGGTATTAGAAAAGGTAAGAGTATTGCTATAAACTGGTCTTTCTGGAAAGCAGAAGGTTCAATGATGGATGAAGTGCAAGAAAGATTAATGGAAAAGCAGTTTGGAATGTTGCGCATGGAAAAAGAAAACGGTATTACTGCAATAGAAGACTCATTAAAAATTGAATCAAAACAACTTATTTTGCTTAACGGGAATAAACAAAAATTATGTGAAACACTGGGTGTTATAGAGGAAGACAATAAACAAACAATTACTGAACAAGTGGAGCTTGAAACAACTCAAAATGATGAGGATGCTTTGGATGAACTTTTAAATGATGAAGTAGATTTAGAAGATGAGTTGCTTAAGTTACTTATGCAAGAAATTGATGAATAAATCCCATTTTAAAATATTATTATGTGAATAAGGGTTTATCAAAAGAATGCTACGGGGATTATTTATAAAACAATAATAATTAGCATAATTTCTGTAGCATTCATCTTAATAAGTTATCGTTGTCTAAAAAAGAAAAAATAATATTAGTATAAGAGGGACAGATAATATGAGTGATGCTAATGTATTAATTAAACAGTCAATTGACAAAATCAAAAGTTTGAAAAAACAGCTTGAAAAATACAAGACCGATGAAAAAATTGCAGTTATTGGTATGGCGTGTCGATTTCCAGGAGGATGTGATACCCCCGATGAATATTGGCAGTTTTTAAAAGAGGGAAAGGATGCTGCGATAGATATCCCTGCGGATAGATGGGATATAAATGAATATTATGATGTTGTTCGTGGTATTCCTGGAAAGATGTATGTCAAGAAAGCTAATTTTCTAAAAAAAGATGTTTCAGAATTTGATGCAAAATTCTTTAAAATTTCTCCAGCTGAGGCGAATGCGATGGATCCTCAACAACGTCAGTTGTTAGAGGTAAGTTGGGAGGCTCTTGAGAATGCAGGAAAAAGACCTGACAAATTAGTTGGAAGTAAAACAGGAGTATTTATTGGAATTAATAGTAGCTGTGAATATGCAATGATTCCAAGAGATAAAGAAAAAATTAATCAGTATATAGGAACAGGAACAATATCAAGCATTGCTGCAGGAAGAATTTCTTATGTATTTGGTTTTAATGGACCAACATTATCTTTAGATACAGCTTGTTCATCATCTTTGGTAAGTACATTATTAGCAGTTGATTCATTGAGAAATGGATCATGTGAAATGGCACTTGCAGGAGGTGTTAGCTTGATGTTATCACCAACCGTTATGTCATCTCTTTGTATGATGAATTCTTTGTCTGAAAGTGGTAAAAGTGCACCTTTTGATGCATCAGGAGATGGATATGGAAGAGGAGAAGGTTGTGGAATTCTTGTTTTAAAAAGATTAAGCGATGCTAAAAGAGACAAAGATAAAATTTATGCAGTAATTTGCGGTGGTGCAATTAATAACGACGGAGCAAGTAGTGGCTTGACTGTTCCAAACGGAAACGCACAAAGAATAGTAATTGAAGATGCTTTAAAGAACTGTGAGCGTAATCCTAATGAGATTAGTTATTTAGAAACTCATGGTACGGGTACATCTTTGGGAGATCCTATAGAAGTTAAGGCTATTCAAGAAGTTTTTGGTGAAACAAAAAGAAAAGAACCATTAATTTTAGGAGCAGTAAAGGGAAATATAGGTCATTTGGAAAGTGCAGCAGGTGTTGCGAGCTTAATAAAAGTAGTTTTGAGTTTGTACCATAAAGAGATTGTGCCAGTAAGCAATTATGAGGTTCAGAATCCAAGACTGAATTTAGCAAAAATTCCTGCAGTTATTCCTCAAGGTAATTTACCATGGAAGACTACAGAAGGTGTAAAGCGAGTGGCTGGTGTTAGTTCATTTGGATTTAGTGGAACAAATGCTCATGTTATTGTAGAGGAAGCAGATCCAGTAGAAGATAATGTTTTTAACACAGAAGATGAATTAGAAGTTTTGACTGTTAGTGCAAAGGACAAAGATGTTTTGTCTGAGTACGTAAATAAATATTTTGATTATTTAAAGAAGAGTGAAAATATTTTTTTGAGTGATATTTGCTATACAGCTAATGCTTGTCGTACTCATTTTTCTTATAGAAAAGTATTTTGTGGCAAATCAAAATCAGAACTATGTAATGAAATGGAAGCATTTATAGCGAAATGTTCTAGTGGAGAAGAATATGTAGAGCCAATTACTACCAATCCGAAGCTAGCTTACTTATTAACGGGAGAGATTTCTGAATTAAAAGATGATGCAAAATATCTTATCCAAAGATTCCCTAAATGCAAAGAGTATAGAGATCAGGCAATGGAGTTATTTAAATCTGCATATGAAAATTGTACTTTTGATGTAGATAATCCTGATAATGTGAAAATTGAGAGTTTTGCAATTGAATATGCGGTTTATCAATGGTTGAAGGATATGGGAATCGCACCAGAAATTGTGGCAGGAGTTGGAGTAGGAGCATATGTTGCAGCCGTTATGGCAGGAATTCTTTCTGTAAAAGATGCAATTGCTTTATTTGCTTGTGTACAGGAGGGAAAAGATTTTAATCAGTTAACAATTGATCTACAAAGACCTAAATGTCGTTTCGTATCAGTAAAAGAGGGAAAGGTTATTCAAAATGTAACCTGTTCAGATATTGTTAATAATTTTAAGGTTGATGTAGATAGTGCTGAAGTTAGAGATTATTTATATCAGGAAGGTTATCGTTATTTCGTAGAATTTGGAAAAATAGGTACACGATGGAATGAAAAACAAGATGTGTATGAAATGGTATTATTTAAAGATAAAGTAAGTACAGAAATTGTAGAAGTTGTTGCAGCTTGCTTTGAGTATGGTACCGATGTTGATTTTACATATTTTTACGAAACAGATAAATGTGAAAATGTTATTTTACCAAATTATCCATTTGTGAAAAATAAGTACTGGGTTACTCCACCTAAGGAAGATACTGATACTCAGTTTATGAAAATTAGTAAAAGAGGACTAGATGGTAAAGAATTATTTTTACCATATAAGCAGAAACAGATTGAGTACGTATTTAATTTTGATAATTTCAAAGAGTTGAAAGATAATTCAGGTGTGGTTCATGTAGGTTACTATATGGAATTATTGACAGATATGGTTAATAAAGCTTTCCAAAATATGTCATATAGTATAGTGAAAATGGAATTTGCCAGCCCTATAATATTATTTGATAATGAAAATAAACAAGTTCTTTTATCATATGAAGAAATAGAAGAAAATAGAGTATCCTTTGTATTTTATAGTAAAAATATGGAGGCTGAAAAGTGGCAGAAAAATGTATATGGTGAATTACTCTTAGAAATTAATCAAGAAACCTTTGAATTAAAGCCAAGTGGTTTTGAAACAATGGAATCGACTGAACAATATTCTGAAAATGAATTCTATGATAGTATGGAAAATCATGGATATGTATTTGGAAAAGCTGTAAGATGGGTAGAGAATGTTGAGAAAGCTTCTAAAAGTGCATCTGTTAAATTTAGAAAATCGGAAGATAGTGATGGACCAATTGACTATGCACTAAAAATTCATCCAGGAATTATTGATAGCTGTGCTCAGGTTTGTAATTTCCTTATGTTTAATCAGGATACTGATAATAAACGTTATATGATATCCTCGCTTAAGGATATTATGATTTGCACTGAGAAGGATATAAATAATGTTTATGCAATAATTAATATTATTAATTACGATGAGAAAAAGGAAGAGTCAGAATGTAGTTTGCAACTTTTGAATGAAAGTGATAAAGTAGTGCTTGAAATTCAGAGTGTAAAATTAAAATCTTTTGATGAAGAGAAATTATGGAAACTGGCTAACACACAAGGAGCTTCTTCAAATAAGGAAAGTGAATTAGATAAAAACTTTATGTTAAAGTATTCTCAAACACCAAAATCTGAGAAATTACCAATGCTTATTGATTATATAAAAACAATATTAGCAAAAGCTTTAGAAATGAATGCTGAAGAAATTGGCTCAGAAGAAAATATTGATGATTTAGGAATGGATTCTATGGTAGGTCTTGAATTCCATGCAAATTTATCACAGGCGTTTGGAGTAGAGCTTTCATATATGGATTTAATTGAGGGTGGAACCTGTAAAGGAATAGCAGAGTTACTGATTCGTTATCTTCCTGGTGGAAAACAGTTTAATGATATGAAGACTGAAAATAAACGTATAGCATACGATCAGGATTTGAGTATCGAAAATTGGATTTATGAGTATAAAGAAAATCCTAAAGCAAAATTAAGGTTATTCTGTTTCCCATATGGATTTGGAAGTGCTAATATGTTTAAAGATTGGCAGAATATTCTTGGTGAAGAGATTGATGTTTGTGCGATTAAGATTCCAGGTTTAGATATTGAACGTATGAGAGAGATGGCTCCAGATGATATTGATGACTTAATGGAAACATTTAATCAAGTAATAGAAGATAAATTGTTGGATATACCATGTGCAACATTCGGACATAGTTGGGGTTCTTTATTCTCGTATAGATGTGCTTATAGATTATTTAATAATCCAAAAGCAAATCTGGTTAAATGCTTTGTTGCCGGATACACTTCACCATCCTTGCCAAATACTAGTTTGTATCAAATCTTAGATGAGTTAGAAAAATTAGGATACGATCATATTCCTACAGAACAAGAATTGCGTGAAAGTAATTGTTTGGATCAAATAAGTATAGCTTTTGTTTCTGCTTGGGGACAAAGTGTTCAACATGAGGAATATGCAATTAGTGGAACTAAGGCTTCTTTACCTCTAATCACTGCGGCATATAGATTAATTGAGAGATTCAATTATAATGAAGAAGAAAAATTTAATGTGCCTATTGTAGGATTCCAAGGATTAGACGATTATAGAGTACCACTAGAAGATATGAACGCTTGGACTGAAGTAACATCTAATACTTATGAAATGTATACTGTTCCTGGAGATCATGGATTTATTGTTAAGGAACAATCTGAAGCAAGAGTGTTAGAGATTGTAAATAAAGAATTAGATTCTTATATAAAATAATTTTTATTTCCTTGTGGTATGGATTTTATGAATTTATACCACAAGGGTAATTAGTATCAAATAATCTTATACATCGAAGTTTAGGTTGTATAAAAATATGAATTTTGAATTTAGTGTTCTCTTATAAAAGAAAAGTATAATTATTGGCTTGATTTTTTTGGTAAGTTTACGGTGAAAATAATGTTGTTTTATTAATAAGGGATAAAGTAAGTAAAATAAACTTAAGTTTTAATTTTTTATTAAGATTGGTGTGTAACCGGTTAATAACAGAGTTTGGTGAACTATTATGAATATAGTCGCCAAATACCCTTATAATAAAATATTGAAAAAAATACAATTTTGAATTGACATAACAGAAAAGAAGAGTATAATTAGAACCAAAGTGTGAGATTTAATTTATACCAAATATAAAGAAGAGTCTTTGGATAATAAAAAGTTTTTAAGACAATCATAAATTATTATCTATCTGTTTATGTTGATTTTAGATAAAGATGTTGTTTTAACTTAAGTTATTATTAAGTTAAATAACAGATAAAAAATTAATGCATAAGAAAGAGAGGAACTGTAGGTGGAAAAAATACTTGAACTAAATGCACTTTGTAAAAAGTATGAAACGTTTGAACTGTCAGATATCAGTTTTAGCGTTGAAAAAGGTGAAGTAATGGGTTTTGTTGGTAGGAATGGTGCAGGAAAAACCACAACTTTAAAATCAATGCTGAATTTAGTTCGTCCAGATTCCGGTAATGTAAAAATATTAGGAATGGATTTTCTTGGAAATGAGGATGAAATAAAAAAACAGATTGGATATGTTGTTGGTGGAGTAAGCTACTATAAACGAAAGAAGATTAAAGAAATAGCAGCAATAACTCGTATATTTTATCCTGAGTGGGACGATGAAGAATATAAACATTATTTAACGGTGTTTAAAATTAACGAGAATAAAAAGTTAATGGAATTGTCAGAAGGAATGAAAGTTAAGTTCTTTTTGACATTAGCATTATCACATCATGCTAAACTGTTGATACTAGATGAACCAACTAGCGGATTAGATCCTGTTTCAAGAGATGAACTGACAGAGATATTAAAAAAACTGGCTGAAAAAGGAGTTACAATATTATTTTCTACACATATTACCAGCGATCTTGACAAGTGTGCAGATTCAGTAACTTACATTAAATCTGGAAAATTAGTTTTTTCAAAGAAAAAAGATGAGCTGATTAATGATTATGCAATTGAAATGGGAAGGAAGCCTTCTCTTGAAGATATTATGGTTTATGTTGAAAAAGAAGAGGTGGTAATATAATGAGTAAATTATTATACAAAGAAATGAGACTTGCTGCAAATCCTTTGAGTTATATATTTATTGTTTTTACCGCAATGACATTCTTCCCAGGATATCCGATATTGTGTAGCGGTTTTTTTGTTAGTTTTGGTATTTTCCAAACATATCAGCAGACTAGAGAATACGATGATATCATATATACAGCATTATTACCTACAAAGAGGAAAGATGTTGTTTCTGCAAAATATCTATTTACTGTGATAATACAGTTAGTATCTTTTGTGCTTTGTACAGTATTTACTGTGTTGAGAATGACAGTAATGAAAGATGGGATAGCATATACAACTAATCAAATGATGAATGCAAATTTATTATATTTGGGTTTGGTTTTAATGATATTTGCTGCATTTAATATTGTATTTTTAGGAGACTTTTTTAAAACTGCTTATAAAATAGCTAAACCATTTTTTAAATTTTGTGCTGTAGCATTTTCAATAATTTTGGTTGGAGAGGCATTACATCATTTCCCAGGATTAGAGTATTTAAATAATACATCCGGAACATCTCTTTTCCAAAATATAGTTCTAGTATTAGGTATTGTTACCTATATTGTTGGAACAATATGGTCGTTAAAAAAATCTATTAAGAGTTTTGAAAAAATAGATTTATAATTATAACTTAGTTGTGAGATATCCCCTTATAGTAGGCATTTGAAATAATAAAAGTTTTGATCTGACCCTCAAAAGTTAGTAAGCGTCAATTCAAGTACGCATAGAACCCCTCAGCAAAAGTAATTCATAAGATTACTTCTGTTGAGGGGTTTTCGACTTATAATGTAAGTGTTATTGAATAAATAATATTTTACAAACGTAAGCGTCAACTCAAGCACGCCTATCCATCCTCCTTTTAATGGGATATAATTCTCATTAAAAGGAGGATTTTTAAAATGGCGATAAGAAGAACTAAAGATGAAAAGTTAAAATTAATAGCTGATTATGAGGCAAGTGGTCTATCTCTATCAGAATGGTGTACTGCTAACAGTATATCAAAATCAACGTTCTCAGACTGGATTCGTAGTACAAAGGATGATGTTAGAAAACCTAAACGTAAAGCAAAATTTGTAGAGGTTACAATTCCAGCAAAATTACAGGAGCAAGCAGAACTACAAGCAAGAAATACTGCTGACATTACAGTTGAATATAAAGCCTTTAAGATTACAATCCCTGCAAATGTTGATGTAGGAACATTGGAAAACATTTTAAAGGTGGTGTTACAGGCTAATGTTTGAATATAGTAATTACAAAATCATTCTCTGCTGTGGTGCCACTGATATGAGAAAAAGTATTAATGGTCTGTCAGAAATCGTATGTGAGCAATTCCAGCT
>JAXJQK010000067.1:0-14470 GCA_036311185.1 Acutalibacteraceae bacterium | reverse complement strand
TTTTTATAATGTGCTCAAGCCGCACAGGCTCTTACTTTCTTACAAAAGAAAGTAAGCAAAGATTGTTGGGGAGAGGTTTCGATCCCTCTCCCCAAACCCCTCACTGAACGACCAAAGGGACCTAACGGTCCCCTTGGAACCCCTCGCCTAATCAATACCACGTGTATATACAGTAAGTAGTGTTATGGCAATCAGTGTGTGCTATTTGGTTTGTGCGTAGCTTGACAAATCCCAATTTAACAAAAACTGATTATTAATAATTCCGAAAGGCGGTGTTAGTTTGCCACCAAGAAAGAGTAATAAAGATAAAAGACCAAAAGCACCAGCTATAAAAGGTGTAATAGATGGTGCTGGAGAGGTAGTACAGCAGAAAATTGCTACTACTATTGAAGAAAACTATATGCCATACGCTATGAGTGTTATTTTAAGCCGTGCTATACCAGAGATTGACGGCTTTAAGCCTAGTCATCGTAAGCTGTTATATACAATGTATAAAATGGGCTTATTAAGTGGAGGCAGAACAAAATCTGCTAATATAGTAGGTCAAACAATGCGACTAAATCCACACGGTGATAGTGCAATTTATGATACTATGGTAAGACTAAGCCGAGGCTACGAGGCTTTACTACACCCTTATATTGATTCTAAGGGTAACTTTGGTAAATTTTACAGCCGAGATATGGCTTGGGCAGCTTCAAGATATACCGAGGCTAAGCTGGATGCTATTTGTAATGAGCTATTTAGAGATATAGACAAGGATACAATTGATTTTGTTGATAACTATGATAATACAATGAAAGAGCCTACACTTCTTCCTGCTACATACCCATCTGTACTGGTTAATGCTAATACAGGTATTGCAGTAGGTATGGCTAGTAATATTTGCTCATTTAATCTTAAAGAAATTTGCGATACAACTATTGCACTTATTAATGACGAAAACCACGATATCGCTTCAACACTGCCAGCACCTGATTTTTCTGGTGGTGGTCAGATTATCTATGATAAAAAGGTGTTTGATGAAATTTATAAAACAGGTCGTGGTAGCTTTAAAATGCGTTCAAAATATAGCTACGACAAAACAGCAAATTGTATTGACATAACAGGTATACCACAGTCTACAACCAGTGAAGCTATTATCGAGAAGATTATCGACCTTGTAAAGGTTGGAAAGGTTAAGGAAATAGCTGATATTCGTGACGAAACAGGTTTGGACGGTTTAAAGATTACAATTGACTTAAAGCGTGGTACAGACCCAGACAAGCTAATGCTAAAGCTTTATAAAATGTCTCCACTTGAAGACAGCTACAGCTGTAATTTCAATGTGCTTATAGGTGGTGTGCCTAGAGTTTTAGGCGTTAAAGAGCTTTTAGAGGAATGGATAGCCTTTAGAGTGGAATGTGTGCGTCGCAGAACCTATTTTGACCTTAACAAGAAAAAGGAAAAGCTACATTTATTACGAGGCTTACAGGCTATTTTGCTTGATATAGATAAGGCTATAAAAATTGTACGAGAAACAAGGGAAGAGAGCGAGGTTGTACCAAACCTTATGATAGGCTTTGGTATTGATGAGGTTCAGGCTGAATATGTAGCTGAAATTAAACTTCGCCACCTTAACCGTGAATACATTTTAAAGCGTACAGAAGAAATAGAAAATCTTGAAAAGGATATTGCTACACTTGAGGGTATTCTTGCAAGCAAGGCTAAAATTAAGAAGATTATAGTAAAAGAGCTTACCGAGGTAGGCAAAAAGTACGGTCAGCCACGAAAGAGCATTTTAATCTATGCTGATGAAATTCAGGTTGCAGATGATGAGGACGAAACTCCTGATTATCCTGTAAGTGTATTCTTTACTAAAGAGGGCTACTTTAAGAAAATTACTCCTCAGTCACTTCGTATGAACAGTGAACAAAAGCTAAAAGAGGGAGATAGCGTAATATTCAGTGCTGAAACCACTAATAATGGAACAGACCTTATATTCTTTAGTGATAAGGCACAGGTTTATAAGGCTAAGGTAAGTGACTTTAAAGAGCTTAAAGCAAGTGCGTTGGGTGACTATGTACCAGCAAAGCTCGGAATGGCAGAGGACGAAAAGGCTGTATTTATGGTGCTTACTAAGGATTACTCAGGTACGATGATATTTGCGTTTGAAAATGGTAAAATCGCAAAGGTTCCACTATCTGCTTACGAAACAAAAACAAACCGTAAGAAGCTTACAGGTGCATATAGTGATAAATCACCTCTTGTAGATATACTTTACCTACAAAATGATTGTGAGATTATGCTTACATCAAGTCAGGGTAAATTACTTTTATTCCATACAGGTGCAATTTCAGAAAAGACCTCCAGAGCAACAATAGGTGTAAATGTTCTTACGGTTAAAAAGGGTCATAGATTGATTTCTGCAAAGCTATATAATGAGGGAACACTGGCAAAGCCAAATAGATATCGTACAAAAAATCTGCCGGCTGTAGGTGCAACATTATCAACAGAGGATAAGGCTGAACAGCTAACTCTAATCTAATAAAATATTTGCTGTATGGGTTGCAAAATGTAAAAACTTGTGATATCATTATTAAATGAATGACTTTGATTAAAATTATAAATCTATAGAAAGGATGGTAGCGATATGACAGTAATAGATTATATTGTAGGAGCACTACTTATAGTATTTGCAATTATTATGATTTTTGTAGTTATTCTTCAAGAGGGTAACTCTAAAGGTGTAGGCGTAGTAACAGGTGGTGCTGATACATTTTTATCAAAGAATAAGGCTCGTACACTTAACAGCAAGCTTGCTCGTTGGACAAAGTTCTTGGCAATCGGTTTTGCTTTGCTTGTAATAGCACTTAATGTAATTGATTACTTTATGCATTGATTTTTACTTAACAATGTGTTAAGATTTGTTGATAACTTCGCAATATTATCTCAAAAATAACCCCCGTGCTTCAGTTGAAACACGGGGGTTAAATTTTGCTTATAAATTGTGATAAGGTTAGTATTAATAGTCAGTTTGATAATCACTGGAAGTGTTTAGTATAAGCTCGCCTTTAAGTTCAAAATTAGAATAATCTAATGTATAAATTTTATCGTCTGTTACGATATAGAAATAGTCATCAATATATAAGCCACGTTTATATTTTTTTGATGCTCGATAATCATAGCGTTCACCTTCATATAAATTAAAATCTTGGCATAATACAAAGTCGTTTCTTTCTTTGTCATATTGGAATATAGCATAGTTTATTTCGTAATTATAATCAGTTGAGGAAGAATATGGTATGCCAATAATTCCTCTTTCTTCGTCTACAAATATTGCCTTATGGTCACGCTCTGCAGGAGAAGATGCACGGTTGTCAGTGAAAACTCGTGTAGCTATTTCTTTAACATCTGTTTTGTCAGATGTATCAAACATAGTAAGCTTTAAGCCTTCGCTTGTACCAGTGAAAGAGTCAGCTTCTCTACCAAATCCTAAAAGTAGATTTTCATCAAATACGTGTAAATATTCTGAAAATCCTGGGATTTTAAGCTCTGATAAAATCTTTGGAGAAGATGGGTCTGAAAGGTCAACAGTGAAAAGAGGGTCTGTTTGACGGAATGTTACAAAGTATGCAATATCACCATCAAAGCGTACAGATTTAACACGCTCATTTTTTGCAACATCTTTAGTTTTTCCTGTAAGATTTAACTCACTATCAAATACATAAAGTGCTGTTTCTCTGTTTGCACTTGTATCTGTAATAAAATAATATACATCTGATAATATATCCTGGTCTGATTTTTCAGTAACTACTCTGAAATATCCGTTGTATTCATCCATAGAAAATTGATTAAGCAGTTTACCATCAACCCTTAATGAACCATTTGGCTCGATTTCACCATTATTCAAAGAAAATCTCATAATTTGTGTTGTTCCACGATTGTTTTTTGAATAGCAGTAAGAAGCTACATAAAGATTATCCTTTGAAGAATAAACCTCAGAGCCTGAACCAAGTACAGAGCATATATCTGCAATCTGTTGTGGATTGTTTAAATCAATTGATGCAACTGTAACATAATTAATGTTATTTACATTTTTATTTACAATAATACTCTTAGAATCAATACATTTCATATTGTTATCTGTGCCGTACATAGGACAATAGGTTTCAGGTGCATCTTCATTTATTGCTTCATAGTCATATATAATATAATTTGTTGTAAAGTATAGTACATTATCAATTTTTCTTGATGAAAGGTATCTTCCAGACTGTGTGAACTTACAAATTCTCATGGGATTATTAATATCTGATAAATCATATATATAAGTATTTGTTATAGGTTTATTTGTACCATATTGGTAAATTTCCTCTTTACAGTTTGTAAGAGTATCTAAATCATCAACATAAACACTAGAAAATGCTACAAGTTTGTTTTCATATATATAAATATTTGAAATGTTATCGTCACACTCTATTGTAGAAATATTCAAAGGATTACCATTATTGGCTTGTGTTATGAATATATCCTCATCACAAACAGAGTAGATATATTTTCCATCAGTTTTTACTACATCAGCCTCATCAACACCCTTAACCTGTACATTAGTTTCAGAATAATCAGAGCTAGAGGAGTTTTTTGAATTTGTAACACTGCTGTTTTCAGCCAGACCAAAGGTAACGGCATCTTCTGCTACTGAGTTAACCATATCTTCAGTGATAGTATAACCCCAAATTTTGTCTACGAAGGACTCTTCATTTGCTTCTTTTACCGAGTTTACAACCTTATAGATGTCACTGTAAGACTGATTTTTTGTATAGTCAATAGGCTTTTGACTAATCGTTGAAGTGCTAACACCTATAATAGTAAGACATATAACTGCAAGTGAAGCTGATGCTCCTGCTATACCCTTGTAGCTTCTTCTTTTAACATTTGATAATGATTTTTCTATTGCAGTAGGGTCAAGTCGTTCAGACGGTGTAAAATCGTTACTGCTGTTGTGAAGTTCATTTAATATATCGTTGTTATTCATAAGTAAACCTCCTGTTTTAAATTATTTCACTTCAAGCATAGCTCTTAGCTTGTCAAGTGCTCTTGAATAGCGTGAACGTACAGTATTGCTGTTCATTTTTATGATTTTTGAAATTTCTTTTGAATTATAGCCACCAAACAGTGTTAAAGAAATTATCATTCTGTCTTCTGCTGAAAGTGTAAAGAAGGCAGTTTTTAGGTCAATACCTGTGTCTATATCGCCAAAATTATCATATGGAAATTCTGTTTGTACAGGTGCTTTATAGTAATCCTTAATCTTTCTTTTACACTTTGCTGACAATATTTTGAAAAACCATGCTTTAAAGCTTTCCTCATTTTTTAAATTTCCTATTGTACGATAAGCATCAATAACAGCCTCACTAACGCAATCCTCTGCATCCTGCTGATTTCTTAAAGTAAACAGAGCATATCTGTAAAGCTCTTTATAAATGTGTGAGTAAAGTGTAGCAAAGCTGTGACGATCGCCTTTTTTTGCTGACTTTACCAGCGTTTTAAAATCCGCCTCCATATTTTTACTGCCTCCCTAAAATATTGTTGATTGACTATTATGTAAGTCTTATATAATGTTGAATTTATGCAGATGTTTATCAAAACAAAAGCTATTAAATAAATCATTTTCAATCAACAACCCCATAAATTAAACCGGTTTACATAATATAAGTGTATAATTTTTCCTTAACTGTTGCAACGATTATAAATATTTTTTAAAATAAAAAAGTCTCCCTGTACAGCTTTTTTGAACTGTACAGGGAGATTAATTTTTTGATAAATTATATTGTTGTTTAATCCCAATAATAAGGGAATTCTGTAATAGAGCCTATAAGATATTTTTGAATATAAACAGCATCAAGTAATTCAACCTCGTCGCTGTAATCAACATCTGCAGAGGATAACGCAACCTCGTCAAGCTCATATATACCGATTAAGTTCTTTAAAATAAGTACAGCATCCATCAGGTCTACATCGCAGTTTTTGTTTACATCTCCACGAATAGCCTGTTGATCCCATCTACCCTTATGAATATATGCTTTCTTTGAGCTGTCGTATTCTGCTACTGTTGGCTCAGCTATATATGTGCTAGTATTAGAATCAGAGTAGTTATAGTAATATGTTGTATATGTTTGGCGTTTGTTTCCAGATTCTTCTGATTCGCCATTTGTGAAAATTATATTCTCCATAGCTGAAGAATATCCTTTTTGTGTGAATTTATAAATATCATTTCCTATATGTGTCATTTTTGTTCCAGGCCACTCAGCTAGAACTGAACTCTCATGAATATTACCTGCTCCGTCTGTGTAATCATCACTCCAGCAGTAAATATAAACATTATCCCATTTTGCTTTTGAGTTATCGAAATAGATTGTAAATACAGCACATTCGCTTATGGCATTTGATGTAGCATTCATTATATTAACAATTTCTTCTTTTGATGTTGCATTGTTTATATCAACCTTTGCCTGTTCTATAATAGCGGTTATTTCTTCAAGTGCAGTTTTTTCTTCTGGTATATCCTTAGAATAAAATTCGTTAAAATACTCAAGCTCACTGTTTAAGTATTCTATATACTTTTCTTTTGTGCCATCAAAAGTTAGATTTAAATTTAAAAATTTTATTCTACCGTTTATAAATTTTTCAAGATATTTCATTTGTTCATCTTGTGTATAGCCTGCCTCTTTAACAAGTAAGGTACCTCTTATATCCCATCTGGTATAGTTCATTACAGATGCAGATTCAAGTAATGCATCATAATCATATATGCTTTGAAGTCTTCCTGTACCCTCGGTTTTACCTGTAGCTATATCTAGAGCAGGAACAAATTTTTCTGCCCATATTTTTTCTACTTCTGCCCAGAAATCATCGTGGTTACACAATTGAGCGAATATTGTTAGCTCTGATGAATAACGGAAGGAATATTTGATAAACCAGTCATTATAGTTCATAGTATGTGAAAAGTCCTTGTATTGGTCAAGGTTACCCAAAGCAACGTCAAAGTCCCAGCAAGGGCTTGCGTGAACCTTACCATCACCTACTAGATCAGAATCCTTATAGAAATAACAGCTAGAAATACCACCATCAACATTTACAGAAAACTCCTGTAGCAAATACATAATAGCAGCTGATTTGATATCTATATACTCTGTATAGTGCTTACCCTTTGAGTTGTAGCCAGTTTCAGAATATAGTGCATCTTCAAGATCTTGCATAAAGTCTGCAATGTAGTTGATCTGCTCAACAGAGCAATACTCAGGAGTCTTTACATTTACATTCTGTCCGCCTTTTGTAGTAAATGAGCTTGGCTCGTCTACTGATATTACAAACTCCATAAGGTAACCACCGGTAATGTCCTCTGGATTATAAGGTATTCTAAAACCTCTTCTATTATTGAAGTTGTATTTTTTGTTACCATACATCTCTTCAAGATCTACATCTTCTGTACCTGTAGCTAGTGCAACAGCATCCTCTGTGTTCGCTTCAAGGTCAGTGATGTCTACTAGGTCACCGTCACCAGCTTCTACCTTTTGTGAAAGTAGATATGTACCCTTATATTCACCGTTTGTGTATAAATCAACAAAACGTGATTCTGGTGAAAAATCAAGACCAACCTCGTTTGCAAGGTCGTACATAAACTTATTTCTTATCATAGAGTGTTCCTGTGCATTTGCAAGTAAACACCATTTTTTGTTTTTGTCCATTCCAAGCAAAGCTGTCTTTTTAGCCAGCTTAATATTGTAAGGCTTTTTAGATAGTTTCCATGTTGAATGACCTCTACCTTTAATAGAGTCAAGCTCATTATCGTAAGAAACTGAGCCGTCGTAGTCAATAGCAACCAACTGACCACTTTCTGAAACTGATTTGTCATTGTGGATATTTCTCATAGTTCCACTTTCAGTTGTAAGGAACATAGAGCCTATTCCAGTTGCCTTTTGTACACATAGTGTATATGTAGTACCGTCGGCTGTTACTGTATATGTTTGATTGTTTTCAAACATATTGTAGCTGTTACCACTTATAATAGATGTGTCGTTGATTTTTACGCTATCAAAGTTGTGGTAAACAGTCAGGTTGGACAAATCTGCTGATGAAGGTAAGAACCAATAATATTTATTATCGCTGTTCTTATACCATTTTACAGCATCAATATTGTTTGTTGTTTCTGCATTAGTTCCCTCTGCCCATAGAGCCTTTTCACTGCTTGATGTAACATAAGTAGGTGGAGTTACAGCGTTTGTGGCAAGTGCTGTAAAAGGCATTCCAACTACTATAATTATTACAGTAAGCAAAACGGCTACTATTTTAGAGGTAGCTTTTTTGATACTTTTCATTTTTCTGATCCTTTCTTAAATTGAATTTAAATTTAAATTTAAATTGTAACAATTGTACTATGCTACATAGTTAAATTATAGCATACAGGTAATTGTTTTGTCATATTTTTTTAAAAAGAGAGATTTAGAAATTTGCTGAATTTATTTAGGTATTTTATACAAATTAAAATTATTAAAGGATTTTAATTTTTTGAATTTTAAATTTCAGAAAATACTTTGTTGGAGGTTGACAAGCTTGAAAAAAACTGCTAAAATGATATTGTTATGCGTGTACAGCGTATGCGTCTTAATAAATTTATCCTTGTCCCACTATATGGGACCAAATGTCCAGAAGGAGGTGCAACGAAGATGTCAGAAATTATGAGCAAATATGAGTCAGTATTGGTTATCTCTATGAAGCTTGGCGAAGAGGGTATCCAGAAGCTAATTGAAAAGTTTAAGGCTCTTATCGAAAAGAATGCTACACTTGACACAGTTGACGAATGGGGTAAGCGTAGACTTGCTTATATGATCAACAAAGAGTCAGAGGGCTACTATGTTCTATTTAATTTCACAAGTAATGCTGATTTCCCAGCTGAGCTTGACAGACGCTACAAGATTACAGACGGCGTTCTAAGAACACTTATCATCAAGAAGGATGAAGAGTAATTTTGGCGATTAAAAGAAATTATTGAATAGATTTTACGTAGTGGAGAGATGATAGCATATGTTGAATAGAGTAGTTATAATGGGTCGTTTAGTAGCTGAGCCAGAGTTGAAGACAACAGGCTCAGGTGTATCAGTATCAAGCTTTTCAGTTGCAGTAGATCGTAACTATGTAAAGCAGGGTACAGAGCGACAGACAGATTTTATTAATGTAGTTGCTTGGCGTCAGACTGCTGAATTTGTATGCAAGTATTTCGCTAAAGGTCAGCTAATAGCCTTAGAGGGTTCATTACAGACAAGATCATATCAGGATAGAGACGGACATAACCGTTATGTAACTGAGGTTGTTGCTGAAAATGTATTCTTTACAGGTGACAGAAGAGAAAGAACATCAAACGGTAGCTATGGTAATTATGGTATACCAATGCCACAAGAACCACCTATGCAAAACAACACAGCAACCACCTATACAAGTGGTATGCCTGAGGATTTTGAAGAACTACCAGGTGATGATGATCTTCCATTTTAATTTTAACTAACGCAGTTTTAACTGTAGACTATATAAAGGAGCGATAAACATGGCTGAGAGACCAGAGAAGGATAACCGCCGTGCTGGCCGTAAGGGTCGTAGAAAGGTTTGTGCTTTCTGCGTAGATAAGGTTGAGAATATCGACTATAAAGATGTTGCAAGACTTCGCCGTTATGTTTCTGAGAGAGGAAAGATTCTTCCAAGAAGACTAACAGGTACTTGTGCACACCACCAGCGTGAGCTAACAGTTGCTATTAAGAGAGCAAGACACATTGCTTTACTACCATATACTAGTGACTGATATTAATTAGTTATTAAGCCGTCGACTTTTGTCGGCGGTTTTTTTCTGCTTGGTAAGCTATTGAAATGTCGTGTACGGAATCATATATAGAGATCGGCTACTAATACGTTAAGCGTTATTATGTTTAAGAATATTAACCACCAGGTAAGGTGCCTTTATAGACTTTTTCAGCTAATCCTTCATCATTAAATACTATATAGTACCTATTCATAGGTGGACCGTCTAAGTACTTATCTGCTATGCTTTCTTGTACAATATAATGGGCACGATTTGGCATATAATCAGCTTGGCAGTCAAATTCGCCATATTTTTCTTGTATTTCTTCTCTGGTTTTACCTATTATCCATTTTTCATTGTATATAAATGCAGATGAGCCTTCAAATATATAAACAATCGAAGTCCAACCAATTAAAATTATTAAAAATGTAATAATGCTTATTTTTATGATTTTTTGTTTTTTACTTGACATCTTACATCAACTCCTGATTTTTTATTAACTATATCACAGTTTTTTACACAACACAACATTTTAAAATAAAATTATGCAGTCCACCATTTGCAACTTGAAAAATTTATGTATCAAATCAAGAAAATGTCAATATTATGATAATGACACAAAGTATAAACATATAAATTTAAGGTAAAAATACTATTGTAAGTTAATTACAATATATTTACGGAGTGTGAAAATTGTGAACATTAAACGTGGTGACATTTTCTATGCAGATTTAAGCCCGGTTGTAGGCTCTGAACAGGGTGGTGTACGACCTGTGTTAATTGTACAGAATGATGTTGGCAACAAATTCAGCCCAACTGTAATAGCAGCAGCAATTACAAGTCAGCAGTCTAAGGCTAAGCTACCTACACATATTCAACTGGGTGCTCAGAACTGTGGACTTATGAAAGATTCAGTAGTATTATTAGAGCAGATAAGAACTATAGATAAAAAGCGACTAAAAGAAAAAATGGGTTGTTTAAGCCCACAAGCTATGAATCAAGTAAACAGAGCTATAACAATAAGCTTTGGCTTGGTTACTCAACCACATTTGGCACAGGCTACATAAGTAGCACATAAAAGCCAGCCTTTAAAAGGGCTGGCTTTTTGTGTAAGTTTTATTTTTATGCTACTTTTGAAAATTCTTCATTAAATTCTGTTTTAGTTTGTGATACTGGTAATAGTTTTAGATTCTTTTTATATGATTTACAACCTAGTTTATTATAAATTGAATTAAATACCGATTTTGCCTTATTCAATATTAAGAAAATATTTTCTATAGCAAGCTCTTTTTGTTTTTCGTAGAGTGCAATTTCTGTTTTTGTAGGCTTTACAATATCATATAAAAACATTATAAATCCCATAGTAGCATAGAATATTGACTCTAAATTATCATCTATAGTTATTATGAATGTTTCATCTATTTGCCATAATATTTTTCTTAAAGCTGATAAAAGAATAACCATTAAACAAAAATTAATCATAATCAACATCTCCTTTACAGTTTTAATTATACACACGAAGATGTACGATTTTTGGGACTTTTACTGTAAAAAGGAGAATTTTTTAACTACTGTTCATAATTTTAATCAAAATATTTATTTTTATGAAAAAGTAGCAATTTTTTAGTAGTTTTTATTCGTTATCTTTTCAACTTTTTCTCGTTTTATCTATACCATTTGTAAAAGTGCTCTAAAAAAATTTTTTAGGTATACACTTTATATTTGGTTTTTTTGTAGCAATAACATCTATAATATGGTTTTGACAATATATCCCATAATGTTTCCAACCATTTGGATAATAAGTCTTAACAATTTCTGGTTCGATCAGTTGTGGTAGATAATCTAGTAATCTTGATTTATCAAATATTATAAAATATTTACCATTTCTAATTTCATAATTATCCCAGTAGGTATATGATTCATTTCGAGTAATATGAAATATGTAATCCTCAAACAATATTTCATACAGGTTGTTTTCGTCTGGATATATAGTTGAAGACTCTCTTAATATTTTATTTAACACTGGAATTTCTGTATCATTTATATCAGTTCTTGTTTTACTTTGCATTGGCAACGCAACAATAAATCGTATTGAATTTTCTTCTTCTAGTGCCTTAATAAGAAAAGGTGCAGTGTTTATTTTAGAATTTTCTTCTCCAAATAAATTAATCATAATTTCCTCACTATCATTAATCATTCAAGTTATAAATAAAAAATAATATCAAATATATTTTTTAATACTATACTCAATAAAAATATTATCTATAATTTTTAGAAATCTTGTTTACCATATTTTTAAAGTCTTCAACCACACTTTGTGGAGAGATAAGTGTTACACGATTGCCAAGCCCGAATACCCAGCCGAAAAATTGTTGGCTGGGATATACACTTACAACAATATCACTTCTGGCTTCATCAGCACGCATAACTAAAAAATCTTCCCCAAATCTATCCTTTATAACACCGATAAGCCTGTTATCAATACGCATTGTAATCTCTTGAGGGGTATCACCGCCAAACATACCAAAGGTTTGTTTAACGTAGGTAGAAACATCAAAGCTGTTAAAGGCTTTAGTACCTTTTTGTGGGATAGAAGTAATCTCTACATTTTTTATTTTGTCTACTCTAAAGTGTTTTATTTTATCTTGCAAATGGTCATAGGCTATAAGATAGTATTTTTCATCGTCCCAAATCATATACCACGGGCTTACCTGATAGGGCTTACCATCTTTTTTAGCACGCAAGAAAACCTTTTCTACACCACCATACGAAACATACCATTCGTAATAGTTAAAGCTGATTTGCTTTTTACTTTGAATAGCACGGTAGATAGTATCTATACTTATATAAATGCTTTCGTTATAGGTTTTTGAGCGTTTTTCTATAAATACGGTACGCTGTAGTTGTTTAGCCTCGTAAATGCTTACTTCCTTTTCTAGCTTTTTAATAAGCTCGTGAGTTTTTCCTTTGGTTATAAAGCGTGTGGACTGTATAGCGTCTACCATCAGCTTAACCTCGGCAAGCTGGTATTTTCTACCTGATGTTAGCTTATATTCTACTCTTTTTCCGGTTTTTGCACGAGTTATTTCAAAGCCATAGCGTGCTAAAAGCTCTATGTCAGAGTATAGACTTTTACGCTCAGCCTGAATATCATATTTTTCAAGCTCGGTTATAATTTCTTGTAGAGTTAAACCATGCTCTTCGTCTGTATTTTCAAAAATAATTTTCTGTAAATACAGTAGCTTTAACTTTTGATTTTCAGACTTTGCCATTTTCTTACCTCCTGTAAGAAGTGTGAGATGAATTAGAGATTTTTAACCATATATTCACTCTTAATTTGTTTGTCAGGTTTCTTTATTAAATTGAAAACAATAAAGATAAAGGATAATACTACGCCGTAAGAAAAACCGAATATATGTGTTAAAACTGATGACCAATTATCATTTGCTATGAAAAAGTATACTATTACTATCAGCACATCAATTCTATACCATTTACAATTAAATTGTTCGGGGAAACGGAGATAGCATACCAAAAGTGTGGCAATTAGTGCAAATATTCCACCAGATGCACCACCTCCGTAGTTTGGTTCAGGACTAGATACAATCCAAGAAAATGTTATGCCTGCACATAAATCGCTGGCAAAGAAAAAGAACAAGGTTTTCCATTTTCCTATAAATGGACTTATTAAAGAACCAACAGCCAATAAGCCTGTTATGTTTCCGAACAAATGGTATAAACCATAGTGTAGAAATGAAGAGGTGATCCATCTGTAATATTCGCTATTTATGAATTTTAGGCTACAAGCTCCGAGAATATCATTAATTTGAGGATAAATCTCTTTTATGATATACGTAATAATAAAAAGAATCGAAAGAAAAACAGCAACAGCATTTTGTCGAAACCATTTTAAAAATATATTATACATATTTATCAAGATACTCCGTTTCTTGAAATCGGATTGCGTTCTTATCACTCTCTAATAAGATTATTCTCAGCTAAATATTCATCATAGCCTGATGTAATATCCTTAATTCCGTCCTCTTGAATAAAGATAATTCTATTTGCGACTGTTGAGATAAACTCGTGGTCGTGTGAAGTAAATAGAACAATACCAGGGAAGTTTGTAAGACCCTTATTTACTGCTGTGATAGATTCAAGGTCAAGGTGGTTTGTAGGTTGGTCAAGTACAAGTACATTTGCACCACCCATCATCATTTTAGAAAGCATACAACGTACCTTTTCACCACCACTTAATACCTTTACAGGCTTGAATACATCTTCACCACTGAACAACATTCTGCCTAAGAAGCCTCTTAGGTATGTTTCTGTGTGGTCAGAGCCGTTGTTGTATTGCTCAAGCCAGTCAAGAATTGAATCGTTACAATCGTTGAAATATTCTGAATTATCTTTAGGGAAGTAAGAAGTACTTGTGCTAACTCCCCACTTAAATGTACCAGCGTCAGCCTTATCATTCTCCATAAGAATTTCAAATAGTGCTGTTACAGATGTTTCCTTGTCGCTGATAAATGCGATCTTATCGCCTCTTTCAACTCTGAATGAAACATTTTTAAGAACATCTTCACCGTCGATTTGCTTGCAAATACCCTCAACAGCAAGAATTTCTTTACCTACCTCTCTGTC
>JAXJQK010000066.1:0-7217 GCA_036311185.1 Acutalibacteraceae bacterium | reverse complement strand
CTTCCTATAGTATCTCCGTCAGGTACTTGATTTGAAGAATCTACTCCACAAAACTCCGAAAATGCTCGACTGTCTATTACCTCTGTCATTACCCTCATATCGGATAAATCATAAAGGTTTTGTAAAATATGAATTCGTAACATCAGTTCCAAATCATAAGGCTTATTTCCTCGTTCTCCTTTGTAATAGCAAGGTTTTATTATCTTTAGCCATTGGCCCCATGGTATAATTCTTTCTATTTGTTCTAAAAATGTTTTTTTGCTTGTTTGTGCTTGTGCCAATTCATCGTTGAAATATGATAATGTCAGTGTTTTTGTGGTTTTCGCCTAAAATCACTCGATTTAAAACAAAAATCCAGCACTTTTTCTTTTTTTATTTATTATCTTATAAACTCTGCTGCATTTGATTGTTCAAACTCAGGCTCAAGCTCAACATAATACTTACTATAATCATTTGGCATAACATAAACAGGTATTTGATCACCCACTGCAAAAATATCCTCAAGCCTACACCATACCTTATTACTCACAAACTCATATCTTTGTCCGGTAAATATATCAATATAGCTACAGCGTATATTTCTACGGTTATCCTTATTAACCGTAATATTGTAATCAATCATAATTTCATCAACTGTAGCCATAATTAATTTACCTGTTTTATAAGGATTTTTTCTTTTCTTATTAAAAGAAATTGAAAATACATACACAGAAAAGCCCATAACCAATGCAAATATTCCTACCCCAACTATATCAGAAGCTGAAACTCTATAGCTTCTTACAACCGAAGGATTATATGGAGTTACATAAACAGTTATCATTTCGCCTTCATCGGCTGTACTAGGTACATCCTTTGATATCTTTACATCATCATATTTTTTCCCGTTATACTCATAATCAATATACATAACTTTTTTACTTTTTTTCTTTTTTCTTGAGCTTCTTTCTATAGTCGTATATGAAACCTTAGCTTCTACTTCTTCTGCATTTTTAGCAAAGCTGATTGTATCAAACAGCACAGAACCAATAATCATTGCAAAAAACAGACATATCAATAATAGTATAGTCCCAGTTTTTGATTTGTTTATTCCGTAAACCTTCATTTTCTTCTTTTTTTCTTCTTTACTTATTGATGCAAAATTAGAAATGGAACATATCAAAAGCCATACACCAATTACTAATATAGCTATATTTTCAAATGGCACCTCTTTTGTTTTTCTTATATCTGTCGGATTTTCAGGCTGTATGTACATTTTTATAACATCGCCTTTTTCATAAGAATTACTATTCTCTATAGAAAATTCAATATGTTCATATTTTTCGCCTTCATATTCATAAGAAACATAAATAATCCAACGTGTACTATAACTCGAATGTTTAATATTTTCTTTAGTAATTTTTTCTACATCTACAACCTCTGCTGAAACCTGTACTGCAACACTGTTAAACTCCATATAATTTTCAAAGGAATTAAACGACATTACAATAAAAACCATACCTATCGCTAAACAAATTAACCCTGCAATAATTTTTTCTATATTACTTAATCCTGTAATAACCTTTCCCAAAGCTTTACACCTCATTTATAATGTTACTTTCTGCTAAAACATATCATCCCTATTTTTCTATTACCTTATCATAATTACTATACCATCTAGCATTTGGATTCACAAGCACATCTGCAAGGAAAAACTCTTTTCCGTCTACTTCAAAATAATAATATGTAACCACACTATTTTCTGTAGGGCTCTCTTCGCCCAAAACATCAGCAACATCATCTAATGACAAGCCAGTATCCTTAAAAAGCTTTTCTTCTTTTCTTAAATACACTGCATCTAAATCTAGCTCTTTTCCTCTTTTTATATAAAAAACATCATCCTCTTGTTCAGAAGTCATCCACGTAGAACTTTCTGAATCATAATAACCTATTTTTTCTTTGTTTTTATCGTACACATAGATTCTACTAGGGGCTTTCCAATAATGTCTGTTATCATACACCATATATAAATCATTCACCTTTTTTGAGAGGTTAGGTGCTGTTTTTAAATTATCTTTTTTATAGTTAATTTCTATTACTAAATTTCTAGTAAGTTTATTCGAGACACTATCTTCGATTATTTCAACATTATACTTATCCTCAAGTTTTGTAAACTCATCGTCAATCTGTTCTACAATATAGTTGTGATAAGCAAGGTTAAAATCACTTTCTTTTTTTTCTGATTTCAAGCACTCACGACCATCTCTAAAAGTCTTTCGAAGATAACTTCTTATGTAATACTCAAAGCCATATTCACTATCCTTTAAGTAATATTTAATCTCAGATTCGCTAATCTCATCTGTATTTATAATCTCAGCTTCGCCATAGTGGTTCTTTGCATACATCATTATTTCACTTTCAGTAGCAAGACCACACGAACAAATTAATATCGCTAAACCTATAACCATTACTATTAAACTAATCTTTTTCATTTTTATCACTTCAAAATATTTTATACTATAGATATTTCTCAGGTACATTATACCCCAAAGAGGCTAATTCCTGTGCATACTCTTTATTCTGTAATCGTTTTACAGATTCAATCGTTACTTTTTCTAAGCTACGTTGCTTTGCACCTGTTTTTATACGAATAAAGTCAACCAATGTATAACCTATAAGCATTATTCCTCCTAAACCTAATAACACCATAGAAGTATGATAATAGCCCTTTAGCAGAATAGTATATGCATTAAATAAAACAGAAACCAGCAAAAATACAACTCCAAATAAAAGGCTAAACTTTATTCTTCTCATATTAAATGAATCAGGGTTAATACCCTCAACAGTAATTTCGTGATAACGTTTATCAAGATACTTCTGATTACATTTTTTGCATACTCTTATAGGGCTACCATATTTCCATTCTCTTTCAAGATAATTCAAAGCAATATCCTTACCACAATGTGGACATTTACCAAATGTTTGTTGCATATTATTTTCCCCTCTACGCAATAAAACCATTAAATTTACATTTTATGAAACACAAAAAGATACTCGTGTGCTATCAATAAAAAATTATATTTTTTGCTATTTGTTTTCCAAAAGCCTGTAGCCTTACAATTATGCTGTTCTTTAATAATCAGCTCTTTCAGGGTAAAGCCTGCATCTTGAAAAATTCTCATTACATCAAAGCTCATAGGTATCATATGACCCTTTTGTCGTGTATCACCCATTAAAACAGCACAGAATTTCCCCTTTTTTAATACCCTATAGCTTTCAGAGGCTACGCTTTTCATTTCCTCAAGAAAATCCTTAACCTTCAGCTGTGACAAATCTACCTCTATACCTTCGCTATACTTGATAATATCTGCATAAGGTGGATGAGTACAAATAAGGTCTATGCTTTCATTCTCTATAAAATCGAGATTTCTAGCATCTCCCTTTTTTATATAAACCTTACCCTTTGCAGGCTCATATTCAAAATTTATTTTTTCTCTACAACGCTCTAAAGCAACATCGTTTACATCTACGCCTATTATATCTCTGTTAAGCAATTTAGCCTCAACTAATGTTGTACCTCCACCTGCAAACTGGTCAAGAATTAAGTCGCTCTCTTGAGAATAGCGTAAAATTATATTTCTTGGAATATATGGCGACCAATTTCCTCGCCATTTTGCATCGTGTGTTGCCCAATCTCCACGCTTTGGAAAGCTCCAGTGCGTTGTCATCTCCAACTCAAAATTTTCAGGTTCCCACTTTTTTATCTTCTTCAAACTTAATACACCTGTTTCATCTGTTTTTATTATATTTTTTATACTCAAGCTCATATTGCGTACGAATAGTTTTTAATAAACTTAGGTTTGTATATTTAGGGACACATATAATGTGTCGATGTCTTACCTATTTTTATTGTGAACTTGAAGATATCAACTCTTACAAACCATTAATTTATAATAAACTTTTTATTTTTTATGTGCTCAAGCCGCACAGGCTCTTACTTTCTTACAAAAGAAAGTAAGCAAAGATTGCTGGGGAGAGGTTTCGATCCCTCTCCCCAAACCCCTCACTGAACGACCAAAGGGGGTCAAGCCCCCTTATGGAATCCCCCTCGCCTAATCAAACCATCTGTATTTGGAATAGAAAAATGTTCTAATAGCAAGTTTGTGCTATTTATGTTTGTATTTTTATCATCTGCACTTCTTGCACCATGATTGATTCCTTATTTTCTCATTCCCCATATTTCTCAATCCAAACTCACTAAGTGGTTTTTCTTCTCCACATTTTGGACAAACACGTAATAGCTCACTACCATTATAGCCACTCGCCTGAATTATTGGTTTGTTAGTATTTTCTTTTTTCTTAAACATAATAAAACCTACCTTTATTAATTTATTTTTAGGGTACTTTTATTAACAAAGCACCTAGCTAACTATTTTAAACTGGTAATAACCCCATTCTCCAAATCGTCAATAGAGTAAATATGCTCCATAACATCAAAGGTTTCTTCAAGATTATGCTTTGCACTGTTCCAGCCTTTGCCGTCGGTAAACCATACAAAGGTGAAACCGTTGATAGTATCTACCTCCTGTGCTATTTGTTTATAGCTTCTTGCTGTTTCGTTTAGCTTAGAACCACTGCTTGCATAAAAATTAGTTTCAATACCATAAATCATATTTTCTGTTTTAATAACAAAATCAAAACGCTTTTCTGCTTTTCCGTTATTCGATATCGCAGATAAATCTATATTCCATTTATCTGTAATTTGATGTATATACATCTCTTTAAAGTAGGATTCATTCTTTATGTAGCCTGCTTTAATTATATAGCTTTCTACCAAATCCTCCATAAGGTGACCCCCACGGTTTTTTCTTCCGTTAGAGTCCAAGCCTGTTTCAACACCTGTAGCATAATCAACAAGATTGCTTATAAGATGATTTTCAAGCAAATCAAACAGCCCTGTTTTTCTCATAAATATTTTATATTGTTCAACAGAATAATTTGGTTTTTTAAAATTATATATAAACTCTCCGTCTATATCCATTGCAAAAATATCATTCGCCCTAACAGCCAAAAGTAACGGAATACATTTTAATGTTTCAGGATATTTTGAAACTATATTTTCAAAATCACTTTCTATATTATCTGAACCAATTAATGAATTTAAAATATTAAGCTCTATTTTAATATTATTTATGTTGCTGTAAACCTTTTCAAAATTCACATAGTAGCCATAGTTTGCAATACTATCTCTGAATTGTGACAGCCATATATTAAATTCTCTTGCCATATTATACCTCATAATTAGTAATTAAAATCTCTTTTATTTTGCCACGAGCAGTAGCCTTGCTATTTATCGCCCTCGTAGCTGATATTCTGCTAATTTTAAACCCTTTATACAAATCATCAAAGAAATTGTCATTTTCATCAACATTTTTCGGGTCGGAATTACTCTCCATTATCTTTGCAAACTGTATATCCTTTATGAAGTTTGCAAGCCTTATTTGCTCTTTGTCATCAAATTGCTTTGCATTGTATGCAGTAAATTCCGCTGTATCTGTAAGGGGTCTGTAGGGTGGATCAAAATAAACAAATGTATTTTCATCTATATATTTCTTAATTTCAGAATAATCGCCTGACAGTATAGTTACATTTTGCAATAGCTCAGAGGTCTTTTTTAAATTCTCTCTGTCACAAATTTTAGGGTTTTTATAGGTTCCAGCAGGAACATTAAACAACCCCTTTTTATTAACTCTGTACAAACCATTAAAGCAGGTTTTATTCAGATATACAAACAAACCAACTCTTGTAAGTGCATTTTCATCTGTTCTGTTTTGGATAAGATTATTATATTTATTTCTCTGTTGGATATAGTAGGCTTTACGATTTTCAGTATCCTTTTTAATATGCTCTTCTTCAAAATCAGATAAAATTTTAATAAGACTATCAACATTATCCTTTACAGTACGATATAAATTAATCAATTCCACGTTTGTATCGCAAATATACACCTCGTCCATATCGTAATTATTCAGAATATCAAAAAGCACAGCACCCGCACCCACCATAGGCTCGCAATATCTTTTTATTGTTACACCTAATTCGGATGGATAAAATCTTCTAAAGGTCGGTAACAACTGCCCCTTACCACCAGCCCATTTTATAAAAGGCTTAGCCGGATTTTTGTCATCATAGCGTATAGTTCTTCCGTCAACAGGCTTAGATGACTCTATAGGTATTATCCACATATTACCAACCATTGTTACATTAGGTATTCTATTTTCCTGACATAGAGTTATAACACGTCTATGTGATATATTCCACTTTTTAGCTGCCTCACTTGCAGACATATACTGTGCTTTAGCCATAGTAATCCTCCAAAGAAAACTGATACAAACTATTATATACCAGTGCTGGAACAAAAGCAATACCACTTATAGAATTGATAAAAATAAGGACACTTTGATATACGAGAACACCAATCAGGTTATAGAGAAACATAACAAAATATGAGTTATTCAGCCAATCAGAAGCTATATACAACAAATCCAAGTTTCACATAGATTTTACAAATTTAATACACTATCAATTAAAGGCTGTGGTATAATTACCATAGCCTTAATTTTTTAGGCTTTTTATTATTTTACTTTAAGAAGGGTAAATGAATATGATTTATATAGTTGAAGATGATGTAGATATTAGAGAGCTTGAAAGCTACGCCTTGAAAAATAGTGGCTATGAGGTTATGGCTTTTGAAGATAGCACTGAGTTTTATGATGCTTGCGAAAATAACATACCTAGTCTTATTTTGCTTGACATAATGCTACCTAAAGAGGACGGATTGTCTATTCTTAAAAAAATTCGTGCGAATGAAAAAATGCAGAATGTGCCTGTTATTATGGTAACAGCAAAAACATCAGAAATTGACAAGGTAAAGGGGCTTGATATGGGTGCAGATGATTACATATCAAAGCCATTTGGTGTTATGGAGCTTGTATCAAGAGTAAAGGCTTTGCTTAGACGCTGTGAACGTAAGGAAAGTGCTACCATATTGGAATATGAAAATATAAAGGTAGATGACTTTAAGCATACCGTAAGCGTAAACGGAGAGCCTTGCGTACTTACATATAAAGAGTATGAATTGCTTAAATATCTTCTTGTAAATAAGGATATAGTTCTTACAAGAGAAAAGCTACTTGAAAAGGTATGGGGCTATGATTTTGGTGGAGAAAGCCGAACAGTAG
>JAXJQK010000065.1:0-2126 GCA_036311185.1 Acutalibacteraceae bacterium | reverse complement strand
TATGCTTTTTATGGTATAATAAATACATCAAAAAAGTGTGATTCAGGAGGATTTTAGGGTGAGTACAATCGAAGAATTGAGAGCTGAAATTGAAGCTTTAAAATCCAAACTAAAAGAAAAAGATGAGAAAATCCAGTCACTTGAAAAAGTAAATAACTGGTATATTGAGCAGTTAAAATTAAAAGCAAAAGAGAAATTTGGTGCATCATCTGAAAAGGTGAACCCTGACCAACTTTCTCTTTTTGACCTTTTTAATGAAGCAGAAACTCTTCAGGAGCCAATAAACATTGAGCCAGAGCTTGAAACTGTTGTAAAGGCACATTCACGCAAGAAGTCAAAGCGAGGAAGCAAATTTGATAATCTTCCTGTTGAGGTGATTGAACACAAGCTTGATGAAAGCGAAATGATATACATGTCCACATTGTGGTAGATCTGATGTATGGCTAGGAGAGAGTACATATCAAACAAACAATTATGCTACACGTTGGTACTATCAGGAACCTGTATATACTTACTATTACTACAGAGATGTAGCTAAGGAGGCAACAGCAGACCCAACAGGCCAAAGTAACGTATCTAATGTAGTAAAATGGGTTAAGTACAGAGCTAAATAAAATGATTCTACCTTAATAGTCGAGGTAATTTGGAAGTAATAAAAGTGAAGGGGGCTGTCTCACTGGTGAAAGTGTGACAGCCCTGGATTATATGTTTTTACAGACAAAATAACACTCAAGTTTTGTAAGCGTCAACGTAAGCGTCAATCCAAGCACGCCTACCCATCTTTCTTTTAATGGGATATAATGCTCATTAAAGGGAGGATTTTTAAAATGGCGATAAGGAGAACTAAAGAGGAAAAATTAATAGCTGATTATGAAGTAAGTGGTCTATCTCTGTCAGAATAGTGTGCTACCAATGGTATATCAAAATCAACATTCGCAGGCTGGATTCGTAGTAGAAATGCTGATGTGTTTTAGTTGGAGATTATATATTTACTTGCGAGAATCAGCCTGTTGAAGCATTTCTGTTTCAGTGTTACAATAATTTACAACATGATTTTTATTAAGCTAAAAAATATACAAACCCACTGTTTTGCACAGGTCCGTAAAAAACGGACAATAGAAAAAAGATACCCCTATGGTAGAATTAAAGAAACTACCATAGGGGAATTTTGTATGGCAAAGAATTACAGATATATAAAAGAATACGAAAAAGAAATATTAGAGTTAAAAGAAAAGGGATATACAAAAAGAGAAATTGGAGAAAAGCTAGGATTTACAAAAGAACAAATACATAATTTCATATCACGATATAACGCTAACCAGCGAAAACTTGAAGCAGGAATAGCTTTAAGAAAGCAAGGTAGACCACCTAAGGGTTATGTTGTAACAGAAGAGATGAAGATTGCGGAACTAAAATATATTATAGCACGAAAGGATGCAAAGATTAAATCGTTGGAAATGGAAAATGAATTGATGCGGGATTTTCTCTCGCTCACAGAAAGGAAGTGAGAACAAGTGTGAAGTTTAGAGTAATATACAAACATCGGGACAAGTATTCGATCAGCGAAATGTGCAGATTCTTTAAAGTCAGCAGAAGCGGTTGTTATGATTTCGTATCAAGAATAGATATACCCGATAGAGATTTACCATTAGCAAAGAAAATCGAAGAGTGTCAGAAAGAATGTGGTAGGACTTACGGATACCGCAGAGTACATCTATGGCTTAAAAGAAGTGGCATTTACTTGAATCCTAAAACCATTCTCAAGGTAATGAATAAGTACAATCTGTTGTCAGTAGTAAGACGCAAGAAATATCGCTACTACAGTAACTGCATGCACCGATATCCTAATTTACTGAACAGGGATTTTCATGCTGACAGACCAAATCAAAAGTGGGTTACCGACATCTCATATATTCACACTGGGCAAGGTGTGCTGTATCTCTCGGTTATCAGAGTTTTGTTTGATAATAGCATCGTTGCTTACAAAACTAGTAAAACACAGAACATTCAACTTGTTCTAAACACAATCAAAGCTGCAAAGAAAAAAGGAAAAGGCCACCACAGAGTTGCAGCTTCACAGTGACCAAGGGTTTCAGTATACATCCCATGCGTACTTTAACCTTACT
>JAXJQK010000064.1:0-5004 GCA_036311185.1 Acutalibacteraceae bacterium | reverse complement strand
GCCCCTTTGGTGCCGGTGGCCGGACTCGAACCGGCACGGTATCGCTACCGGTGGATTTTGAGTCCACTACGTCTGCCAATTCCATCACACCGGCACAACACTATGTATTATATAATAATTTTTTAAAAAAATCAAGTCTTTTTAGAAAAAAATAGAATTTATATGAAGTTTTTTATAAAAATATAAATAGCATTATTTAAATATAATCTACTTGATATAACTTGTTATAACTTTAAAAAAATATTTTTAGCTAAGTGTGATTATCGTATAAGCATAAGAATTGGTGTTCTTATAATCTTATAACTTTTTTGTAAAATCAATATAAGATATATTTTGATATCCTCAAAAAATAATTTGTTTGCTTTTTATTTTACAGGATTTTTCGAGATATGACTTATTTTTTGTCGTTTTTTAGCTTCTGTTCTTTATTTAAACACTTATTATATAGCTTATCTTTATTATAACGTGTAAATTTCTATATCAATTGTACTATAACACATAGTACAATTGATGCAAAATATACAAACTTTAAAAAAATTGAAATTTTTGCTTGCAATAATTATGAGTATAATATATAATCTAAGTGTACTAATTGAGCTAGTACAATTGAAATAAAATAAGACAGTGAAAGGAGTTGAAAGTTTATGTTTAATATTGATTATACTAGCAGAGAGCCAATTTATGAACAGCTATATAATAATGTAGTAAGATTAGTTTCATTAGGTGTGTTGGAGGCAAAGCAACAGCTACCACCAGTAAGACAGCTTGCACTACAATTGAATGTTAACCCAAATACTGTTTCAAAGGCTTACAAAACACTTGAACAAGATGGAATAATATACTCGGTTGTAGGAAAGGGGTCTTTTGTAATGGATAATATTTCTGTAGTAGACAGCAAAAAAGCGGAAGCATTAAAAGAAACTTCATTGTCAGTAACAAATGCAATGAAGCTAGGGGTACAAAAAGAAGATATTATAGATATTGTAGATAATGTCTATACAAAGGAGATGAAACAAGAATGATAAAAATCAGCAATATATCAAAGACTTTTGGCGATGTAGTTGCACTTGAGAACCTAACAATAGAAATTAATTCCGGTTCGGTATTTGGTTTAGTTGGTTCTAACGGAAGCGGTAAAAGTACATTATTAAGAATACTATCAGGTGTTTATACACCAGATAAAGGTAAAGTAAAAATAGATGATGCGGATATTACAGAAAATGAGGATATAAGAGGTAAATGTGCTTTTATTTCAGACTTTCCGTACTTCTCAAATGGTTCTACATTGAAAGAGATATCAACTCTTTACAGAGCGATTTATCCTAATTGGAGTAATGAACGATATGAGGAACTTTGCGGTATGTTCCCTATAGATGAGAAAAAAAGAGTTATCAATATGTCAAAGGGTATGCAAAGACAGGTTGCATTAATTCTTGCTCTTTCAACACAGCCTAAGTACTTATTCTTAGATGAAATCTTTGACGGACTTGATCCTGTAGTACGTCAGCTGGTTAAAAAGCTTATAATTTCAGCAATTTCTGAAAATGAAATGACAGTTATTATAGCATCACATAACCTACGTGAGCTTGAAGATTTCTGTGATCATATAGGCTTTATGCATAAGGGCGGTGTTCTTCTTGAAAAGGATATTGACGACTTGAAGCTGGATTTACATAGAATCCAAATCGCATTTAAAGAGGAACTCCCTGAAAATGTATTCGACGAACTTGATGTAGTAAGCTATAAATCATCGGGCAAAGTATACACTATTGTTGTTCGTGGTAATTTAGATGATGCTATGTCTGTATTAAATTCTTATGATTCTGTTTATCAAGAAGTACTTCCTCTTACACTTGAGGAAATATTTATAAGTGAAATGGAGGTGGCTGGATATGACATCGACAATATCCTTAAATAAAAGCAAAAAACCATTACTTAGTATGACAATGTGGGGCGTGAAGAAGGCGTTACCAATTATAATAATTTATTCTTTCTTGCTTTGTATGTGCTTTCCAATGTACATAATTTTATCAAAGAAACAAACTGGTGTTGAAAGATTTAGTTATGTTCAGTGTCAGCAGATGCTTATAGAAGTAGTACCGTTACTAATATGTGTAGCTACAATCATCACTGCTTGCTTAATGTTTAATATATATCACAAAAAACGTAGTGTCGACCTTTATGCATCTTTACCAGTAAAAAAACATACGCTTTTTCTTTCAAGATATTTTGCAGGCTTGCTAGTAGTTATAGTACCTCTTGTAGTATTTATGTCATTAGGACTATTTGCAAGCTGTGAGATTAATTCCTTAAATGCACTTGTTACATATAACAGAATGCTTGCTTATATTGTAAGTATTATAAATATGTATTCTATGCTTGCGTTTTTCTCAATGATTTGTGGTGGAACAGTAGATACATTGGTGTCATTTGGTGTTGTTAATATCGGTGTTGCAAGCTGTTTATCTCTTGGAACAAGCTTAATAACTAATATTGTACCAGGTTGTTTTAATTTGGATGTTAGTATGATGGATCGTTTCAGTTATATGCTAGTCTATGCATTATGTCCTGTTATGATGCCATTTATATCAGGTACATTTGCAGATATATATTGTGATTCTAATTATAATTTAGTTTATTCTTTAGGTGCTGATAGCTTAGAGGTTGAAGTAAAGACATTAGTACTGTGGTTTGTTTTAGCACTTGTTTACTTAGCAGCTGCTATAGTTATAGCTAAAAAGAGAAGAAATGAAAATGTACAGAATGGTTTTATTTTCAGCTTCCCAAAGATTGTAATTCAGGTTCTTGCATCAGGTGCAGCAGGTCTTATGCTTGGTTATTTCCTTGTATCAGATTTAAGTGTTGGAGGCAACGGATTTGAAACAATGCTTATGTTTATGGGTAGTGCATTCTTAGGTTCTTTGCTAGCTTTCCTTATTGTTACACTTATTTATAATAAAGGAACAAAAAGATTTGTTAAATCAATTCCTACATTTATCGGTTCATTTGTAGCAATAGCTATATTCTATCTTGCTATTTCATCAGGTTTGGTAGGAGTATCATCTGTTCCAAAGGTAGAAAAAATTAAATCTGTTGCTGTTTTTAATGAGCCAGATTACAATTATAATTTAGACGAAAATCCTGTAATAGTTTCTAAGGGAAATGGATTTGAAAAGGCAAATTTCTATATTGAGGATAAAGAGGTAATAAAGAATACAGTTGCTCTTCACCAGGCAATTGTAGATGGATTACATGATGAAGCAGGAGCTTTCTTTGGTTTTAGCGATAATTTTTATTTATCTAGCCATATTAATAAAAGCTATGAGCCATATAGTATAAGAATAGATTATGTTCTTGACAATGGTAAAAAGATATCAAAAAGTTATATACACAGTCACTTTAACTACGATAATATAAAGGATGAACTTAATGCTGTTGTAAGCTCTGATGTGTATAAGCAGCAATATTTCAAATTAGCAAATTGTGCTAGTGCTGACGAAGCAAATGTTTCTTTGATGAATATATATCCATCAAAAAGATATACAAATCAAGATCCTTCCAGTTCACAGTCAGTTGATGCATATTACGGAAATAATGTAGGAGTTATAGCTGGTAGTGAAGAATGGGTAAAAAAAGATGTAACTGATTCTGAAATGGTAAATGAGATATTCTCTTCACTACAAGAAGAATTTCTTGCAGATAGTAATTATGCAGAAACTTTAAAAGCAAACTCTTGTGAGTATGTTGAACAGACTAGAGATAATTTTGAAATATATGATGAGATAGTGTATAATATAGATATAAGTTATTCAACACAGCTTAGCTATGAGGCTGCTGAAAAGATTATTGAAAAGCTTGATGGTGTTGTTTCTGGTGTACATTTAGATGACCCTGAAGAGAATATTGTAATCACAAAGGATTCTTATCCAAGAACTTGGGAGTTACTTGATAATTATTTCGAGAGTGAAGGTGCAGATCAGGTTTATCTATATCGAAATAACCAAGCAATAATCGAGCAATATTAATAGCCAACCCCTTTTAATTTACATATAAAATCAAAAGCAAAAGAGAACAGCCTGAGTGTTGTTCTCTTTTGCTTTTGATAATAACAAGGGTGATTATAGCAAAATTGTTATATATAATATTCTAATTTACAAAAATGTAATTTTTAATGATATATTATGGTTGAAAAAGAGTTGTAATCTGTGTTATAATAAACAACATAATTGGAAAGTAGGTGTTAATATGGCTGATTTATGCTACGGTTGTATGAAAGATTTGCACGGCGAACAAACTTGTCCTAACTGCGGTTTTTCACAGGATGCTGTACAGGTGTCACCTTTTTTGCCATTAGGAACAAAGCTTGAGAACGACAGATATATTGTTGGCAAGGTTCTTGATAACAGATCAGATAGTGCCAGATATATTGGCTATGATGAAAAAGCAAATAAAATAGTTACTATAAGAGAATTTTTACCAAAGGATTTATTTAGTCGTTCTGAAAATAGTGCTGTTGTTACTGTTAAAAAGGGTAACGGTAAGAAATTCAATGAGTTGAAGCAACAGTTTATGCAACTTGGTAATAAGGTGAAAGAGCTTAAAGACTGTGACTGTATAGTTAAGGTTGAGTCAGTTTTTCAGGATAATAATACAGCTTATATTGTAAATGAATATGAGGATGTTATTCCTTTTGGAGAGTATGTTCAGCGTAGTGGTGGAAGATTAGAATGGGAGGTAGCAAGACCTCTTGTTAAACCATTACTTGAAGGACTTATTTCTATCTCAGAAAAAGGAATTGTTCATTTAGCTATATGTCCAGCTAATTTAGTTGTTACTCCTGACGGTAAAGCAAAGCTTAAGGATTTTGCAATTAAAGGAATAAGACAGGTTGGCGGAGATTTACCACCACAGCTATTTTCAGGCTGTAGTGCTTTAGAACAATACGAAGAGAACGGACAGCTGGATACAAAAACAGATATCTATGGTTTTTGTGCAACTCTTTTC
>JAXJQK010000063.1:0-5584 GCA_036311185.1 Acutalibacteraceae bacterium | reverse complement strand
TTAAGGAAATCGATGGAATAAAGGATGCAGCAGTAATTGCTCGTGCTGATAAAAACGGAGATAAGGCAATATTTGCGTACTTTACAAGCGATTCTGAAATGGATATTTCAGAAATCAGAGATATCCTTGGAGAAACACTACCATCATATATGATACCGTCATATATGATGCAGATAGAGGTAATTCCTGTAACTAAAAACGGAAAGCTTGATAAGCGTGCTTTACCTGAGATTGAGATAAAAACTCAAAAAGAATTCCTTGCTCCAACCTCTCAAATTGAAATAGAGGTATGTAATGTTTTCAGCAATATTTTGCTACTTGATAATATAAGTCTAAATGACAGCTTCTTTGAGCTTGGTGGAGATTCACTAAAAGCAATACGTATTATCTCAAAGCTAAAAGATATTGGATATATTATTTCTGTACAGGAATTTATGACACAAAGCAGTATTAAGGCTGTAATTGAAAAGCTTAAAATTTCTGAAAATGCTACTACTTACCAACAGGGCGAAGTTGTAGGTGTTGTAAAAGAAACTACTGCGTTAACATATCTTGAGAAGAAATTCGGTGAAAACATAAATGCATTATCTGAGTTTATTATTATTGATGTTGATAATATTGATAATGATAATATCAAGAAGATTCTTTATGCTATTGTAGTTAAGAATGATATGCTCAGAGCAGTATTTAGAAATGGTAGTTTACAAATTTTAAGCGTTGCCGAAAGTAAGCTGTTTGATTTTTATGAGTTTGATATAGCAGGTATTGCTGATAAGGACGAGTATATTAAAAATGAATGTGCAAATATTCAAAGTGATTTTGATATTGAGAATGGTCCTATTGTAAAGACAGCTGTATTTGATGATAATAACTCCAAGAAGCTTGCAATAGCTGTGCATAAAATGGTAGTAGATACTCATTCATGGAAGATTATTACTGATGACTTTAAGCTTGCTTCAGAACAGCTTGCGAATAATGAAGAAATTAAATTAACAGAAAAAACAGCTTCATTTATTCAATGGAGTGAGTTATGTGAAGCCTATACTTCATCAGACAAATTTATAATTAACAGAAAATATTGGGATAAGACATTAGAGAATTTGTCTGAATATAGAGCACAGACTGTTGAGGATAATGTTCAAATTCAGAATGTAAATAGTATTGCAGAAATTTTTGAACAAAGTGAAATAAAGGCTGTTGAAGATGCAAATTCAACCTACAACACCTCTGTTTTTGACTTGTTGATTTCAGCATTCGCACTTTCATTGGATAAGGAATTTGCTAAAAATAACAATGTAATTATTGTTGAAAACTCTGAAAGAGGAGAAATTCACAATGAAGTATCATTCCAAAATACAGTGGGATGTTTTGCGAATTATTATCCTCTGATAATTACAAGCTGTGATGAGCTTGAAAATACAATTATCAGCAATAAAGAGGCTATTAATACTATTCCTAATAATGGAATGGAATATGGAATGATTGCATCAGACTTTGATGTTGAAGAGTTATCTGAATTTAAATTTAGATATTATCAAGGAAATAGAATTTTCAATTCAGCAGATAAATTGACGAAGGGAATTTCAATTAATTGCTGGAAGTCTGAAAATGAGTTTGGATTTGAAATTTCATATAACTCATCAAAGTACTCAAAGAAAACAATTATGAATTTATCAGAATATTTTAAAGAGTCATTAAAGAAAATTACCGACCTATGCTTAAATAAAAATGATACTGTATATACAGCATCTGATTTTGATAGTAGTTTGGATATGGATGATTTTGGAGATATTTTGGGTATAATTCAAGGTAGAGGTATTTAATATCTACTTGAATATATTCTTAAGTTTATAATTTAAAAATCACTGAATATGGCAATACCGCATAAAACTATAAGCACAAGGTTTGTGCGGTATTGCCTTTAAAATAAATTTTATTATGACAGTGAGAATTTAATACTATTCTTGTTAAAAACAGAAATAGTATAAATTGAAAGGTAAATGATTATGGCAAACAATGAAGCTCAAATGATACAAGATATATATGCCTTAACACCTTTGCAGGAGGGTATGCTATATCATAGTATTATTGATAATTCTGGAAATTACATAATACAGAATTATATAGATTTAAGTGTTGAGCTTGATGAAAAAATGTTTAATCAGGCTCTTGAGCTGTTGTCAGCAAGATATGATGTGTTGAGAACAGCAATTATATATGAAAAAGTTAAAATTCCTCGTCAGGTTGTTTTTAAAAAGTCTCCAATAGAATTTAAAACAGCCGATTTTTCGCATTATAGCAAAGATGATATATCAGAGGTTGAGGCAAAGTTATTGCAGGAGGATTGGAAAAGGGGGTTCGATTTACAAAAGGATACCCTTATAAGATTTACATATTGTAAACTTCCGAATAATTGCCACAAATTACTTTATACCATTCACCATATAATAATTGATGGTTGGTGTAATGATATTATTATAGGAAAATTAATGGAGTACTACTCAGAATTATGCAAAGGTACTTCATTTGAAGCTTTATCTAAGGCTGTTGCTGAGGAAAGAGCTGTACATAGTGAATTTAAAGATTATGTTAGATGGTTGAAGGGGCAGAATACTGAAAAAGCATTAAATTATTGGAAAAATATGCTTTCTGAATGTGATACAGTCAGTGAGATTGTACCACTTAATCCTGAAATTAAGCAGTGTGATGAACCTGTAAAAGAATATTCACGTTCTTTAAGCAAAAAAACTACAGATATACTAAATGATTTTGCAAAGAAAAACAATGTTAGCTTAAACGCTGTATTAGAGTCAGTTTGTGGACTTTTGCTTCATATTAATACTCATAATGAAAATATTGTTTTTGGTAAAACTGTTTCAGGACGTAATACAGCTATAAAAGATGTTGAAAATATTATGGGTTTGTTTATTAATACAATTCCTGTAGTAGTTAAATGTTCTTCTGAATTATCTGTAGCAGAGTTGATAAAACAGCAGTATAAGCAGAGTGTAGAAAGCTCAGCGTTTGATTTCTGTTCTCTTGCAGAAATTCAGGGGTTATCAAATCAGGGTAGAGATTTAATTAAGGTTTTATATGCTTTTGAAAACTTTACAGGTACATTGCCTGACGAAGATAATGACGATGAACATACAATGAATTTTGAAAGTATTAAAAGTGCAACAGGCTACGATATAACTTTTACTATTACTGATCAAAATGGTTGTTTGAATTTTAATGCGTTATATAATGCTGTTAAGTATGATGATTATGAAATAAACCTTATTTTAGACAGAATTGTAAAAATATGTGATGAGATTAGCATTAATCCAAATATAAAAATTTCTGAAATTAATTTTATAACTGATGTTGAAGAAAATAAGGTTTTATCTGAGTTTAATAATACAGTTACTGATTATCCAAGAGAAAAGACAGTTGCACAGCTACTAGAAGAACAAGCAATAGCAACACCTGATAAGATTGCAGTAAAATTCGAGAATGAACAGCTTACATATAAAGAGCTTAACGAAAAGGCAAATGCACTTGCGTATAAGCTAAGAGAAGCAGGCGTTAAGGCTGATGATTTTGTAGCTATACTCGCAGAGCGTTGTATAGAAACTATAGTAGGTATTTGTGGTATTCTAAAAGCAGGTGGAGCGTATGTTCCTATTGACCCTACATATCCAGAAAGCCGTATAAAATTCATTATTGAAGATTGCAGTCCTAAGGTAATTGTTAATTGTGTAGAAGATGAGCTTAGCTTTGATACTGATATTCCTGTGATAAAATATACAGATAGCGGTGTTTTAGGTTCTCAAAGTGATAACCTTGATAATATTTGTACATCAGAAAATCTAGTATATTGTATATATACATCAGGTACTACAGGTAATCCTAAGGGTAGTATGATTGAAAACCGCAGTGTAATTCGTCTTGTTAAAAATAATAATTATGTTAAGCTTAACAGCGAAACTGTTATACTTCAAACAGGTTCAGTTTCATTCGATGCTTCAACCTTTGAAATTTGGGGAGCATTACTTAATGGTGGAACTCTGATTTTAGCAAGCCAAGAGGTTATTACAGACAGGGAACAAATGAAAAACATTTTTGCTTGTCATAATGTAAATACACTTTGGCTTACTTCAACATTATTTAATCAGATGATAAGTGAAGATAAAACTATGTTTAATTCATTGAAATATCTGATGATTGGTGGCGAAAAGCTTTCAGATGATCATGTAAGAATGTTGAAGAATAACAATAAAAATACAATCTTAATCAATGGTTATGGTCCTACTGAAAATACTACCTTTACAACTACTTATGAAATACCGGAAAAGTTTGAAGTAATTCCTATAGGAAAGCCTATTTCAAATACTAAAGTATATATATTAAATAATATGCAGTTGTGTGGAATAGGAGTACCTGGCGAATTATGCATAGCAGGTGACGGTGTAGCAAGAGGATATTTGAATAGACCAGATCTTACAGCAGAGAAATTCATTGATAACCCATTTGGTGATGGTAAGCTTTACCGAAGTGGCGACCTTGCAAGATGGCTACCTGACGGAAATATAGAATATCTGGGACGAATTGACGAGCAGGTAAAAATCAGAGGCTTTAGAATAGAGCTTGGTGAAATTGAAAGTAAAATCAGAGAGATTTCAGGTATAAAAGACAGTGCAGTAATAGCAAAAGCCGACAAAGGCGGAGATAAGGCTATTTACGCATACTATACAGGTGATAAAGAAATAAGTGTTACATATATCAGAGATATATTAAGTGAAACCTTACCTGAATATATGATACCGTCATATATGATGCAGATTGAAGCTATACCTGTAACTACAAACGGAAAGCTGAACAAGAGAGCATTACCTGAAATAGATGCAAAAACAACAAAGGAATATATAGCACCACGCACAGAAACAGAAAAGGTAATCTGTGAAGTGTTTGTTGAAATACTTGGAGCAGAAAAGGTTGGAATAAACGATAGTTTCTTTGAGCTAGGCGGACACTCTCTAAGAGCAACAAGACTTGTAAACAGTATTGAAGCAAAGCTTGGTGTGAAAATAGCTCTTAAAGATGTATTCTCACATACAACACCTGAACAGCTTGCCAAAATTATTGATGGCTCAACAGGCGATGAATATGTACCTATTCCAAGAGCAGAAGAAAAGGAATATTATCCAATGTCATCTGCTCAAAAGAGAACATATTTAATCCAACAGATAACACCTGACTCTGTAACCTATAATATTCCTCAAAATATAAAGCTTGAGGGTGAAGTGTATCCAGAAAAGCTAAAGTCTGCATTACAGGAAATGACAGACAGACACGAAATTTTAAGAACAGCATTCCTTACAGTTGACGGAGAATGTGTACAGAATATATTACCTAATATCGAAGCAGACTTTGAATATGTTTCAGAAAGCACTAAGAGTGACGAAGAGATATACAACGAGTTTGTAAGACCATTTGATTTAAGTGATGCTAAGAACGTAAGAGTTATGCTTGTGAATAAGGGTGAATATCATTTGTTGCTTATAGATATGCATCATATTGTAAGTGACGGAATGAGTATGAC
>JAXJQK010000062.1:0-2529 GCA_036311185.1 Acutalibacteraceae bacterium | reverse complement strand
ATACTGTTTACAAGTCTTGTTGCTCTTAGTGAGTGTCCGCCTAGCTCAAAGAATCCGTCATTTATTCCAACCTTTTCTGCTCCAAGTATTTCAACAAACACTTCACAGATTACCTTTTCTGTTTCTGTGCGTGGTGCAATATATTCCTTTGTTGTTTTTGCATCTATTTCAGGTAATGCTCTCTTATTCAGTTTTCCGTTTGTAGTTACAGGGATTTCATCAATCTGCATCATATATGATGGTATCATATATGCAGGTAAGCTTTCACTTAATATATCTCTGATATATGTAATACTTATTTCTGTATCACCTGTGTAGTATGCATAAATAGCTTTATCTCCGCCTTTATCTGCTTTTACTATTACTGCACTGTCTTTTATACCTGAAATTTCTCTGATTTTACTTTCAATTTCGCCAAGCTCTATTCTAAAGCCTCTGATTTTTACCTGATCGTCTATTCGTCCTAAGAAATCTATACTTCCATCAGACAACCACCTTACAAGGTCACCACTTCGGTAAAGCTTACCCTCACCAAATGGGTTATCAATAAACTTTTCTGCTGTAAGCTCTGGTCTGTTCAAATATCCTCTTGCTACACCATCACCTGCTATGCATAATTCACCAGGTACTCCTATTCCACACAATTGCATATTATTTAATATATATACTTTAGTATTTGAAATAGACTTTCCTATAGAAATTATCTCATACTCTTCTGGTATTTCACAAGTAGTTGTAAAGGTAGTATTTTCGGTAGGACCATAACAATGGATTAATACTGTATTTTTATTGTTGTTCTTAAACATTCTTACATGATCATATGAAACCTTTTCGCCACCAGTTAGCAAATATTTCAATGAATTGAACATAGTTTTATCTTCACTTATCATCTGATTAAACAATGTTGTAGTAAGGAAAAGTGTATTTACCTTATGAATAGCAAGAATGTTTTTCATTTGCTTTCTGTCTGTAATAGCCTCTTGACTTGCTAAAATCAGGGTTCCGCCATTCAATAATGCTCCCCAAATCTCAAAGGTTGAAGCATCGAATGAAACTGAACCTGTTTGAAGTATAACAGATTCACTATTAAGCTCAACATAATTATTATTTTTAACAAGACGAATTACACTACGGTTTTCGATCATACTACCCTTCGGATTACCTGTAGTACCCGATGTATAGATGCAGTATATCAAACTTTCTGATGTGCAAATATTATCAGGATTATTGCTCTGAGAGCCGAAAATGCAGTTATCTGTATACTTTATTACAGGAATATCAGTATTAAAGCTAAGCTCATTTTCTACACAATTAATAATTACCTTAGGACTACAATCTTCAATAATGAATTTTATACGGCTTTCCGGATATGTAGGGTCAATAGGAACATACGCTCCACCTGCTTTAAGAATACCACAAACACTTACTACTGTTTCTATACAACGCTCTGCAAGTATAGCTACAAAATCATCAGCCTTAACGCCAGATTCTATTAGCTTATACGCAAGTGCATTTGCTTTTTCGTTAAGCTCTTTATATGTAAGCTGTTCATTCTCAAATTTTACTGCAATCTTATCAGGTGTTTTTTCAACCTGTTCTTCAAACAGCTCTGCTACAGTTTTATCCCTTGGATATTCTGAATATGTATTATTAAATTCATTTAATATACTATCTCTATCATCGTCTGTTATCATATCAATTTCGCAAAGCTTTGCATCATATGAAGATACTATATTTTTCATTAGCTCTGCAAAATTATTTAATATTCTTACTGCTGTTTCACACTTATACAAATCAGCACAGTATACAAGTCCAACCACAAATTTTCCGTTAAACTCAGATACATTAAATTCAAGTTCAAATTTTGAAACACTGCTTTCTGTAGCTGTATTTGATACATCAACGTCAGATACTTCACCCTTGGATTGCTCATTATTCTGCATTGCAAACATAATATCAAACAATGGATTTCTTGACATATCTCTGTTAACATCTACATTTTCAACAAGCTCTTCAAATGGATATTCCTGATTTTCATAAGCTTTCAGACAGCTTGCTTTAATCTCTGCAAGGAAATCTGAATATTTCTTATTACCCTCTGGTCTGCCTCTCATTGCAAGTGTATTTACAAACATTCCAAGCATTTTTTCGGTATCCTTATGTGTTCTTCCACTTATCGGACTACCTACTACTATATCTTCCTGTCTGCTATACTTACTAAGCATTATCATCAAGGCTGATAAGAATATCATATATGGTGTTGTACCTGTTTTTCTTGAAAGTGTATTAATTTTTTCAGATGTTTCATCATCTATAAGATTACATACAGTTGCTCCGTTATAACTTTGCATTTGTGGTCTTGCATAGTCAAGTGGCATATCAAGAACAGGTATTTCGTCGCTAAATTCATTTACCCAGTATTCTTTCTGAGAGCTTAAATCTCTTGTTCTCATCCATTCGCTGTAATCCTTGAACTGATGTGTAAGAGGCTCAAGCTTTTCGCCATTATAAAGTGCAATAAGCTCTTCT
>JAXJQK010000061.1:0-4242 GCA_036311185.1 Acutalibacteraceae bacterium | reverse complement strand
TACTCAACCGAAAATGCACTTACTACATGAAGTGGACGCTTTTTTGCATCTTTTGTTCTGCGTGCCTGCTTTCCATCTATTGCTACAACACCGTATAACTCTTTCACAACGCTCTTCATCCATTCATAGAAAAGTAAATGGAGCTTTTGGGTGTCTATTTCTTTAATAACGTTACGAAATGTACACGCATTAGGGATACCGTTTTCAAGTTCTAAAAATGTTCCCAACCATTCTCTCTTGTTTTTTCCGAACATTTCAACTTTTGCATACGATGTTGCTCCACAAATAACTGCAAGGAGCATTATAATTAACACCTCATGTAACGGATAAATTACACTTCTGTTTCTTCTAGTATCTTCTATTTCTCCTATAACTTCCATCAAGCTTAATTTTTTCATGATATAATTACTTCTATTTTGATTATATCACATCTCTATCTTTTATTTATTAACAATTTGTTCACTCATTCAAAAACCGTGGTTGCCTTAATATTCTTTGTTGCAAATCAAGAGGGGAAGCTCAAAAGGAGTTAATTAAATGGATTAATTCTGCTTCTGTCTGTGGCATAGAACCTTTTCAAAAGTGTGCTAAAACTATGCTCACTTGGATTAATGGTATTCTTAATTCTTTTACTACAAAACACACTAACGGTTTCACTGAGGGATGTAATAACAAAATAAAGGTACTCAAACGCAACGCTTATGGCTACCGTAACTTCTCTCATTTTAGAAATAGAATTCTACATATATTCTCTAACCAACTACAGGCAACAGCTTAGTTGCCGTTGCCTGTTTTCGCTTTTCTTATTTTCGGGTTTCCCCAACTATTGACATTGAGCCACATTTGATAAGTGCTTTGGGGGCTTTGTGAAAAATCAAAATTTAATTTTTACTTTCATTTAATACCTGTGCAACCACATTCCCAAGAAGTTCTCCAGTGTATTTTGCTTCTGAAAGTGTGTTAGTTTCCGTTCCAACTTCTATTAATAAAGAACCGTTGTTTATAAACATATTATAAGCGAAATCTCCAAAATAAAGAGGTCGTGTCATACCAGGGTAAAGCTGTTCAGCTTTTTGCTGTAATTTAAGTGCAAAGGTAAGATTTTCTTGCCAATGTCCCAAGCCATAGCTGTTGTATGGATCGTAGCCACTCATTATCATAATTTGAGCAGCTTTTTTACCATTATAAGTAAAAGTGGGCTTATATTTTCCTCTTTCATCATCATATCCTACAGCATCACGATGTATATCAAGAATAACCTTTATTTCAGGGTATTTTTCTATATATTTGTAAATTGTCTGCTCACTTCTGCTATATGAGCCTGTATATGTACTATCGTGAATTTCAGTAGCCTGTATTGCAGATATTCCGTTACTGTTAAGAGATTTTACAATTTCATTACCAACAGCAACCATATTTTTTGAAGAGTCTGTATTTCTAAATGGATAATCCGTGTAGTAATACCCATTATCATTTATAAGAAAGGATTCTGTTGTGTGGGTGTGTACAATAAGCACCTGTGGATTATCAGAATCTGTTATTTCAAAACCAAGGTCATTTGAAAGCAGTTGTTCATAGTCTATATTATAATCAGTACTGTTTTTTACAGAAAAGTTATCATACCCTTCACCTGAAGAGCCGAATTGCTGTTCAATAACAGGGTATTGCTTACCTTTGTATTTTGTTTCATCATCTGTAATCTCTTCGATATTTTCACTTTCTTTTTCTGTAGCTATAGTTGTAGATATTGTTGAGGGTTGAGTAGCCACCACGGCTTCATATTTGATATCACTGCTTACAGCGTTTGCAGCCACACTTTGTGGCATAGAAAGTGACGATCCAAGCATTTGTACAGATAATTCACCATTAATATCACTGAATCTTGAAACAGTGCAGAAAGTAGCGAATACCGAAATTACCCCTGCTAATGTTGTTGCAAAAATATTAATTACTTTGTTTCGGTTAATATTTCCCATCGCTCTACCTCCCAAAGCCCTCATATAGTATGTATATGTTATCTATTGTTTAATATGAGAATAAACTTATTCAATAACTTATAAAATACCGATTGAAAAGTTCTTTTTTGTGTTTTACATGAAAATTATAGAAAAGGAAATAGTATTATAAATGATTGTTTTTTTAACGGTATTTCTTTATGGTTGTTTTATGATCTGAAAAAATTACCTATATAATTTATATTCTTTATGTTGATTTTTAAATTTTGATTTGATATACTAATATATAAGTAATAGTATATAATTTGCAAGCTGTAGCTAGGTTGTATATTAAAATATATTTTTAATTTTAATAAGGAAATAATATTATGAAATATTGTAAAAAATGCAATCTACTGGTAAAAGATAATATTAACAAGTGTACAGAATGTGGTAATTTATTAGATGATTCCCAGCCTTCGGATAAGTCACCTGTAGTGGTTGTTACTGCGTCAGGCTTTGAAAAAGAGCGTATATGTGCAATTCTTGAGGATAAAAATATTCCATACAGTGTGCGGGTAGTTACTAAAAAAGGTATTCCTACACAATCTAATGCTGTTACAGGTAATAGCAAAGTTGCACATAATATAATTGTACCATATGAATTTTACAACAAAGCTATGGAACAGCTTGTAGGTATAAATGCTGTAAAGCTTAATGATGACGAACTGCAAAGTCTTACCGAAGCACTTGAAAAGGAAGAAAGCAGTAATAAAAAGCCTTCAGCAGACGATTACTTTAGTGTTAAAAACAGGGTTATAAGAATAGTTTCAGCTATTGCATTTTTTGCATTAGTTGCTTTGGTTATATTTGGTGTAGATGCTATAATGGCAATAATAAAAGCAGTTTTTATATAATACAGAAAATATGACAAATAACATATAAAAAAGAGAGTATGATTGATATAAATAATTTAGAAAGAATAACAATAGTTTGTGGTCACTATGGAAGTGGAAAAACCAACTTTTCAATAAATCTTGCACTTGATATCGCAAAAAGTGGTAAGCTTGTAACGTTAGTTGACCTCGATGTGGTAAATCCATATTTCCGTAGCTCAGATTACAGAGAAATTCTCGAACAAGAGGGTGTTCACGTTATTGCACCTTGCTATGCAGGTACAAATCTTGATACACCTATACTATCAGCTGAAATAGACACGGTTTTCGATATGCAAGACAGAATGGTAATTTTCGATGTTGGTGGAGATGATGTAGGTGCATATGCACTAGGTAGATATGCCGATAAAATAAAAAATCAGAAATATTCGTTTATCTATTTAGTTAATAGATATCGCAATTTAACTCAAACACCACAACAGGCTGTTGAAATACTTTATGAAATTAATCGTGCCTGTAGATTGAGTGCTGACTATATAGTGAACAATTCACATTTACAGGGGCAAACAACACCACAAACAATAGTAAATGCTATGAGCTATGGCGATGAAATTGCTAATATGCTTCATTTACCGATTTTATGTACAACAGCACCAAATTTTTTGCAAGGCTCAAAAGAGCTTGAAAATTACAATTTATACTATGTTAATCAGATTGTGAGACCACCATTTGGTTGCTGATTATTTAAATTTGATAATTTCATTATAAAATATATATAAAAAAAAGAAAGGAAGGGACAAAAGTAATGGCTCGTATTGAAGTAGACGAAAACTTATGTAAGGGCTGTGAAATGTGTGCAAACGCTTGTCCAAAGAAGATTATCGCTTTGGATAAATCTAGGATAAACGCTAAGGGCTATCACCCGGCAACATTAACAGATAAGGAAAAGTGTATTGGATGTAAGGCATGTGCTATAATGTGTCCAGATGTAGCAATTACCGTATACCGATAAGGTGAATAACGAAAGGATATGAAAAACTAAATGGAAGAAAAATTTTTAATGAAGGGTAATGAAGCGTTGGCAGAGGCTGCTATTCAGGCTGGCTGTAGACACTTCTTTGGTTATCCTATTACACCTCAAACAGAGCTTGCAGCTTATATGGCAAAAAGAATGCCATTGGTAAACGGTACATATTTACAAGCAGAGTCTGAAATTGCCGCTGCTAATATGGTATTAGGTGCTGCTGGTGCAGGTGTTAGAGCAATGACATCATCAAGCTCACCGGGAATAAGTCTTAAATCAGAGGCAATTTCTTATATGGCGGCAAGTGATGTTCCAGCACTTATAGTAAATGTACAGCGTGGTGGTCCAGGTCTTGGTGGTATCCAACCATCACAGTCAGACTATTGGC
>JAXJQK010000060.1:0-8843 GCA_036311185.1 Acutalibacteraceae bacterium | reverse complement strand
TAAGGAAATCGATGGAATAAAGGATGCAGCAGTAATTGCTCGTGCTGATAAAAACGGAGATAAGGCAATATTTGCGTACTTTACAAGCGATTCTGAAATGGATATTTCAGAAATCAGAGATATACTTGGTGAAACATTGCCTGAATATATGATACCGTCATATATGATGCAGATAGAGGTAATTCCTGTAACTAAAAACGGAAAGCTTGACAAGCGTGCTTTACCTGAAATTGAAGTAAGAACCACAAGAGAATATGTTGCACCTACTACTGATATGGAAATAACAGTATGTGAGATATTTGGAAATATTCTTGGAGTTGAAAAGGTTGGTCTAAACGACAGTTTCTTTGAGCTTGGTGGAGATTCAATAAAAGCAATCAGAATTGTATCAAAGCTTAGAGATAATGGATATAAGATTACAGTTGCAGATATTATGTATCATAAGATTATCAGCAAATGTATTAATTGCATTGAAATCGACCAGCGAATGACTTATACTCAGGAAGAAGTAAATGGAGTAGTAGAAAAAACTCCAATGATAAAATATTTTGAAAAATCTAATTTAGTTAAGCCGTACCATTATAATCAATCAAAGGTGATAGATGTTACAGGTATAAGTGATGAGGATATAGTTAATATATTCAGGGCAATAGTTATAAAGCACGATATGTTCAGGGCTGTTTACAGAGATAGTCAGGTAGTAATTATTGACTCTGAAGAAAGCAAGTTGTTTGATTTTTATAGCTTTGATTATAGCGATTCTGACTATGAAATTTCAGATATAGAAAACAAATGTACAGAGATACAGTCTAGTATTGATTTGCCAAACGGACCATTGCTAAAAATAGCAGTATTTAATCTTAAAAATAGCAGAGAAATGCTGGTAGCTGTACACCATTTGGCTATTGACAGTATATCATGGAGAATTCTTGAAGAAGATTTTGAAATAGCATATAAACAGCTTGTACAAGGGGAAGAAATTACACTGCCTCTAAAGACAGCATCGTTTATAGAGTGGAGTAAAGCTATTAATGAATATAAGGATTCAGATGTTTTTGTTGAAAACAAAAAATATTGGGATGAAATTATCTCAGATATTGATGAGTATGGATTCGTATATAATAAAAAATCTGATTTAAACACTATTGGTTATGAAGATGTTGATATGCTTATGAGTGTTGCTGAAACTACTGCTATTAAAGAGGCTGCCATTGCGTTTAATATTGATGTCAGAGAATTTTTAATTTCAGCACTTGCTGTAGCAGTAAATAAGATTACAAATCAAAATAAACTGACAATCATTCTGGAATCTCACGGTAGAGAAAGTATACATAAAGATATATTAATTGATAGAACCGTTGGTTGGTTTACAAGTATATATCCTGTTGTTGCAGTATGTAGTGGAGATTTAAAAGATGTAGTAACCGAAAATAAGGAAATGATGAGAAAAGTTCCGAAGAATGGTTTTGATTACAGATTAATTGATAATGATATTGAGGAGTCAGATTTTATTTGTCTGAATTATCTGGGTGAATATGGAAGCTCAGAGGATAATGAATCAAATAGCGATATTAAGAGCGAAAATCATACCGATATGATTTTAGGTGGTATGCCAGTTGCTAAGGATAATATTCTTATGAATAATATCAGCTTTAATGGTTCAATATCAAATGGCGAACTATTCTTTAAGGCAAGTTACAACTCTGCGGTTTATTCTTCTGATGATATGTTAGATTTTATTAACTGTTTTAAAAACACAATAAACGAATTGTCAAACTTCTGTATTAATTATGATGAAAGTGTATATACTGCATCAGACTTTGACAACAGTATGGATAACGATGATTTTGCAAATCTTCTTGATATGCTGTAAGAATTAAAATCTAATACGAATTAAATACTTTGATTTTATACGACCTAGTAAATAGGTATTAGTATAAAGTATTGGAGGTTTGATAAATAAAAGGTAGCCTCACCATGTGAAATGAGGCTACCTTTGCTAAAAAGCTCTATGTAAATAGTTGGTATTAATCCAAACTATTACATAGAGCTTTTTCGATTTTCGATATGAAGATTGAATTTTTATGTGAAATAAGAAAGTATTATTGTAATAATCGTTACAAAAATTACAGCTGAAATACCTACCCCTAGTAAGAAAGGGTAGAAGCGAGGGTGTTTACTGATTTTACGTTTTATTGTACTGCTGTTTGTACTATTTACTATTCGTACTACCATAGCAGTTAGATTATCGTCACTGCCGTTTTCTATCGCCATTTCAATTAATGCATTTACTGATTTTTTACATCTTCCGTCAAACATATAAAGAAGCTTTTTTATATCTTTTTCTGTTACAGTGTTGGTGATTCCATCAGTACATAATAAAAACATATCACCGTTAGATACTCGTATATTTCCACTTGCATAAGGCTTTATGTCATTTTCTTCTGCAAACATTCCTAAATGCTTTGTAAGACTATGTTTTCGTACATCTTTTCTTGCTTCTTCTTCTGTGAGTGCATTCATTCTGTATAATTGGTCAGCTACAGTATGGTCACGGGTAAGTTTTGTTATTTTACGTTTGGACAAATGATATATACTACTGTCACCAAGATTATAGGCTTGTGCAACACCATCTGATATAGTTAATATAGCTGCTGTACTGCCAATGCGTTCGTTATTCTTTTTCATTTCGTTACAAAGCTGAGTGTTTACATCGCTTATATAATCAAAAATTTTATGTGTATTACCTCTTGCTATATCATCTTTATAAAGCTCAAGAGTTTGTGCAGCTGTAAGAGAAGCGAATTCTCCTCGGCTTTGTCCACCCATTCCATCAAAAACAGCAAATACACCTTCGGTTACAGGTGGTTGAAAGGCTGTAGCACTTTGATTATTTTTTTCGTAGTTGGCAAATTTACCGTTAAGAAAGTAATTATCTTCGTTGTTACTTCTGCTTATGCCAATGTCAGAGCCTACAGCAGCTTTTGCAAACAAATTTGCCACTTGACTTCACCACCTAAAAATAAAAATATAATAATTAATATGATAACCATTGTGTATATAATAACATATTGAAAGCAATTTAACAACTTTTTTAAATAAAATACATAAAAATTTAAATTAATTATATTTTAATTAGTGAATAAATTACACTTTGGCTTATAAAGCTTAATTTTTAGAAGTTTTTTATCTGTGTATTGTTTATTGTTTAAAAATAAAGTGTAAAAATTAAAATTAAAATACTGGTGTATTTATATAAAAAAATAAGTAAAGTTTATACAATAAAAGAATATCTTTTTTTTATAAAAAATGGTAGTATATTAATGTGTAATGTTATGAGTGTTTCTAGATTTAAGGTGGAATTTGAGAAATACTTTAGTTGCTAAACTAATTTTTAGGAGGTAAAATTTATGGTTAGAAGAAAATCAACCCGTATAGCAGTTTGCTTAATGTCAATTCTTTTGATTATAAGCACATTTGGTATGGGTACAGTAGCAGTTTCTGCTGCTGAAACTGACACACAGACTAGTGGAGCTGGTGGTGCAACAGCTGTTCTTAACAACACAGCTGGTTGGAGTACCTGCTATGTTTACTACTGGGGTAACAGTGGTAGCGTTAGCAATGGTACTTGGCCAGGAGTTCAACTAACAGACAAGGATAAAAACGCTGATGGTTACTATGAGGTAACAATTCCAGAGTCATGTCTTGCAGAGACAAACGGTGTTATCTTTAATGCTGGCTCAGGTGGTGCACAGAGTTTAGACCTTGACATCGCTTCAGGTGAGTGTAAGCTCTACAACAACAAAACAGGAAGCTGGGAAGAGTATGATACAAACCCTCTAAAGCTACAGTTTGAGGCTGATTGTGAGTCACCACAATATAAGGGCACAGATATTGTACTAAAAGCAACAGCTTCAGGTACTAGTGGTCCTTATACATACACATTTAAGGCTAACTCAACAACAATCTACACAGGAAGCAACAGTACTTGCACTTGGACACCTACAACAGCAGGTACATATACAGTTTCTGTAGAAGTAAGTGACGGACAGAACAAAAACTCAAAGAGCCTATCTTTTGAAATTAAAGATGATGCTACAGCAGTTGAGCCAGTTCTAAAGGGAATCACAACAGGTTATGCAAATAACAAGGTTCCTGTAAATTCATCAGTTGCAATCAATGTAAATGCAGCTGGTGGTAAGATTGGTACAAACCTTCTATTCTACAAGGTTGAGGTACTAACACCATCAGGTACTGCAACAGATGCAGTTTATTACAGACAAAGTAACATTCTTAACTTTACACCAACACAAAAAGGAAATTACACAGTAAACGTAACAGTTCAGAACAGCCATAACGCTGATGTTAAAAAGTCATATACTGTTACATCTGACACAACAACAGGCGATATTGCACCTTCAATATCTTCATTCACAGCTAATCCTACAACAGTAGAGGCTGGCTCAAACGTTACACTAAAAACAGTTCTAGCTTCAGGCACAGGTACAGCTGACTTTACTTACGCTTACACAGCTAACGGTACAGCAATTAAGTCACAGACAACTTCAGCAACAAGTAACTCTGTAACTTGGACACCTGCAACAGCTGGCACATACACACTAAAGGTAACTGTAACAGATTCTAAGAATCTAACAGCTACTAAGTCTATTACATTTGTAGTAACAGAACCTGAGGAGCCAGATTATACTAAGGGTGATGTAAATAACGACGGAACTGTAAACGTACAGGATACACTATATGTTATGAAGTGCGTAAACAATACAGATGGTTTTGTACTAACACCTGGCACATCAGCATTCATGGCTGCTGATATGAACGGCGACTCAACTATCAGCGTAATTGATGTACTTGCAATAATGAAAGCATATCTAAGTGCATAAGACTTAGTTGTCTACCTATAATTGATATTATGGGCGAGGAGGACATTAACAATGAGAAAATTTAGTAAAGTAATAGCAGTTTTATTATCTGTTTTGATAATTTTAACTACAGGGATTGTTTGTGTTAGTGCTACTTCTACTAACAACGAAACATCAAAAGTAACAGATACAGGTATTACAGTTCATTACTATACAGAGAACACTGCGACTCCAACAGTTTATTACTGGAATAGCTTACCAATGAATATTGGTGAGCCTGAGTATCCTGGTGAGGCTATGATTAAGGATTCAGCTCAGGGTGAGAATTGGTATACATATACATTTAAAGATGTAACAAAGATTAATATGCTATTTATTCAAAATGGCAAACAATCTAAAGAGCTTACAAGAAGCAGTGCAGGTGAGTACTGGTATAAAAATGGTATATGGTATTCAACAAATCCTGAAAAGCTAGATCCACTAACAACAGACCTTCGTGAGGATACAATCTACTTTATAATCACAACTCGTTTCTACGATGGTGATAGTGGCAACAATGTTCACTGTTGGGATGACTCAAAGGCTAACAACCCAGATAGTGATCCAGCTTGGAGAGGTGATTTCCAAGGCTTGATTGATAAGCTAGACTATATCAAGGCTTTGGGCTTCAGTGCTATTTGGATTACACCTGTAGTTTCAAATGCAAGTGGTTATGACTATCACGGATACCACGCTTTCGACTTTTCAACAGTAGATGTTCGTTACGAAAGTGAAGGTGCTACATATCAGGATCTTATCAATGCAGCCCACGCTAAGGGTATGAAAATTGTACAGGACGTTGTATGGCAGCACACAGGTAACTTTGGTGAAAAAACATTCTGTCATATATTTGATAAAAAGTATGACACAATTCAGGATCTTGCAGACATTGAAGCAAGTATGATACCTAGTGAAGAGTTGCTAAGTGCTTATGGTTTAAGCTCTGCTGCAGATTACTATGCACAGAAACCAGCGGTACAGTATCAGCAAAGACTTGATTTGATGAAGCAGCTTGCAGCAGCGGGTAACAATACTACATCATCTCCTACTGGAGATATCGGAAACGATGCAATGGTATCAAGAGATTCTAAATACAATTCTAAAAACTATTATCATAATGGTTATTGGCAGAGTCTTAACTGGGACGACTGGACCTGTAAGTTCTGTCAGATTGCTGGTGACTGTGTAGATCTAAACACAGAAAACCCAGACGTAGCAGAAAAGCTTGTAGAGCTTTACGGTGGATACATTGGAATGGGTGTTGACGCATTCCGTGTTGATACAGTAAGACATATTTCAAGACTTTCACTAAACACAATGTTTAATAAGCAGATCAATGCTATTGGTGGCGACAGCTTCTATATGTTTGGTGAAATCTGTACAAGATATTCACAGGTATGGTACAGAGGTCACGCAAGTGAGTCTACAATGTTCTATACTTGGGACGAGCCTGATACATCTTACACAAGCCAGTGGAAGTGGGAGAATACTCCAGATAATGTTCAGCATAATATGGAGCTTACTCTGAAGCACTGGGAAGAGTATGATGACACAACTAATCAGCCAACAAGTACAAACGCATTCCTTAACGGTAACGATTATCACACACCTGATTACAGCGAAGCTTCAGGTATGGGTGCAATCGACTTCTTGATGCATTGGAAGTTTGACTCAGCAAGTGGTGCATTTAGTGGTGCTCTTGAAGAAGATAAATATTTCAATGACTCAACTTGGAATGTAGTATACGTTGACTCTCATGACTATGCTCCAGATAACAACCAGACAGAACGATTTACAGGTGGCACAGCTACTTGGGCAGAGAACCTAAGCTTGATGTTCACATTCCGTGGTATTCCTTGCTTGTACTATGGTTCAGAGGTTGAATTCCAGAAGGGTCAGCTTATCGATAAGGGTCCGGAACTACCTCTAAGCAAAACAGGTCGTGCTTACTTTGGTGAGTATCTTGAGGGTGATGTAAGTGCTTCTGATTTCGGTGAGTACACAGCAAGTGGTACAGTGAAAGATACTTTGGATAGTACTTTATCACAGCACCTAATGAAGCTAAATAAAATTAGAAGAGCTGTTCCTGCACTTCAAAAGGGACAGTATTCAGTAGAAGGCGTAACAGGAGATATGTCATTCAAGCGTGGCTATACAGATCCTAAGTCAGGTGAAAAGAGCTTTGCTTGTGTAGCTGTTACAAATTCTGCTACATTTAAGAATATTCCTAACGGTACATATATAGATGCTGTTACAGGCGATACAAAAACAGTTACAAATGGTACTTTAAGCATTGCTGCTTCTGGTAAGGGTAATTGCCGTGTATATGTACTAAGCTCAAACGGCTATACAGGAATCGATGGTAAAATCGGAGATACAACAACATATCTTAAATAAATGATTTTACAAATAATTTAAATTAGCCTGTAATATTCAGGTTGCAACCTCTAAAAAAATCAATAGAAAAATATAAGGAGGAAAGTGTGAGTGAATAACTTTAAAAGAGTAATTTCAATAGTTCTTACTATAATGATTGTTGTTACTTGTGGTGTTATTTCAGTTAATGCTGCAACAACTGATGAAGAAAAATCTTCAGCTGGTAGTGGCATTACTATTCACTACTATGGTTCAACAACAACACCAAGCATTTACTATTGGAACAGTCTACCAGTAAACATAGATTCACCTAAATACCCTGGTAAGACTATGACTAAAGATACAACTGCAGCTGGTCCTAACTGTTATAAATATTCTTTCAGCGATGTAACAAAGATTAACTTCTTGTTTGTTGAGAATGGCGTACAGTCTAAGGAGCTTACAAGAGAGTACACAGAGAAATCACAGGGTGATTGGTGGTACTACAACAACAAGTGGTATTCAAAAGACCCATACCTATATGATGATTACGAGCGTACAGATCTTAGAGAAGATTCAATCTACTTTATTATCACAACTCGTTTCTACGACGGTGATACAGGTAACAACGTTCACTGTTGGGACGATGCAAAGGCTAATAACCCAGACAGCGACCCAGCTTGGCGTGGTGACTTTAAGGGTCTTATCCAAAAGCTAGATTACATTAAGGCACTTGGCTTTAGTGCAATTTGGATCACACCAGTAGTTTCTAACGCAAGTGGTTACGACTACCACGGCTACCATGCATTCGACTTTGCAACAGTTGACCCTCGTTATGAGAGTAGCGACACAACATATGAAGATCTAATCGCTGCTGCACACGATAAGGGTATGAAGATTGTACAGGACGTTGTATGGAACCACTCAGGTAACTTTGGTGAGGCTACACTTGCACCAATGTTTACAAAAGAGTACAAAACTGTTAAAGATCTTGAGTCAATTGACAGTATAAAGATGATCCCTAATTCAAAGCTTGCTCAGAAGTATCCTAACTATGATACAATGTTGCCAGATGCACAGTATGCTGCTAGACTTGCAATTATGAAAGAGGATGTAAACGATACTGAGCATTACTATCACCATGATAAGTCATTAAGCTACGGTTCATATACAGAGCAGACAGGTCAGATGGCTGGTGACTGTGTTGATATCAATACAGAAAATCAGGCTGTTGTTGATTACCTTGTAGATACATATATGGGTTATGTAGATATGGGTGTTGACAGCTTCCGTCTTGATACAGAAAAGCACATCAACCGTTGGACACTAAATATGGCTTACTTCCCTAAGTTTACAGCAGTTAAAAACTTCTATATCTTTGGTGAGGTTTGTGCTAGATACCATGGTGCATTCAACGAAAGTGGTGCTTCTGACTCTTGCTTCTTCTACACTTGGAAAGAAACAGATAGTGCTTACACAAGTGGTTGGAGTACAACAGACTGGAAATCAAACTACGACAAGGCTGTTGCTCACTTTGGTAAGTATCAAACAAGAGATGAGTCTTTCAGC
>JAXJQK010000059.1:0-9420 GCA_036311185.1 Acutalibacteraceae bacterium | reverse complement strand
TTACTGTTTTACCTGCACCGTGAGAGCAAAAAATAGAGTCGCAAGGGTTATTTATATCGTTGTCGCTGTTATATCCTATTTGCTCAATAACCTCGTCTGCGTTATGGCAAGGCTCATAGCCTTTAAGAAAATATGTAAGTCTACCCTTACCGTGTGTATACTGTGTTAATTCTTTCTGATAATCAGCCATAGTTGCAACAGGTGCTGTGCCATTTATTACAGAGGTTTCTCCGTTGCTTTCATCTGGAGAGAATGTACCATACATTCTTTGAATATCTGACATCGCCCTGCCTATATTTTCGTTAGGCACTTCAAGAGTAAATGCGTAAACAGGTTCTAAAAGAATGCTTTCAGCTGTTTTTAAGCCTTGTCGCACTGCACGATAGGTAGCTTGTCTAAAGTCACCACCCTCGGTGTGCTTTTTATGGGCTCTGCCAGAAACAAGAGTTATTTTCATATCTGTAATAGGTGAGCCTGTAAGAACACCTATGTGTGTTTTTTCAAGAAGATGAGTAAGAATAAGACGTTGCCAGTTTTTATCAAGTCGGTCTTCACTGCAATCAAGCTCAAAGCTTAGTCCACTTCCTGTTTTTGTAGGGGAAAGAAGTAGATGAACCTCTGCATAATGTCTTAACGGCTCAAAATGCCCCACGCCCTCAACAGTGTTTTTTATTGTTTCTTTGTAAATGATATTGCCTTTACCAAATTCAACATCAAAATTAAAACGCTGTGAAATTATACTTTTAAGAACCTCAAGCTGTATTTCTCCCATAAGCTGAATTTGTATTTCTCCCAAATTCTCATTCCATACAATATTAAGCTGAGGATCCTCGTCCTCAAGAATTTTAAGCTTTTGTAGTGCTGTATGTGTGTCGATAGTTTGTGGCAAATCTACACGATAAGTGAGTACAGGCTCAAGTATAGGTAAGCGTGAGTTTTTCTCTATGCCTAAGCCATCACCTGAATGTGCAAAGGTAATACCTGTAACTGCACACACTGTACCGGCTGTTACAGCTTCTTCTGTTGTGAATTTTTCACCTGAATAAATTCGTATCTGATTTATTTTTTCAGCTGTTAAACCATCACTACTGTTAAGCTCAGTTTTAACCTTTAGGCTACCACTGGTTATTTTTAAGTATGTAAGCCTGTTGCCTTGCTTATCCTCTGAAATTTTAAATACCTTTGCACCAAATTCTTCACTGCATTGTGGTTGTATAGTGTATGTGTCAAGAGCCTCAAGAAATTCTTCAACCCCCTGTAGCTTTAATGCAGAACCGAAAAAGCAGGGGAAAAGCTTGCGTTCTTTTATAGCTGTGATTACATCAAAGGTATCAAGTGTTTCATTTTCGTAGAACTTATCAAGTAGCTTTTCGTCACACATTGCAACGCTTTCATAAAAATCAGAGGCTTTATCTGTAAAATCAATACAGCTGTCGCTCAGTTTTTCTTTTAGCTGTTTTATAATTATCTCCTTATTTGCAGAGTCTGAATCCATTTTATTTACAAATATAAATACAGGTACATTATATCTGCTTAGCAATCTCCATAAGGTGTGCGTATGGCTTTGTATTCCATTAGTACCACTTATAACCAATATAGCATAGTCAAGAACTTGTAATGTGCGTTCTGTTTCTGTTGAAAAATCTATATGTCCTGGAGTATCAAGCAAGGTAAAGTAAGTGTTATTATAGTTAAGCACAGCTTGCTTTGAGAAAATTGTTATTCCACGGTCACGCTCAAGAGCAAAATTGTCTAAGAAAGAGTTTTTATGATCCACTCTGCCGAGCTTGCTTATATTGCCCGAACAGTACATCAAAGCCTCTGATAACGTGGTTTTACCCGAGTCAACGTGTGCTAAAATTCCAACTGATAATTTTTTCATTTTTCTTCCCATTCCGTATGTGATATGTATGTTAACATTATATATCACAAATTTAATTACAACAATACCGATATATGAACTTTTTGCAAATGTTGTTTTTAGGTTTAAATTATGTTAAAATTATGAAAGAAAAGAGGGGTGGAAATAATATGTTAAAAATTGATGGATTAAAGGCTTTAACTAAAAGAAAGCTCAAATCAGCCTGGAATTACATACAGGTGTTTGTAAAATGGGTAATAATAGCAGGTATAACAGGCGTTATAGGTGGAGCAATAGGTTCTCTGTTTGGTGCAAGCCTTAAATATGCAAATGAATTAAGTGGAAGTATATGGTGGCTTGTTTTTCTTTTGCCTGTGGGTGGTTTGGCTATTGTGGCAATTTATAAGCTGTTTAAGCTTGAAAATGACCCTGGTACAAACTGTGTTATAGAGGCGATAAGAACAGAAGAAGGTGTTCCGTGGGCTATGGCACCAGCTATATTTATAGGTACAACAATAACACATCTGCTTGGAGGTTCAGCCGGAAGAGAGGGTGCGGCATTACAGCTTGGAGGTAGCTTAGGTTCACGTGTTGGCAGAGTGTTGCGACTTGATGAAAAGGATAGACATTTAGCTGTGCTTTGCGGTATGAGTGGCTTGTTTTCTGCTTTGTTTGGTACACCTGTTGCGGCGGCATTTTTTGCCTTAGAGGTAATAAGTGTAGGTGTTACCTATTATTCTGCACTTGTGCCTTGCCTTATATCCTCAATAGTTTCTTTTGCACTTGCTGTTAGACTAGGGGTATCACCACTTAGCTTTGACATTGCAAAGGCTGTGCCACAGCTTAACTTTGTTTCAATGGCTCAGGTAATAGCATTGGCTGCTGGCTGTGCAGTAGTTAGTATAATGTTCTGTGTTGCAATGCATAAAACACCTAAGCTGATGAAAAAGCTGATTGCTAATGATTATTTAAGAGCTGTTTTTGGTGGTGTTGTAATTATTGCACTTACTTTTGCAGTGGGATGTAGAGATTATAACTCAGCAGGCTCACATATAATAGGTAATGCAATTGCAGGAGAAGCAAAGCCAGAGGCGTTTTTACTAAAAATAATATTTACAGCAATCACTATTGGATGTGGTTATAAGGGTGGCGAAATAGTACCTACATTATTTATAGGCTCTACATTTGGTTGTGTAGTTGGTGCTTTTATTGGTTTAGATCCATCATTCGGTGCGGCTTTAGGTATGATTTGCCTGTTTTGTGGTGTGGTAAATTGTCCACTTGCTTCCATAATTTTAAGTGTTGAAATATTTGGCTCACAGGGTTTGGTATTATTTGCAATAGGCTGTGCTGTAAGCTATATGTTAAGTGGTTACTACGGTTTGTACAGTAGTCAGAAAATTCTTTATTCAAAGCTAAAGGCAGAGTATATAAATATACATGCAAAATAATAAATACAAAAGGTTCGAGTTTTTATACTCGAACCTTTTTATGTATAATACTGTCTTTAGAACAGAAATAGTATTAATTGCTTATTCAGCTTTTGATTTAGTTTCCTATTCGGTTGTTTTTTCAGCACATGCTTCGGTGTTTGAAACAACTGTACAGCTTTCTGCTATTTTGGTTATAATTTCTTTAATCTCTTGGTCGAAACTATCCGATTTATTGTAGTTATAACTAGAAATTTTAAGCAATTGATTATTGCCTAAATCCATATAAGCTATATATCGATCTTGTTGATAATTATAATTTGATAAAGTAATCATTCTCATTTCGCCTGAATTGTTTTGCGTAGTTCCCTCTGAGACAATATGGTAATTATAATAGAACATATCATCAAGGTCATCTTCGATAGTACTCTCATATATTTCTACTGTTGCTGTTCCATATGAATCACCATTTAGATCAAACTTTTCAAATTCTATCCTGCTTTCATCTTCTTTCAGTGTGCTACTATATGTATAGTCGTCAGGAGCTGAAAAGTTCACGGTAACATATGATTCACCCGGACTTGGTATAGAATAATTTAAGTATTCACGTTTGTGCGTAGATTGTACTATTGAATTAATGACTTCAGAGCTTCTAAAGGAAAAGTCGCTAAAGTTACACCATACTATAAAAGCAGAGAGTAAAATTATAAAAAAAATAAAAGTGAATGTTACTAAATGAAGCTTACCTTTGGAAACTATGCGTGTGTTACTGGATTTTTTGTATGAGCTATTATAGGGTGGATATTGTGATGAATTATTATAAGATGAATTATATTGTTGATTATATTGCTGTGGGTTGTCTAAAATTTCTTTAGCCTTCTGATACATCTGGTATATTTCGCTGTCTTGCTCATTACCGCTAGGAGGCATGGGAGCGGTATATACTGTTTTGTTTGTATGGATTCTTGCACCTCCAATGTAAGATGTATGAGTAGAATGCTCTTTATGAATCCCACCATTTGTTGAAGTGCTCGAATTATAAGATGTAGTATTATTTTGCTCAGCGGACATAGCTTCATCAAGTATTTGCTTTATCTTTTGTTCATGGGCTTTCTTTTTTGAACCACCGAATATACCTGATATACCAAAACCAGGGGACATTTTTTCCTTGAAAACATATACTGTTTTCTCTGTATGACTTTGATTGCTATTTGGGATATTGTCATATGTGTTATACTGTTGATAATTGTTATCAGGCTGTTGTTGATAGTTGTTTTGATATCCGTGATTATCAGGTTGTTGTTGATAATTATTTTGATATCCGTGATTATCAGGCTGTTGCTGATAATCGTACGGAAAATTAGTTTGTTGTGTTGTGTGTTTGTAGTTTCTTGGCTTGTCTAGCTTTGCACCGCAATTTCTGCAATAATAGGCTTCGTCATAATTTTCAGCGTGACATCTTTCACATTCCATTACGTACATCTCCTTTTTAGGTAGATAATTAATTTTATATGTTTATTTTATACCAAGCATTAGTAAAGGTCAATAATAGAAAAGGGATATTTACAATATCTAACATATATAATATATAAATTTATTGGCTTATTTGACAAAAGTATAAGTTAATGGTATAATTAGTGCCACAGAATTTGCATATTTGCAAAAAAACATAAAAAAGCCTTGACTATATAAGTTTTGTGTGATATAGTATACTTACCTCGGAAAAAAGGGGCTTATTTTTTTGTGCCAATTTTTGAGGGAGGCTTAAATTTACCGCAATAATCGGAGGTGCCGTTAAAATGAGAGTAAAAGTAACATTAGCTTGTACAGAGTGCAAACAGCGCAACTACAACACAATGAAAAACAAGAAAAACGATCCAGAAAGATTGGAAATGAAGAAGCATTGTAGATTTTGCAACAAGCATACTCTTCACAAGGAGACAAAATAATATCGGAGGTATTAGTTATGGCTGAAAAGGTCGAGAAAAAGACTACCGAAAAAAAGGTTGCTAATAAAAAAGCAGCCAAAGAAAAGGATAAGAAGCCTAACATTTTTGCTAGAATTGCAAAATACTTCCGTGAATGCAAAGCAGAAGTAAAGAAAATTACTTGGCCAGCACCAAAGGCAGTTTTCAAAAACTTTGGTGTAGTACTGGTTATTATGATAGTAATGGGATTATTTATTTTTGCATTGGATCAAGGTCTTTTCGCATTGCTGGGTCTTGTAATGGAGACTTCTGCAGGCTAAACTGCGTGAGAGGATGATGTGCAATGTCAGGAGAAGCAAAATGGTATGTTGTTCACACATATTCAGGTTATGAGAACAAAGTAGCTTCTACTTTGGAGAAAACTGTTGAAAACAGAAATCTTCAAGACGTTATCCAAGGAGTAAAGGTTCCTACAGAATTAGTTACTGAAATCGGTGAAAACGGTGTAGCTAAAGAGGTAGAACGTAAGCTTTATCCAGGATATGTATTTATCAAGATGGTTTATACAGACGAGACATGGTATGTTGTTCGTAATATTCGAGGATGTACCGGTTTTGTTGGTCCATCATCAAAGCCTGTTCCACTTTCAGATGACGAAGTGATAAAGATGGGTGTAGAAATAAGAAGTGTAGAGGTTTCTTACAGCGTTGGAGATTCAGTAAGAATTACTGATGGTCCTCTTGAGGATTTTGTAGGCGTTGTAGAAGAAATTGATACAGATAAAAACATAGTAAAGGTAACAGTTTCTATGTTTGGTAGAGAAACTCCTGTAGATTTAGAGCTTGGACAAGCTGAGCTTTTGGAGTGATTAACACACTAATAATCTGTTAAATACAGTTATTATTGAATTGAGGGATTTTAAACTTATCCCTTGTGGGAGGAATGTAAATTTATTAAAACATTCCGACAAAACCACGAATTATGGAGGTGCAAAAAAAATGGCTCAAAAGGTTGTAGGTTTTATTAAACTACAAATACCTGCCGGTAAAGCTACCCCGGCACCACCTGTTGGTCCTGCACTAGGTCAGCACGGTGTAAACATTATGGCGTTCACAAAGGAATTTAATGAGCGTACAAAGAATGACATCGGTATGATTATTCCGGTTGTTATTACAGTATATGCAGATCGTACTTTCACATTTATTACAAAGACACCACCTGCTGCTGTACTAATTAAGAAGGCTTGTAACATCCAGAGCGGTTCTGGTGTGCCTAACAAAAACAAGGTTGCAAAGATTACCCGTGAGCAGGTTAAGCAGATTGCTGAGCAGAAAATGCCAGACCTAAATGCTGCTAATATCGATACAGCGATGAGCATGATCGCTGGTACAGCTCGTAGTATGGGCGTTGAAGTAATCGATTGATCTAACTGCCCAGGTGGGAGGAAAAGATCCGATTTTACCACTTTATAGGGAGGAACACAATGAAACACGGAAAGAAATATGTTGACAGTGCTAAGCTGATTGACAGAACAAAATTATACGATGCTGACGAAGCATTGGATTTAGTTGTAAAGACATCAACTGCTAAGTTTGACGAAACAGTTGAAGTACATGTAAAGCTTGGTGTAGATAGCCGTCATGCTGACCAGCAGGTTAGAGGTGCTATCGTACTACCAAACGGTACAGGTAAAAGCGTTAAGATTCTTGCAATTTGTAAGGGTGACAATGTTCAGCTTGCACAAGAGGCTGGCGCTGATTACGTAGGTGCTGAGGAATTTACACAGAAGATTCAGCAGGAAGGTTGGATGGACTTTGATGTTCTAATCACAACACCTGATATGATGGGTCTTGTTGGTCGTCTAGGTAAGGTTCTTGGTCCTCGTGGCTTAATGCCAAACCCAAAGGCTGGTACAGTTACACCTGATATCGCTAAGGCTATCAAAGAGGCTAAGGCTGGTAAGATTGAGTACCGTCTTGACAAAACAAACATTATTCACTGCCCAATTGGTAAGTCATCTTTTGGTACAGAGAAGCTATTAGAGAACTTCAATACTCTACTAGAGGCTGTAGTAAAGGCTAAGCCAGCTGCTGCAAAGGGTCAGTATATCAGATCTTGTGCTGTAACAAGCACAATGGGTCCTGGTGTTCGCATTAATCCAAACAAGGTTGGCGGACAGCAGTAATTGATTAAAATAAAAAATACTTTACTTTATGTAATGGTATATATGCTGTTCAAAGACAGCAGGTGTTAAAAGTAAAAGGGTATCCCTACCTGCCGAGGACAAGCACTAAGTAAGACATATTATTATAGTCTAGCTGTGCCTTCCCTCGCAAAATGGGAAGGCACTTTTTAATGCAATTAATTGCATATTAACACTCAATACTTTATGGAGGTGAACTATAATGGCAAGTGAAAAGATTCTTGAACAAAAGAAAGCATTAGTTGTTGAGCTAACAGAAAGACTACAGAACTCTATTTCAGGTATCGTAGTTAAGTACGAAGGCATTACAGTTGAGGACGACACAAAGCTTCGTAAAGAGCTAAGAGAGGCTGGCGTTAATTATACTGTAGTTAAGAATACAATGCTATCAAGAGCTGCTGACAACGCAGGTCTTGCTGATATGAAGGGTGTACTTGAGGGCACAACTGCTCTTGCTACTTGTGATGATGACTACGTAGCTCCTGCTCGTATTCTTTGCAAGTTTGCTGACACTCATGAAAACTTTGAAGTAAAGACAGGCTATATGGATAACGACATTATCGATATGGACAAAATCCAGAGCTTGGCTAAGCTACCTACAAGAGAAGTTCTTCTTGCAAATGTACTTGGTGCATTCCAGGCACCTATCGCAAGCTTTGCTCGTGCAGTACAGGCAATTGTAGACAAGGGTGGCGTAGAAGCATGTGAGCCTGCTGCTGAAGAGGCTGCACCTGCAGAAGAAGCTGCTGAATAATTCAGTAGAATTTAAAATTTGAAAATTAATTATATTTTATAACATGGAGGTTATTTATCATGGCATCTGAGAAAATTACTGCTATTATTGAAGAATTAAAGACTCTAACAGTATTGGAGCTAGCTGATCTAGTTCACGCTGTAGAGGACGAGTTTGGTGTATCTGCTGCTGCTGCTGTAGCTGTTGCTGCTCCTGGTGAGGCTGCTGCTGTTGAGGAGAAGACAGAGTTCGACGTAATCCTAAAGTCATTCGGTTCAAGCAAGATGAACGTTATCAAGGTTATCCGTGGTATCACAGGTCTTGGTCTAAAGGAGTCAAAGGAGCTTGTTGAGGGTTGTCCTAAGGCTGTTAAAGAGGCTGTATCTAAGGATGAGGCTGAGGATATCAAGAAGCAGCTTGAAGAGGCTGGCGCTGAGGTTGAGATTAAGTAATTTTGCTTTTAAAGCATTTACTTATAACTTAAAATTAGCTTTTAGAAGAGGTTGTCTGTATAGGCAACCTCTTTTTGAACTTTTTTAAAAAGATAGAAAATACCAAACTTTACGCTGGTTATTGTTTTATTATGTTAATATTATACAATATTCCCTTATGCTTGTAACAGGGATTTTGAATGAGTAAACAAATTATGAATGATATGAATATTTATACAATTAAACATTTAATTTATACAAATTTCACTTTTAATTTTTTAAGAATGACGATGTGTTTTATCACTGCAATTCTAATTTCCTCCGATAAAACTCAATTTTCACATTGAGTTAAAATTTTATTCATAAAAAATTAACTCATTCAAAATCCCTGTGATATTTTCATTAACAGCCTACATTGTAAATAGTACGCATAAAAAAACGAACCTCTCTATAAAAGGTTCGTTTTTTATGTTTGGTGCGAGTAACCACTAAAAACCGCTCAAATACTGGGTTTCAGGGGTATTGACTGCACTTTTGACAGCAGTGTTCGTTTTTTACGCTATTTTTATGTTGATGTTGTATAAATAAAGTTGACACCCTAAACTCAAGGGATTTGATATATAATGAATAGAGAATAGGAGTGTAAATTTATGACAACAAAACGAAATCAAAAATCATATGACAACGAGTATAAAGCACAGGCAGTAAAACTTGCACAAGAAATCGGTGGAAATAAAGCAGCTAACGAATTAGGAATACCGAAGGGTACTATGTACACTTGGATAAAAGCCTTCAAAGAAGGTCGACTTAGAGCGAATGAAGCAGTTCATACAC
>JAXJQK010000058.1:0-7274 GCA_036311185.1 Acutalibacteraceae bacterium | reverse complement strand
TAACGGCCACTCACGAGTGGCTGTTTATTTTTGCTTACTTATTCTTATTTCCCGTAAACGGGTCAATATATTCTTTTAAAGTTAATTGGTCATACGCACTATCTTCTTCTAACTGGTTTTGTATGTATTCTGATATTATTTTTTTATTCTTTCCTACTGTATCTACATAATATCCTCTACACCAGAAATGCCTTGAACCATATTTATATTTCAAGTTTGCGTGTCTGTCAAATATCATCAAACTACTCTTCCCCTTGAGATATCCCATAAATTGTGATACACTTAAGTACGGTGGAATACTTACTAAAAGATGTATATGTTCTGGGCATGCTTCTGCCTCTATGATTTCCACCTTTTTCTGCTCACATAATTTTCTTAATATTTGTCCTATATCTTTTCTCAATTTACCATATATCTCTTTTCTTCTGTATTTTGGAGCGAATACTATGTGATATTGACATCTATATGTTGAGTGTGATGTTGTTCTTATTTCGTTTTTATTTATTGTCATTGTGAATTTCCTCCTTGTATCTTAGGTAATGCGTCGCCAAACACATTCCTATTATACTAGGAGGTTTTCTTTTGCTAAAGCTTTTTATCTTCCCCCGGTTGAACCGGGGGTTTATTTCCACGCCTTAAGGCACCAACAAAAGCGTAGCAGCTTAATTTGCTGCTACGCTTTAATCTCTAATTTTCTGGGGTCACCACAAAGCAATGCACCTTTGTGCATAATTTATAATTTTTATTTTTTTGAATTTTAATTCTCTCTTAGTCGTTCTACTACACTGTGTTTAGAGGCTTGGTTATATAAAATATAAGGAATCAACCAGCCAAGCAGTGCAAAAACAGGTACTACAATCAGAACAGGCACAATAGTAAAGTTTGGACTAAAGAACCAGAACATTTTCTCTAAAAGAACGCTGACTAAAGGATTAAACAGCAATGACAGAATCAGAGCAATAAAAGCAGAGTTTAGTGCATAGAACAAGCCCTCGTATACAAGCATAGCCCTTAACTGCTTATTTGTCATACCAACTGCCTGTAGCACTGCAAATTCTCTTTTTCGAGAAAGAATACCAGTCATAATAGCGTTGAAGAAATTAAGAATACCTACCACTGCAATAACAACACAAAGTAGTCCACCCATAAGCAAGAACAAGCTCTGGAAGCTTTTGAAATCATTACGAATAGTTGCTTTACTGTTGTACATCAGCTCAGAGCCTTCGCCTAAGGTAAGTTCGGCAAGGTAGCTCTCGGCTAAATCCTCATCTGCTTTATTAGTTGTATCAAACAGATAGAACATTGGTGCAACCTCTTGCTGGCTGTCTGCCTTTAGCTTTTCAATCGGCAGAACATAGCTGTAGCCAGTAAGCTTGTAGCGATGACTCATAGAAAATGGCACAGTTACATAGGCACAGATTGTATAATCAACGCTTTCACCCTCAGCAACATAAGATTCCAAAAATTCTACAGGAGTAGTATCATTTGCCTTTTCTCCTGTACGACTGTCAATAACATAGGCTTCTTTGATGTAATTGATAGTCTGCACCGAACCGATTTTTGGAAAATGTTCTGTTCCTATTAAATTGCCATAATCATCGGTATAAGCCACCATAGCTATAGCGTTATTTTCTCCCTTTAGAACAGGAGTAATATCACCCTCTACTACTGTAAGTTTCTTGAACAGTGAGGTGTCTAAGCCCTCAATCAACGCAATTTCTTCGATCATGCCGTCTTCATTTTTTCTACCATTAAGAAGATTTATATCCTCCTGCTTAAATCCTTCTGGCAAGCCTTTAAGCCATTCTTCTTCGCTTATATATACAGTAGGGTCTGCGTTTCCTATTAGTGTATAGCCACAGCCAGATAATGACTGCCTTGTATGTGCTTTAACCTTGGCAATCTGGTCTTCGGTAATGTAGTTTTTAACTAAAGAAGGCTCAGTAAAGTAATCGGTGCTACTCACAATAAAGTCTGCACAGGATTGCTTTGCGAGGTATTTTTCCATATCAAAACCACTTGTAAAGGTAACTAAAAGGTTAAAAAGTACAACAGAAAGCGAAAGAGAAATAACTACAAGTAGGGTTTTGCTTTTGTGTCTGCCCAGATTAGCAAAAGCCATCTGGTGTATTTTGGCACCACGTGTTGCACGGCACTTCTTTTTGCTGTTTGCTACCTCGGTATACTTTGTTGCCTCTACAGGAGAAACCTTGCCAGCGATTTTTCCTGGACGGTAGCAAGACAGCAGAACAGTAACAAGCGAAAATAGTGTAGACACAGCAAAAATTACAGGTGATGTGCTTACGGTTGATACAGTGCTGTCAAGAGTAGTCTGTGAAAGTATCGTAGGAGTTAATACCGTACCAACAACAAAACCAACCAATAAACCTGTTGGAATACCTATGGCACAAAGCAGTAATGCCTGTTGGCGTATAATTCTGCTTAATTGTTTTGGTGTAACACCAATGGTTTTTAGCAAACCATAAAAGCGAATATCTCCTGTAACAGAAATCTGGAAGATATTATATATAATTAAATAGCCAGTAAATGTTACTAATGCAATAAATGCAATAATTGCCAGAACGACTGTCATGTCAACACTGTTGTCAAGCTGAGAAGCAGTATAGCCCCAGTTTACACCATAGGTTAAACTATCTGACCTTCCAGCTAGCTTTAGGTCCTGTGCTACCTTGTCGAGCTTCCCCTCTATATTTATACTGGAGCTTGTCATTACATTTAAATCTATAGAAAATGTTGGCTGTCCTTTTGCTATAGCCTCTGCCTCGATCTTTTTAACGTATTCTTCACTAAGGTTTATATAATGAGCAGGGCAAATATTATCATATTCCCACCATCCAGAAAGAGTAAAGGTATCTGTTTTTTCGTAGCTTGTGTCTGGTTCAAAGCCAACGGTGTAAGTTAATTCAATTTTTGCACCTGTTTCTGGCTCTATGCCTAAAAGCTCTAAAGCCTTGGTATCCATAGTTATGTCCTTTTCATCCTTTGGATTGTGACCAACTACAGGTGTAGCATAGCTCCACTCAATATTATTATCATCCATATAGCTTATTTCGGCAGGTGTTTTTTCAAATTTACCACTAAATATAAAGCCTGCTAAAACACGCTTGCCAGTAGCCTTTATATTTGAGTGCTCAGAAATCTGCTTGATCTGCTCGTCATTTACGTTTTTGAACGTACCGTGACCATAGCCACCAGCTTGACGGAACGAGTAGCTTTCGTAGCTTGAGTTCATTGAAAGTGCAATAGTAAATAAAGATGTGAACATCAGCGTTGTTAAAGCTATGGCTATAATTGCAATTATATTACGGTTTCTAGATGCCCATAAGGAACGCCAGCTTAAACGCTGTATGCATTTTCTGTTTTTAACATTCATCGTTGTCACCTCCCATTAATTATGGGAAACAATGTGACCGTCTTCAATACGTATAATACGGTCTGCCATCTGTGCAATTTCTTCATTATGTGTAATCATTACAATTGTCTGTGCAAATTTATGGCTGGTAACCTTTAACAGACTTAAAACGTCCTGACTTGTCTTAGAGTCCAGATTGCCAGTTGGCTCATCTGCAAGAATAATAGCTGGTGCAGATGACAATGCACGTGCAATTGCTACACGCTGTTGTTGTCCACCAGAAAGCTGGTTAGGTAATGCGTCCAGACGACCGTCTAAACCTAAGGTTTCTACAATCTGCTCAACAAACTTTTCGTTAACCTTTCCCCCGTCCAGTTCAATTGGCAGAACAATATTTTCATATACATTCAGCACAGGAACAAGATTGTATGCCTGAAACACAAAGCCAATCTTACGACGGCGAAAAATAGTAAGAGCCTCGTCCTTTAACGAAAAAATATCTTGACCATCTACATTAACAGTGCCACTTGTTGGTCGGTCTAACCCACCAAGCATATGTAGCAGTGTAGATTTACCCGAACCAGATGTACCTACAATCGCCACAAATTCACCTTTCTTAACGCTTAAATTAACTCCGTCCAATGCGTGAACAGCATTATCTCCAGAGCCATAAATCTTTTTAAGGTCTTTAGCCTGTAAAATCTCCATAATAAGTACCTCCATAAAAAATCTGTATGTATTTTTATTACATACAGATTATCGCATAGAATTATTACCACAATCTTTCCAGCAGAAAATAAATTCTAACAATTTTGAAAGATTTGCTATTATATTTATTTTGGTAAAAATACAGAAAAGGTACTGCCTTTATCTGCTATAGAAGAAACCTTGATGTAGCCACCCTCGCTGGAGATTATTTCTCGGGCTAAATACAAGCCAATTCCAACACCTTCCTGTTCCTGCACGTTTTTTGAACGATAAAATCGTGTGAAGATTTTAGGCTGTTCATCTTCGGGAATACCTGCACCAGTATCTGATATATTAATTCTTACGAACATTTCATAGCTTTCGGCAGAAATGGTAATTGTACCATATTCGGTGTATTTAATAGCATTGTCAACAATATTGGCAATAGCCTCGGTTGTCCACTTGGGGTCATATAAAGCAAAAATGTCTGTGCTTTTAATTTCAAGCGACAAGCCCTTTTCCTCTGCCTTTATAGAATACTGCTTTGCAATGCTTGTAAGCATTGGTTGTAGAGCTGTATGCTGTGGTGATAGTGCTATGATTCCGTTTTCAAGACGAGATAGCTTTACCAGAGAATCAATCAGAAAGCATAGCTTTTCTGATTGATGATGTACAGCCTCTACATTGGTTCTTGTAGCCTCTGATAGCTCATTCTCCAGCAATAGCTCGCTATACAGCATTAAATTTGCAATTGGAGTTTTGGTTTGATGTGAAATATCAGCAATCAATGACTTGATTCTATCCTTTTCTTCAGCCACATTTTTAGAAGAGATTTCTGACGATGACAGATAGTGTGCAAATTTAGTTTCGAGAGCAGAAAGCTTACTTTCGTCAAAGGTTATTTCTGAAAATTTACCATTCATTGCAGAATCCAGCATGTTTTCAATTCTTTCTATAGCGCCTCTGGTTTTTCTTCTATTATATAAAACAGTAAATATAACCACCATAGCACATATCAAAATTACAATCCACTCTATATCATTCATTCTTTTTTCACCCAGCTATAGCCAATTCCGTAAACGGTTTTAATATATTCCTGTGCCTTAAGTTTATCTCTCAGACGTTTAACAGTAACAGACAAAGCGTTTTCGTCTACATACTCAGCTCCATCAGTCCATATACGGTCTACAAGTTCGCTACGCTTCATAACTCTGCCACGATTTTCAACAAGTAAATGTAACAATTTTTGCTCAGTTTTGCTTAGCTCTATCTTTTTATTGCCAATATAAAACAGCATATTGGTAAAATCGAAGGAATAATTACCAATACGAACAGAGGTATCGTTAAAGGTAATAACTCTTTTTCGTAGCTGAGTATTAACTCTTGCACGCAAGACTGACAAAGAAAATGGCTTGGTAATATAATCGTCTGCACCATGCTCAAGTCCGTCTACAATATCCATATCTGTGTCGTTGGCTGTTAACATAATAACAGGTATGTCAGGTGTACTTTCCTTTATTTCACGCAAGAGGTCAAGTCCGTTACCGTCTGGCAGATTAATATCTAATAAAATCAGCGATACACTGCTACAAAGCAGTTGCTCTCTTGCTGTTTTAAGGTCTGGGCAGGAGATAATCTGTCTGTTATCTGTTTTAAGTGCCTTGCTTAACCCTTGATTTAGTCCCTTATCGTCTTCAACTATCAATAGCTGTTCCATATAATCACTCCTCTTTGTCAGCCTGTAGCATCTATATAAATAAATCCTTCGCATGTGTATATCTTGTGCTGTCACTATACTTTTCTAATTTAATAGCCTTAATAATCTTCATTCTCCTATTCCTCAGTAAAATTGAAATTTATCAGTTTGTCAATTCATTCTTCAACTGCAAAATTCTATTCTTAATCTCATTTATTACTATCTTAAACTCTTCATCAGATTTGCCAGTAGGGTCTTCCAGCTCCCAGTTATCGTCAAATACTCTTCCAATAAAAGGACACTCAACATTACATCCCATCGAAATTGCTATATCAGGATCTGGAATATCTGTAATAAGCTTTGAGTGTTGGGTTTGTTCCATATCAATCCCGTATAACTCTTTCATAATTCTGACAGCATCCTGATTGATTTTCGGCTTTGTTTCTGTGCCAGCAGAAAAAGCTTCAAATTCATCTGCTGCCAAGAGCTTTCCAAATGCTTCTGCAATCTGACTGCGACACGAATTATGAACACAAATAAAGGCTACTTTTTTCTTTGCCTTTTTGTAAAACGGACATTCTTTTTGTAAGCACTGATTGTTGAGATGAGAGCGAGAACAGATTATTTCATTCAGTTCCATTTTAATACCTAGATTTTCATCTGTAAAATTAACTGCTTCTATAATGGCAAGATATGAATCTCTTTTACAACAGCGAGGTCTCCCGTTTTTACCTATTGAATCTAATGCTTTTGCTGTCATTTGATTAGAAAGCCCCCATGCCTCTTTTGCCAATGGTGTAGATTTTAACGCAATAGAAATATACATTCCTGTGCTGATTCCTGCTCCACAGGCACCCCAAAATCCACAAGCACCTCCAGGAACCTGCTTTCCTCTTTTTTGCATTTCGTAAAGGGCAGTTTTTAAGTCTATATCTCCACCAGCATTTTTATAGGCAGTTAAAAGTGCAGAACCAACCATTGTGTGATGTTCTGGACCATGCATATGACAAGAGGGTATACACATCATTTCTTCCAAAATCTCAATCGGATTTTCAGATTTACTGTTAAAGCATATTGGAAGGATTTTATCCATTCCACTTGTATGACATTCATCACAAACAAAATGTTTGTTTACACACCTTGTTTTACTGCTTTGTTTTCTACGGCAAAGTTCACATTCCATTATTTCAGCAGAGTCTATGTACTCCAATGGAGCTTTGCAAATTAAGCATTCTTCATTCATTCAAGTCACCTCATCTAATTCCAGTTTATCGAGATGATTATATCACATCAAATTTTAAATCTCAACAACTCACCACAAACCAAAAATAAACACCTATCAATTTGGAGCGTTCAAACGATAGGTGTTTACTGAAGGTATTATTCTGTTTGGTAAATTGTAAAATGAAATTGAACAGATAAATAAAAAAGGTTCACAGTGAAGAACCACGATGTTAGAATAAAGTTACCACACCAACCTAACAGGAGGAAAATCACTATGAACAATACATATTGTAC
>JAXJQK010000057.1:0-2592 GCA_036311185.1 Acutalibacteraceae bacterium | reverse complement strand
TGTTTCTTGGTGGGAGATGGTGGATTCGAACCACCGAAGGCATAGCCAGCAGATTTACAGTCTGTCCCCTTTGGCCACTCGGGAAATCTCCCATATTAAATTGGAGCTGGTGGACGGACTCGAACCCCCGACCTGCTGATTACAAATCAGCTGCTCTACCAACTGAGCTACACCAGCTTATGTGTTTTTCACAGCTTCATTATTCTAACATATATAAATCATATTGTCAACACAAATTTTAAATTTTTTCAAAAAACTGCAAAAAATTTAGTTCCCAAAGTAAATTCCACCAAAGAGCTTACTTTGGGAACTAATTGTTATTTTAAAACTAAAAAAGTGTGGTTTTATTTTTCTTTTTAAATAAGTGCTTTATATATTTTTTAACAAGCCTTAATATTTTTATTCTGCTAAGAACGAAACAAGTATAGCAAAGTAATGGAACACACTACCACCTATTGTAAATAGGTGCCATATTGAATGGAAGTACTTTATCTTTTTAATAGCATAGAAAATCACACCTACGGAATATAATGCTCCACCAAGCAATAGGAATATCAATGATAGCTTAGGCATTGACTTTATTAATGGAACTATTGCAAAGATAATAGCCCAACCCATTACGATATAGCAGAAAACAGAAATTTTTCTGAATTTCTCAAGGTCGATAGAATTGAATACTATACCCAAGGTAGCTGCACCCCATATAAAGCCGAACAGTACCCAACCTAACACACCACGCAAAGGTACTAGGGTTATTGGAGTATAAGTTCCTGCTATAAGCAAAAATATTGTTACATGATCCATTATTCGCATAACGTGCTTTGCTTTTTCGTTTGTTATTGCGTGATATAGTGTAGACATAGTATACAATATTATAAGTGAACCTCCGTATATTGCACTGCTTACTACACCCCACGCACCTATATTAAGTGCAGAAACAACTATCAACACTACAGTACCTGCAATAGCAAGCAAAGCACCTACACCGTGCGAAACTGAATTGAAAATTTCTTCGCCTAAGGTATATCTTTTATTTAGAGGTACAGGTGCACTTTCTATCTGTGATTTAGCCTTTCCCATCAAATCACTCCTTTTCTTTGATTATATAATAGTACATTTTAAATCTTTATTATTGCAATCAATTTTATTATCTGTAATCTTTATTTTTATAAGTGAAGTACTATACTTATTTGTAATACCGTCATCTGTGTACATATTAAAGCTTGCTGTGTCGCCATATGCTATAAGCTGTAAATCGTTTCGATTAAGCTCTTCTGTAGATAATGCAGGATTGCAAAGAGGAAGAACAGCACCTTTCTTTATAAATAGTGGAACCTCGTCCATTGCTACATCTATATAATGATGCCCCTTAGCCATTGGCTCTTTGCAAATTACTTTATCACCACTAAGCTTTACAAATAGCATATCCTCTGGTAGATAAACATATCTGCCTTTTGCGTTCTGCTGATATACAGGTGTAATCATAATGCTGTCACCAACCATAAGCTGATCCTCAACTCTTGGTGCAAAGCTGTCGTTTGTATAGTCAAATGCAAGAGGCTTAAACATCATACCGTTATTTAAGCAAGCCTTCATATATTCGCTGTATAGATATGGTATCAATCTATAACGCACCTGAAGAACATTACGGAAATTATCAATATTATCAAACTGATAGCACTCCTGATCTCTTGTGCCAAGTGCTGAGTGATTACGCATAAGTGGAGTAAACACACCAAAGCCTGTCCAACGCAACACAAGATCCTCTGTTGTATTAGAGCCAAAGCCACCTATATCAGAGCCTATATACATAAAGCCACACATATTTAATGCTGGCATTTGCTTTATAGAAAGCTCAAGCTGTGACCACCAAGATTGATTATCGCCTGTCCATATTCCGCCATAACGGTGCATACCGATATAAGAAGAACGAGAATACATAAGTGTACGCTTATCAGGGCAAATTTCATCAAAAGCCTCTGAAGCACTTTTTGTCATATAGAATCCGTATAGATTATGCACCTTATCGTGACGTACCTTTTTACCATTTACATCGTGATAAAATTCTGTATAGTCAAGCAGATTTGAGAATATATCTCTAAATTCAAAGAATGAATTTATATCAAGATTTTTATCCTTATATTCGTTAATTTTCTCCCAAGCCTCGTCAAGCTTCTTTTTGGTGTAGAAAATAGCAGGCTCGTTCATATCGTTCCAGAAGCCCTCTATTCCCATATCTGTAAGAATTTTGTACTTACTACCAAACCATTTGCTTGCATCCTCCTTGAAAAAGTCAGGGAAGTGGGTAAGTCCTGGCCATACAGCAGAGATGAAATCTTCACCCTCGGCATTTTTACAGAAGTAGTTATTTTTTACACCCTCTTCGTAAACATCATAGCCGTCTTGAATTTTAACACCTGCATCTATAATAGGTACAAGTCTTATATTTTGTTCTTTCATTTCAGCTACAAACGACTCAAATTCAGGGAATCTTTCATTGTTGATTGTAAAATCCTTATAATCCTCCATATAGTCAATATCCAGATAAATAGCATCTATTGGCATATTGTTGTCACGGTAGCCCTTTGCTAC
>JAXJQK010000056.1:0-6944 GCA_036311185.1 Acutalibacteraceae bacterium | reverse complement strand
ATTAGGCTATCTCACTTGATTAGTGAGACAGCCCCCGGTAAAATGGGCTTATAGCCCTTGAGCAAACCACCCGTTTGACGGGTGGTTATGATTTGGCATATTATTTTATATTATTTTTTATCATTATACGGTGTTGCCTTAACAAGAGGCAAGGAAAACGTCAGCGTTGAAATGTTACTTCTTTGCTTCGCTTTCAACATTAACAAGCTTCATAACAAAACTTCTAAAAACAGACGAAGAACACATCATTTTAAAAATTCGAGTGCTGTTTTGTCTGCTAAATCACATAATTCAGGTGCTGCCTCACTTTAGCTAGTGAGACAGCACCTTGCTGTTTATTTTTCTTCTATTTTTAATATTTCTTTGATTTTATCAATTACAAAGCAGATTAACCTTGCAATAACCCATTGCTGTAGATAGCCACATAAAAAGAAAGCTATTACTGAGAAAATAATTCGTATGCTTATGTTATCAACAAATGAAAAAAATATTTTCAACGACAATGCATAAATCAACGCATAGGATATAGTATTCGAAATAAGGTAAATATCTAATAATTCATCACGTAGCTTTTTAAAAAACTTCATTGTTTGTCCTCTATTTCAAGCAATATAATTTATATAGCATATTATCAATAATCACAGGTACTGCTTATTCCGGCAAGATATCCTGTGCTGAAAGCTATCTGTAAATTGAAGCCTCCTGTGTATGCGTCTACATCTATAACCTCGCCTGCAAAATACAAGCCTTTGCACAGCTTTGATTCCATTGTTTTTGGATTGATTTCTTTTATGCTTACTCCACCCGATGTTATTATAGCCTCTTCAATTGGTCTGAAGCCATTAATATTAACAGTGAAATTCTTTATAACCTCAACTAGCTTATGACGCTGTTCTTTTGTAATTGAATTACACTTTGTTTCAAATGGTATTCCTGTTTTCTCTATTACTACAGGAATAATTTTTGCTGGTAACAGCTTATTAAGTGAATTTTGTATATCTCTATTTATGAATATTTCAAAATCTCTCAACACTCTTGCATCAAGCTGTTTTTCGGTAAGTGCTGGTTTCAAATCAATCGAAATGTAATAATCATCAAGCTTTTTATTAGCTAAATGTGCAGATGAGCTTAACACAACAGGACCACTTACACCAAAATGCGTGAATAGCATTTCTCCAAAGTCGCTATATAATACAGAGTTATCCTTTTTAGAAAGAATTTTAAGTGATATATTCTTTAATGCTAAGCCTTGCAGAGCTTTACAAAAAGCATTTGGTGACACAATAGGCACTAATGATGGCTTTGGAGTTATTATTGTGTGCCCTGCTTGTCTTGCAAAATTATAGCCTGCACCTGTTGAGCCTGTAAGTGGATAAGACTTACCCCCTGTTGCTACAATAACCTTATCGCAGTAATACTCTTTATTATCGGTTGTGCGTACACCCTTAACTGCATTATCTTCAATAATCAAGGATTTTACATCTGCATTAATTATTTTGCAGTTATATTCCTTTACAAAATCGTGTAAAGAATCTACAACATCAACTGCTTTATCAGAGATAGGGAAAACTCTATTTCCTCTTTCTGTTTTAAGCTGTAAGTCTCTGCCCTCAAAAAAATTAATTACATCATCCGTGCCAAAGGAATTTATTGCACTATACAGAAATTTACCATTTGTAGGAACATTTGATATAAAGGTATTAGCATCGCAATTATTTGTAACATTACATCTGCCCTTACCAGTTATCATAATTTTTCTGCCTACTCTTTGATTTTTCTCTATAAGAGTTACATCTGCACCATACATAGCACAATGACCGGCACAAAACATTCCTGCTGCACCTGCACCAATTACTATTATTTTAGTTAAATCCATCAGCCTCTACCTCTGCTTTTTCAAATTCACTAGATAAAATAGGTCCATCAGTATAAACTCCATAGTTATACCAGATTTTTTCTAAATCCTTAAAGGTTTTTACAACATCGTCTTTACGCTCAATAACTGTAGCAACTATAAGTGCATTTATAAGACTAAGTGGTGCAACTAATGAATCTACTATTGTAGCCATATCACTTCTTGCAAGTAATACATATTTTGAAGCCTGTGCAATAGGTGAATTCATACTATCTGTAATAGCGATAACACTTGCTTTTCTATCCATTGCAAACTTCATAGCTGTTGAAATATGGTGAGAATATCTTGGGAAGCTTATAGCTATCATTACATCATCTTCACTTATTCTGTTAAGCTCCTCGTATAATCTTGCTCTATCTGCTGTAGATATAACCTTTACATTACCAAATATCAAGCCTAGATAGTACCCCAAAAAGCTCGCAAGAGCTGATGAGCTACGAAGACCGTAAATATAAATAGTTTTAGCATTACAAATCGCTTTAACTGAGCTTTTAAAATCATCACGAGATGTTTCTTCTATTGTTTGCTTGATATTATCAATATCACTGTTAAGTACGTGCTCTATAACACTACCGTTGCCTATTCTGCTTTGACTAACCTCAATACGCTGAAACGAAGTTAGTTTATCCCTTATCATTTCCTGCATAGCCTGCTGCATTTTAGGATATCCACTATAACCTAATTCAGTGGCAAACCTTACCACGGTAGACTCACTTACACCAACTGTTTCACCCAATTTTGCAGCTGTCATAAATGCAGCCTGTCCATATTCCGTTTGAATATATTTAGCTATTAATCTCTGTCCTTTTGAAAATTTTGGCATCAAAGATTCTATTCTTTTCATTAATGAGTCAACCAATTCAAATCGCCTCCTGAATATTGTCATATATACTATCTAAGTTTAATACTAACTAAAAAAAAAATCAAGAAAAGTTTTTTTAATTTTGCAATTTTTAAACCTTGAAATTTCATATTTTAAAATTTAGTTTTCTTAATTTATATATTATTATACAAATACTTTTATTAAATCGCACAATAAGAGTATAAATATTTTGTAAATTCCTGAAAATATTTAGATAACACATAGACAAATTTATACAAAAAGTGTATAATAATTAGGTTAATAACAGAAAGGATTGATACCAATGAAAATAATCAAAAAATCAGTAGCAATCGGCTTGGGTGCTTTAATGATAGGTTCTTCACTTTGTGGATGTACTCAGGCAACAATTTTTGGTAGCTACCCAAATGATTATTCCTGGTCATATAAGGACGACACATCAACATTATCAATAGGTAGTTATATTTTCTATAACTATATGGCTTTTTACGATGCTTCTATGAGAGTAGAAAACGGTACAGGAGATTTTCTTGACCAGAAGCTAAAGGATGATGATGAAAAGGAATGGGTAGCAAGAGATTATATCAAAAATACTGCTGAAGAGAACTGTAAATATCATATTTACACAAATAAAGTATTTGATGATATGGGATTAAAGCTTACAGAGGCACAAATTACAGAATACAAGGCAAATGCTGATTCTTTATGGCCAAACGTAAAAGCATCAATGGAAGAGTATGGTGTAAGTAAGGATTCATTCGTTGCTGCATATTCAGAAAATGGCGTTAAATTAGATGCTATTTTTAGAGCTACATATGGAGAAGGTGGCAAAAAAGAGGTTACTTTAGATGAACTAAAGAAGTATTACACAGAAAACTATGTAAACTACAGCTATATCTCAATTCCACTTTACACATCTTCAACTGACGAAGACGGCAAATCTGTTGATAAAAAAATGAGCGATAAGGAAATTCAGGATATTAAAAACAATTTAAAGACATACTCTGACGCTATCAACGCTGGTACACCATATGAAGATGAAATTAAGCTTTATATGACAGAGTACAACATTGAATCTGATCCTACTATAACAGCTACAAATATTCTTGAAAATTCCGGATTACCTGAGGATATCCAAAAGGCTTTAGAGGGTATGAAAGATAAAGAGGCTAAATATATTGTTGTTGGTGAAGATGGTGATTCCCCTATGGCTTATCTGATTCACAGAGGAGATATTCAGGCTGAGGCTAAAAATCTTGATACCAACGAAGATATTAGGTATGCAACTCTTTCAATTATGAAGAGCGAAGAATTCAAGAATGAGATGTTAACTGCTGCTAAGGAATACAAGTGCGAAGTAAACACTGCCGCAATAGAAAAGTATCCTTGTGAGATGTTCATTACTGAACCAACAACAGAAGCATCAACTGATGCTGAAGTAACAGCTGAATAATTAGACTTTTTAAGACGAACGGATATTATCTGTTCGTCTTTTTGTATACTCTAACATTACCAATTTGTAAATTTATAATGTAATATCTACTTTTAGGTTGATTTTTAGATTTTATATTATATAATAAAAACTGTTATAGATTAAAAATCCTTTGGAGGAGAATTAAAATGAAAAGAAAAATCATTACAATATTTTGTATCACAGCAATAATAATTACCTTGAATGGTTGCACAATATTTGGAGATAACCAACCTACAGAGCCTGCAACAAACGCTCCTACAGAAATATCTACAGAGCCTATAACTGCACCACCAACAGTGGCTCCTACAGAAGCTCCTACAGAAGCTCCTACTGAGGCTCCTACTGAAGCACCTACTGAACCTAAAGAAGAAAAGCCTGAAAATACTACATTTGCAGTAACAGTATATCAACCTCCAACAGAAGCTCCTACAATTCCACAAACAGTCGAGCTACTAAGACCTATAGTTGGTAATTGGTATCTTGACCATTATAAGCAATCAAACGGTCAGCATACAACACCTGGTACTATTATTACTTATACATTTAATACTGACGGTACGTTCTCAGTAGATAACAGGGGCAATATTTCTACAGGTACATATTATTTTGATGGTACAACAATTTCTTACAAAGCAAATGCATCTGGAGAAACAGGTGAATTTACCTACAACGCTACTGAAAAGCAGATAACAGATGTAGACCAAGGCACTCAGATGTCAGCTGTATTTACCAGAACAAAACCTGAATAAATAATAAATCTGAAAATATTAAAGGGAGAAGGTTTTCCAGCCTTCTCCCTTTTGTGCTTTATAATCAGCCTATTTTTTTCCAGTCACCTATTTTACGGTATCTTATAAGCATATTATTGAAGTCTTCTTCTTTAACCTTTGCTTCTCCTACCTTAAAGGATCTTTTTCCTGAATCACTTATAATAGTGTATACACTGCCATCTGTGTAGAATGTTCCGTTTGAATAGGTTTCATATCTAAAGCTTGTAGTATTTTTATTACCGTCAACTTTTATTTCGCCTACATATAGTACAGTAGCATTATTTGAACTACTGTCGGTATAAAGCTCAAGCATACAGGCAACTTTATTTTCTGTGGTTACGCTTTTTATTGTTTGTCTGCTTGGCTTTGTTCCTACAAAATGTACCATATCAAGCTGACAGCCATTACCACCTGTGTAATAAAGCAGAAGATCTGTTGTGGAGTCACCATCTATATCTGCTACATAGTAAGCATATAGCTTCATCTTGTTACCTGACTCACCTATAATAACATCATCTTTGATTTCATCAATATAACTACCAAATTCATCTGAAACATCTGTTACTTCAATAGTCATCTTACACATTGGTATATCTATACCCTGTATTTTACCTGTAATTGTACAGCTTCCCAACTTATTGCCACCTGTTACTATACCTGAGTCACTAACCTTGGCAACCTCTACATCACTACTAGTCCATTTGATTCTATTGTAGTAAGCAGTACCAAGGTCACAAGGCATTTGAGCCTTAGTATAGTTACCCTCTGAAAGTGAAGCTGTAATTGAAATATAATCATCTGAAATTTCTCTTGAGGATTTCAGAGAAGTATAAAGCATTGTAAACTCATCTCTTGTTTTAGCAACATCATCAACCTTATACTCAGATTTTTTTGTTATATCACCTATATTAGAAGGTTCTTTGCAATAATACTTAGCTTGCTCTGTTAAAGCATTGCCTCCGATTGTATAAAGCACAGTATTTTTTTCGGTGTAATTGGTTACTATTTTTGTTTGCTCTGAAATAATACTTATTTCTCCGTATCCGTCTACATAAATTTCTTCAACATATTTACTATATCCACCATTTGCAATATCCTTATAGCTTTTGCTTGTCTGGTTTATAACCGCACTATTGCCAAATACTGTAACAACCTGTACCTTTTGGAAATCGTTTGCCAGTTTATATACTATAAACAGCTCATAGCTACCATCGTTGTTAAAATCTGCTATTTTACAGCCGTCCAGCTTTGCATAGCCTGTTTTATTGTTTGAATATTTATATTCTTCTTTTGTTTTCAAGCTATTCAGATAACTATTAAGTATGTTTATCTGATCTATTCTAGGGTCACTTACGGTTACATCAAAATTTTTAATAGAGGATTCGTATCCCTCTACATATACCCCAACCTTACATTCTCCCTTGCTCATTGGTGTCACAAGTCCTTGGCTGTCTATTGAGGCTATATTTTCATTAGAGGTTGTATAGCGTATATTGTAGTTTTTTCCCTCTACTTGATTTTTTATTTCAGCATTTATTTGTGCTGTTTGTCCACTTGTAAGGCTTAACTCTTGTGCAGATATAGAAGCATTTATTTCAGGTATAGGATCTGTTGGTGCTTCTGTTATAGGCTCTGTTGCAATTGTTGTTGGCTCTGTTACTGGTTCGGTAGTAGGATTAAGTATGTTATTTACAAATGACGGCAATGTAACACTTTCGGTATTTAACGCATAATAAGCATATACACCACCCATTGCAAGCAGTAATACTGCAATTATCATAACAACAAGTACAATTTTACCCTTCTTCAATAAAATCACATTCCTTTCAAATGATATTGTTGGAATAAATATGTTTTATAATCAGTTTTTCAATATCAAATCTTTAATCTTTGTAAAGTCACCGTCCATTACAGAGAACTTACTTTTAAGCTCAACTGTTACAT
>JAXJQK010000055.1:0-35107 GCA_036311185.1 Acutalibacteraceae bacterium | reverse complement strand
ATCCTGCAGTGCAAAGCGTAAAGCCATTTACTATAGGAAAGTAAATGGCTTTAATCAGACCTGATGATTATTCAAGACCTTTTTTCTTGAAAATAACAGCAAAAAGAATGGCTGAAATAACAAAATTTATAGCGATAACTACTGATTTACTGACGGCATTAAAGAATCTATCATAAACATAATAATATCGCTTAATGTGGTGCATGATATAAAAATTAGTTATCTTACAATTGTGCTGAATTCAGAGGATGCAACGAAGATGGTGGATGAGTTTATCTTTTCCAGTGAACCTTGAATTACTACACAAATACTTAGAAATGTTCGGTAAGTTACAATAATCTGAAATTGTAGATTGTAATTATTTTGTTTTGCTATTATAATAACAAAACAGCCTATTCGATACCGTACATATAATTGAAATTGAAAAGGAGAATATTATGAACTTTAAAGAAATTGCAGAAACCAGGCAATCCTGCCGTTCATATAATTCTGAGAGGATTGTAGAAAACCAAAAGCTTTATGCCATTCTTAAGTCAGCTAGACTTGCTCCGTCCACCTGCAATGGTCAACCTTATCACATCACCATTTGTAAAGGCGAGGTGGCTAAAAAGATTGCGACATCTATTCAAAGTATGGGACGTAATAAGTTTGTATCCGAGGTTCCAGTTTTGATGGTGATTTCAGAAAAGCCATATAACCAAAAAGCAGCTTTGGGCGCTGTGGTAAAAAAATCAGATTATCGCTCTATTGATATCGGTATTTTATCTGCTTACATTACAGCAGAAGCAACTGCACAAGGCCTTGGTACTTGTATCATTGGCTGGTTTGACAATAGAAAGATTCGTAAAATTTTAACACTCGACGGCAATGTAAGACTGGTGATCGCCTTAGGTTATGCCAAAGATGACGATAAACTTCGCACTAAAAAACGAAAGGATATCACAGAGCTTGTGAGCTTTGCAGAGTAAAAGTGTAAGAAAAACAGATAACTTGAACTAGCTTGAAAACACTGCCTGGAGTTTATGAGGGCTAATGGAATAAAAATGAAGGATATAAATATAGACAATCGTGTGATTAACACTTATATTTACAAAACCTCTTAGATTGATCCAGGCTGAGAGCATAGTTTTAATAGTTTTAAGAAAAAACTTAACAAATACAGTAATTCCACAAACTTGAATTTCATAAGAGGTGTTTATATGGATAAAAAAGATTTATTATTTTATGATGCTTATGAAGGATTTTATGCTATGGCAAAAAATTCAAAAGCTTTTCAAGCGTTCTGCAAAGATGCATTTGGCGAGGATTTTTCTCAAGATGGGTTTAGTAATATAGAACAGATTGATATGATTCTTCAGTATATACCTAAAAAAGAAGATGTCCATATTTTAGATATCGGCTGTGGTAATGGAAAAATGCTTGGCTATTTACAAAGTAAAACAGGTGCGAATATTTATGGTTTCGATTATTCTAAAAATGCAATAAACACTGCACATAGTTTGTTCCCTATAAAGTCAGAATTTAAAGAAGGTGTAATCGGAGAAATAGATTATCCTGAAGAAGCTTTTGATGTAATTGTTTCTATGGATACTATTTATTTTGCTCCGGATATTATCGCTTTTGTAGCTCAGCTAAAAAGATGGTTGAAAAAAGACGGTTTGTTCTTTGTTGGATATCAAGAGGGTGAAGTTATGCAAAAAACCCAAAACATTCATACCACTATGTTGGCAAATGCATTAAAAGCGAATGATATGAAATATGAAGCAACGGATATATCACAACAAACCTATGAATTACTTAAAAAGAAGAGAAAATCAGCGTTGAATTATCAAGCTGTTTTTGAAGAAGAAGGACATAGCCAGTGGTTTGATATGTTGATTGGACAAACGGAGTGTGCCAATGAATCGTTTGAACAATTCAAAGAAAAAATGGCAAGATATATTTAAGTAATAAGAAAATAAATGAGCTTTGAATTTCCGAGAAATAGTTTTTCTGATCTCTAGAAGTTAGTTTTATTGGATAAAATCAATTCTCATAAGCTTTTTACCATTAGGTAAAGCTTTTTCGTATGAAAATTTTTTTGAGTAACCAATTTGATTCATACACGCTATAAGACCAAATTGATCTAATTGATGATGTACTTCATTCAACCTATCAAACACATGCAGATAAGGTGAATCTGATACAAACGCTGTTTCGGTGTTTATTTGAATAATACAGGAAACATATTGAGGTTGTGACATTTTTACAACCCTTTGAAAGCATTCGTAGCCTATATATTCTATTAAAAGATTTGCAACAAGCATATCAGCACAGGGTAATTTTAAACTTTTATCTGATAGGTCTGCACAAATAGGCTTGAAAACACTATCCAAAGTAGAATATCTCTTATTACATTCATCGAGATAGTTCTGATTGATATCCACACCATATACTGTCTTAAATTTCTTTTTATCTATATGTTCAAGTCCGTTACCAGCAGCGATTCCCAGAATCATAACAGTATCAGCATTATAAGCAGAAAATTGTTCTCTCATTATTTCATTCATAGACTGTAGCTGATAAACACTCTGCAAGCTCATATGGCTCTCATAATCAGCTAAGTCTATATTTTCCCATGGATTATCCACAACAACACCTCCGAAAACGAAATTAATTCTATGTTTTATTTACGGTTACCTGTTTTTATTAAAAATTAGTATTATTTGTTACTACATATTCTTTCTGAATAAAATGTTATTAACTTTCTCTGTTATTCACCTTATACACCTCACATTTATTATTCCATAGATAATTCAACAAGCTTCTTGATATGTATTTCTACGCTATCCAGACATGGTAGCAAGCAGTTAGAATCGTTTAATAGCAATGGTAGCTCTGTACAGCCTAAAATGATTGCTTCTACACCGTACATATCCTTCAATTTTTTTATTATTTCATTGAATTCCTGTAATGTAGATTCTTTTACAATGCCTATTTCCAGTTCTTCATATATTCTTTTTGCGATAAGCTCTCTGTCGGACTTATCAGGAACAATCACATCTATGCCAGCTTGACGCAAATCTTTTTTCATATAGTCCTGTTCCATAGTAAAGATAGTTCCTAATAATCCAACCTTTTTATAACCCTTTTCAAGAATCTCGTGGCATATTGTTTTAGGAATACTCACAATTGAAACACCTGTATTGCTTTCTACTTCGTCAAACACCATGTGCATAGTGACTGCTGTTAATGCTATGATTTCAGCTCCGTTTTCAGCTAAACTGTTAACCTTTTCAGACAGATAATCGGCTAATTCTTTATATTGCTCTGCAGAAACCAGCTCCCAGGCTTTGCGAAAATTCACGCTCTCTATTGCTAGCTCTGGCATATTTTTACCACTAGTAGCAATATCAATTTTAGAATTAAGCTCTTTATAATACATAATGGTAGATTCTGGACCAGTTCCACCAACCAAGCCTATCTTTTTCATTTTAGTTATACACTCCTTGTTTTTATCTCGATTTAATTACATATAGTTAAGTTTATTAAACTAATTATATCATACCTTGTCTTTGCTATCCATCATTGTTTATTATACTCATTTTATTTCTTTCCTGTATGCTATAATATAAAATTTGTTTGTTTTTGAACTATACACATTATAGCACAACAGTTTAGTTTTCTCGTTGTATATGTACTTAGATGTACAAAGCCACATATGAGTTACAAAAATACGGAGTAAAATTCACCGACTGTTTGACTAAAAAACATTAGAACACTTTATTTTATTCTTCTTATTACAAATCCAACTACAGCCATATGCTCTCCTACGCCCTTTTTATGTTCTTATAAATCAAAGTCATATTATGAACACTCCCCTTAAAGCAAACGCATAAAAATGTCTGCTTTAAGGGGAGTATATCGAAAAGATAAGTATTTAACAGATTAGTTATTATATTTTCTATGGTGAGATAAATCACACATATCTCACATCATAAAGCGTGGTCAAATTCTATTTTTATTGTCAACATATCATTTTCGTTTATAGCATATATCTTTCCGTTCATTTCTTCAACTAGCTTTTTGCAGATATACAAACCTAAACCTGCTCCGTCACCATTTCGTGAATCATCTGCTCTATAAAATTTATCAAATATCTTCTCTACGTCAACAGGTTTAAAAACAGAGTTTGAAATAGCAAGTGTTACACTTTTTTCTTGAGTAATTACAAAATTCATTTCTCCTGTGGAATACTTAATTCCATTAGAAATAAGATTCTGAACAACTCTTGCAAGCAAATTATGGTCTGCCCATACTATAATTTTACTATCGGCTTGCTCAAACAAAGGTAAAATACCTTTGTTTTCGAATGCCAGATAATTAGCAAGAATCTCTTCACATACTACTTCACATATATTAACCTTTTCTATCACTGGAACATACTGCTCAGAATCTATCAATGATAATTCATAGAAATCGTCTACCAGCTTATTAGAACACTTTGCTCTATCCAAAGCAATATGAATATCCTGCAAGGTTTCTTCATCTGTACAGCTTTTTTCTGCAAGCTGTAGATAACCAATAACAGATGTAAGCGGGGTTCTCATGTCATGAGAAATCATAGAAATAGAGGTTCTCATAGCTTGTTCTTTTTTTACGGCTTTTATTTTTACCATCTGTAGCTGTTCCAGCTTTTTGTTGATATTTAAAGCCACTGCCTCCAGGTCTTTATCTACAAAATCTAAAGAAACTGCCCTTTCATCCTGCTCCTGCATTTGCTCTGCAATATTTCTTAACTGCTTTTTGATAAGGTATAGTTTTACACTCAAAAAGGAAACAACAATAATCAGAATCAGTATAATAAACATATATGGCATTATTGTTGCCTCCTTTCAAATATTAAATCTCTTTTCTTCTGAAGACCAGATAGGTTAAGGCTATTGATACCACTAATGTAATAACTGCTATAACGCTTGCAGAAATCAATGTTTCACTTGCATTGTTTTTTGCAAAGCAAAATACGGTTTTCTCAAAAAATGTTCCACCCAGAAAATTACGAAGAACATTACACGATATAACAACAAAGCTTACCGATGCAGCAATTGCAGCAGACGCTTTTGAACAAATGAATGTAATAAGTGTAATAACACTCTGTAATCCTATCAACTGCAACATAACTGTAACGCACCAAAGCAGATTATTCGAGTTTTCAAAAATATGGTTTGAAAAACCATTTTTACAGGCAACACCAAGGATTGTAGAAATCATATAAACAGCATGAAAAATTATACCAGCCAGAATAACAGGCAGTTCTCTTACCAGCAATACTGACCATCTGCTGTACCCTGATGTAATTTCATGATGAATTGTACGATTACTAAAATCACTGCCAATAAACCATGAAGGTATCAAAGCTAATATAAACATCATCGAAGTATCACAAATAGTATCGTTAAATGCAAAATCTACTCCTTCGCCAAAACCTGCAATTTTATCAAAGCCATAATAAAAGCCAAGTCCAGCCACACATAGTATAGCTATATAAAAAAGCAGAAAATGCCAGAATTTATAAAAGGAAACCTTACACTGATTACACATGCTCGACACCTCCTGTAATTGTAATAAAATAGTCTTCCAGAGTCTGTTCCATTACAAATAATTCTGTAACAACTATTCCATTTTGCACAAACGCTTTTGCAATTTTTGATATATTATTCATATTAGAATATAGATAAATAGTATCCTCTGATACTACTTTATACTCTGGGTTGTTAATAAGCTTATCCAGAACAGTGAGTGCCATAGGCACGGCATCAGTTTTGATACAAATATATTTTCTGCACCTTGCTTCCAGCTCTTCATGTGTTATTACATCTATAATCTTACCTTTATGGATAAATATATAATCCGTAGCAAGCAGGTAAAGCTCACTCAAAATATGACTGGAGATAAAAATAGTGATGTTTCTTTCCTCATTCAATTTTTTTAATAAATTTCGCAAAACAACAATATTCTTAGGGTCAAGTCCGTTAATTGGCTCATCTAAAATCAAAAGCTGTGGATTACCGACAAGTGCCATTGCAATGCTTAATCTTTGCTTCATACCCATAGATAAGGTGTGTACTCTTTTATTTTTTACATCAGATAAATCAACCATATCCAACACTTTGTTGCAGATAGCTTTATCTGGATTTCCAACCAAGGTTCTCTTGAGTTCTAAATTTTGCATAACTGTATAATACGGATAAAGTGCTGGCTCTTCAATCATACATCCTATACATCTTCTCATTTTTTCTCTTTCGTGGGCATTCTCTTTTCCCATAATAGAGTAAGTTCCTGATGAAGGATATGTTAATCCTGTGACGATTTTCAAAAAGGTACTCTTACCTGCACCATTCTCACCTATAAATCCATAAATATGCTTCTTTTTTAATTCGATACTGACATCATCAAGTACAGTGTGTGCACCATATTTTTTAGTCAGATTTTTTGTTTGCAAAACAATGTCTTTCATTTGCAACTCCCCTTTCTGACCTTAATGATATAACATCATTTTAAAAAAACACTATAGAAAATCTTAAGAAAATCTTAATTTGTCAGACGATATCCCATTCCATACACAGTTTCAATGTAGCTTTCATTTGTTATTCTGGCAATTTTCTTTCTCAGATTACTCATATGTACATTCATAGTGTTTTCGTCACTCATATATTCATCGCCGGTAACGCTTTCAAACAGATTTCTTTTAGAAAAAATCTTAGTAGGATTTGACAACATCAGTTCAAGAATTGCATATTCCATGGCTGTACAAATAATTTCTTCTTCACCAATAAACACACGCTTAGAAGCAACCTCCAGCTTTATATCCTTAAAGGTCAGGAATGTTTTTACACCATTCGTTCTTCTAAGAAGAGCGTCGATTCGTAGCATAACCTCATCAATATCAAATGGTTTGCAAATAAAATCATCTGCACCAAGTCTGAGCAACTCAATGCGATTGCTGACAGCGTTTTTAGCCGACAATACAATCACAGGTGTATCCTTCTTGGTTCGCAATTCACGCAAAATTTCCTCTCCACTTTTTAGCGGAAGCATTAAATCTATCAAAATTAAGCTATAATCATTCTTCATTGCAAGCTCATAGCCTTCCCAGCCATTTAATGCACATTGCACCTCATATCCATTACGGTTTAATATATTACGAAGCAGAGCATTTATGTTTTCATCATCTTCAATAATCAGAATCATAGCAAACATCTCCTTAACAGCTCAAATTTCAGCATAAGCTTTATTTTTTATAATTTTTCAAAGTTTACATATTTATAGTAAGCAATTGCTAAACAAATTTGTTTTATCTCAATACTCTTCTCTTTATACCATTAATAAAATACCATTAATAAAGTTAGTAACAGGACGAAGTATGTAATGGTATAGCTTTGCACGAGTTATTACATAAACGGAAGCACAGATAACAAATGGTTTTTCGGAATAAATAGGTGAAAAATCCTGCGATTTTATACGCTCAAGAAGCTTAACACACTTATCATTTGTACGTTTTGCAAGCTCCTTAGCGATAAACTATGTATTACCTGTTGCAGAAAAATATAAAACCATGTAATACCTCTGTAAATATGATTTTTTCTATATTATATTACATTGATGGTTAAAACACAAAAATTAGTCTATATGTTTTTGTATTATAAATCAGCCCGATGGCACAATAAAATTACTAATACCACGAAATAAGGATAGCTAAACATACTTGAATTGATGCTTACTCAATGGGTATAGCTTTTGGCAAAAAAGACTTCGGAAAGTGATTTCCGAAGCCAATGGTGTATAGTATGAACAGAAAGACTAAAAAACACTATTAAATCAATTTTTTCAGCCCGGCCTTTAAATATGAGATAAAACATATAAACTAGGTGCCCATAATTATCCGATAAATTAATCAAATCACTGTTTTTTAGTGTCTAAATGCTATGTGATTTCCAAAATTCCTAAATCTAAAAGTGAAATACATAGCAGGCTTAATATTCTATACATTTCGTTGTTTGTGTAATTGCCTTCTTCAAAATTAAAAATATCCATATTACAATCGCTGAAATCATCTAAATCATAATTATCAATATTCATTTGATTAAATGATTTAAATAATTCTGAAACAGCAAACTTAAGTGTATCTTCATTTATATTATTAGGAAAATACTTTAAGTAATTAAGATGTTGTTTTAAATGCGTTCCAGTGGAAACTTCTTCGTCAAAACTATTATTATGGAAATTGCTCATAGTAAATGCTTCAATCGAAGGATAACTTAATAACAACATTCCTTGTCGATTATAGTTTTCATTTTCTCGTGAGTTTCCTAATGTTGATATTAACTCTTTGATAAAAGGAACATCATTGTTCGAGTGATTGTCTCTATCGAATATGTAGTATATAGCAGAGTTATCTACATCAAAGTCGTATTCTTCAATTAGAACTTTAAACAAGTTATTTAGATAATCATTATCTTTTTCAATAAAGCGAATATTACTTTCTTCAGAGTTTACAACGAAAACACGAGAATTAGAGTTAGTAGAACAAGTGTATCTGTGATATGGTTTGTTCCTTTTTATTATTTCTATATTATACTCCAATATCTTTGTGAAAAGTCGATGAAGTATGTATGGCTCTGTTTTTTCGCCTTCTACTATATATAAAACTTTTCCTATGGATTTGTTCTTATTAAGAGTTATAATCATATTTCGGTACCCCATTGAAAACTCCACTTAGATACATTTTTTCTAAATTTTGGGCTTCTCGTGGTTTTTCACTTGAAAATCTCTTAATTAAACTGCCGTTCTCATTGAAATCGATTGAGTATATTTGGTCTGGTCTTAACAATCTGTTTGAAAGAAGATTAGTAGAATGAGATACAAACAAAACTTGTGAAGAAGTTGATTTTTGCATAAAATATCGGATTAGGAGTTCTTCTAAATCGTTATGAAATCCACTTGAAAATTCATCAAGCAAAAGCATGCTATTGCTTTTTATGCAATAAAAGAAAGTGGGTAATATTTGTAATAGAGTTTGGTTTCCTAATGATTCGAGCGGAAAAGGAATAGGTTCGTTAATACCTTTTCTTTTGTAAAATATCATTTTTTCCACTGACTCTATAGAAATCATACCACCTTGTGAAATATTAGAATATTCTATATTTTGCTCAAAATTATACTCGTTAAAGAATTGGTTTATTTCATCTGTCCCTTTTTCATCCAAATATGATTTAAGATTTAAATTGATGTCTTTATATGTTGTTACTTTTTTAGAGTACAAATCAATATATACCGAATCACTTAAGAATTTAAACCATTTTTGTAAAACAGAATTACCTCTGAATTTGGTGTTGAAGTATATATCTCTCAAAAATAATGTCTTATTTGGAACATCGGAATGAGTTGTTTCTTCGTTTATGTTTACTTTAGCAAACGAACCATTTCGTTCGAAGAGTAGAACATTATCAACAAATAATTTTTCTTGTATGTATTCATCAATAGTCTGATAGGTAATTTCATATTGAACATCAGTATTATCAATTGAAAAGATGTATTTTAATTTTGTCGCAGGGTCTGGTGAAAAAAGACAATGGTATGATGCGAAGTTTATATCATTCTTGCCTAATAAACTATCTAATAAAAATTTAACAGCTAAAATAGCATTTGATTTTCCAGAAGCATTGGCTCCTACAAACATTAGTCCCTTCAATATGTTATTGCTAATATGTGTATCAGAAAGCATTTGATAATTAGTTTTATTAAAATCAAAGAATGTAGTGTCTTTAAAAGATTTAAAGTTTGTTATTTCAAATGATTTAATCATTTCTAATCCTCCTTTTATATCTTAATAATAGTATAACATAGATTTAAAGATGGTGCAATACTTTTACACGAGCAACCGTTATCACTGTAAAAAAATTACAGTATATTGTCGAAAATACTGTAAATTTTTTGTATTATTTTTGTTGCTCAATGTAACGAACGTTTTCAAAATCACAGGCAATTGGTCAAATAGGATTTTAAATACAGTTTTCAGCCATATATCTGACTATTCTTCCGCCTACCATTTTTGCAGATGTACCTTTTGTTACCAGCTTTCTATAAGATAATTCACAAAAGGCTAGATTATATATGGCTTCTGCTGACAAATATTTTTCAAAACATTATATTGTTTTGATATAAACGCATTGAAAGTCTTAGTTTAGCAAACGCATAAAAAGACTGATGAAATCCTTTGGCACCAAAGCGAGACACCCTCTTTAATGATATTTACTTATTTATTGGCACTATCTTCAAGTGAAAATTTGGCACTCTTTCTGTAAGCCAAACTCCATTTTTTGATAGATAAAACTTATATCCACTCTCGTACATTTTCTTAGATGCTATTTGGTATATAACAACTTTTCCATGTCGCTTCCCTACAGTAATGGCTGTTTCAATATCCTTTGACAAATGAACATATAGTCTGCTTTTAGGGATAAGACCAGTAGCGTTAATTGAGTCTACATATTTTTTAGCAGTACCATGCCAAAGGAACTCCGGAGGAATTGCCTCTTTTAGCTCTACATCTACAGGAATAGAATGTCCCTGATTTGCTCTGATTAAGGTTTTATCTTCATTAAATGAGTATCTTTGTTTTTCATCGGTTCTTACTATTTCCTCTAACATACTCATATTAAAATCATAGCTTTCAGAAACACCCTCTATCAAATCCTTTACATTTGCCCAGCCGTGTTCATCAAGCTGAATATTGATAGCCTCAGGCTTATGACGAAGAATCAAGCTTAGAAACCTACTTATTTTTGTTAAATTCATCTTTCTCACCTCACAAAAGTAGCTTATTTTTATTATATTATCATTTAAAAAGTAAATTGTCTATGACTATTTGCACTTACCAACCTCATCACTATTAATCATTTTTGATATAAAGCTTAAAATCACAGCAATCTCCACCCATTCCAAGAGTTTTTGTTCTTGCCCAAACGAGCTTAGAGTGCATATTGCCATAGCAGATGTCATCCGACTTACAGAACATCTGTGTCAACTCTGGACAAGCATATTTTTTACAAGTCTCAAAATACGGACACATAAGCATATCTGCTGCGAAGCCGTTTTCGCATTCTTTATGTATATATTTAAAACCACACTTTTCGCCAAAGGTTTTCGCAAGAAGCATTTCCATAATAGAAGGTACTTTCTTATATAGTCCCGGAAATTTCATAACCACAGTAATAAGCTTTGCAAATTTTTTTACTTTTACAAAGCAAAACTTTTCAAAGGTTTCAAGAGCCTTTTCTTTGCTACCTTCTTTTTTTATCAGTACCTTGTAAAAAGCAATAGATGGCAATATCTGTTTTAAGTGAGTTTTAACACCATCAGGTGCATTTTCATTTTCTTGTATATACTGTGCTGTAAGCTCGTAAACCTCACCAAGTAAGCAACCTAAACCGTTTTTCTTAAATTGCTTCATCAAGCCTCTTGGTCTAGGCTGGTTATTTATATACTTTTTTGCAAGCTTTAACGCTTTTTTCTTATCCATAGTTAACCTCCACACATTAAATGAAACTTGTAATAAATATTTCTAAGCCGATAAATATAAGAATTGTGCCACCTAAGATTCCTGCTTTACCTGCAAGCTTTTTGCCTGCCTTCTTACCAATTAAAAGACCGATATAGCAAATAAAAATAGTTATCACACCTATTAACAAACAAGCTATAAGTGCTTCTATTCCGTTGTAATCAGAAATTGTAAAGCCAACCGAAAGTGCATCAATAGAAGTAGCCACACCTTGAATCAAAAGAGCCTTAAAGCCTACAGCAGGTTTTTCATCCTCAGAATCCTTATTCTTAATACCATCATAAAGCATTTTACCACCGATGTAACCAAGCAAACCAAGAGCAATCCAAGGAATACTCTTTTCAAAAGCACCAAAAAGCTTTGCTACCGTAGAAACGCATATCCAACCAATAAGTGGCATAGCAAACTGAAAAAAAGAAAACACACCAGCCACACCACACATTCTTGCCTGCTTCATTTTTGGTTCGTTAAGACCATTTGCAAGAGATACCGAAAAAGCGTCCATGGCAAGTCCTGCACCCAACATAATACTTGTAAAGAAAAACGAAAATCCTAAATCCATTTTAAATTCCTCCTATATTTAGTTTTTTTGGAAATAGAAAAACCCAAGTATAGCTTAAAAACTATACTTGGGTAAGAATTCAAAATAAAAAGACTCCATGTATAGTTTTACCTCTATACATGAGTCTCGCAATTTAAAACAAGCCAGACCAAAAGGTCAGTATGTTGACTTATTACGATATTTCGCTTGCTACTCCCTCATGGGTTCAATATATGTTACTACATAATAATCTGTTTGTCAACAGCATTTTAAATATTTATTGATAAATCTAGATTTACAGGCTTTTCAGGACATTTCTTTTATCTCATTAGCCCATTGCTCTGGATAAAGCACCAACAATTCTTCATGCTCCATATCAAACTCATGAATTACAGGGTTTACAAAATGCTTCTTGTATCTTTCTAAATATTGCATACCCATCTTCTTTGCAAAGAAACAATGTACTGTTGTTCCCTGAACACTGATATCATTTTCAAGTGGTGTAATTAAATCTGAGTAAAACTGATTATACACACTTTCCTTTTTGATAAATGCTAATCCACCGTTACCAATGCCAAACATTTCCATAAATTTATCACGGTATGGTGTGCGTTTCTTTTCTACTAAACCTTGCAGTAGCTTTGGATATTCACCTGTACTTACAATTTTATACATAAGTGGAATAGTTATCTTACACTTTAATTTAGCTTTCCATAACCTATCCTGGTCTAAATCTGAACTACCTAAAATAGCATGGTCAATATGTATATTTTGTCTTTTTACTAATAAACCAACAAAAGAACCACCTAGAGAACAGCCGTAAGCTACTTTGATGTTGCCTCCATGGTTTTCTATGATATATTTTTCTATCTTTTCTGTTTGTGAAATCATATCATCAAATATAGATTCTTCAGTTTCATCAAAACCATCATAAGAAACACATACTACCCTAAAATTTTCCTTTAACAACGGAATTACTTCTCCAAAATTCAGTTTCCAATGACAGCAAGTTCCTGGCAAAAGCAATATTACAGAATCATTTTCTTTTCCAAATTCATAAAATTTCATTTCTACACCCTCTTTTTTGATTAATCATTTCATAAAGTTTAAGCATATCAAATTGATTATACCACACATAATTACTGTGCATAACTTACAAGGTTCGTTTATTATAATAACAGTAAAGTAGCTCAAACACAACATACAATTGTGCTACCTTATAAATTACCGAACATTTTTGAAAGTTTGTATGGAGATTTAATGTAGATAGACAACACAATCTAAATTTCAGACTATTTTTAAACTATTAATAGATAACAAAGCTCTATACAGAAAATAAAAACATCTATTGACTGAAACAAAATTATTAAATATAATATATGTAAAGAATGATATTTTACATATAACGAGGTGATGAAAATGACAGATTACAGAAAGCTTTGTATAGAACTGTTTGGTACTGATGATGTTGATAAACTCAAAGCTATCGCATACAAAAAACATTCTGGTAAAAAAAATAAACTCAGTGATATAGACATAGAAGAAGCTTTTGTAATGCAACAGCAGGGTAAAACAGTAGAGACGATAGCTAACCACTTTGGTGTGAGTCGTCAAACTATGTCTAAGTATCTGAACAAAGATTATCCTGGTTATACTCTACGTCTTGATTTTATGCATAAAAGAAAAATCTGTACCAAAATATATGTGGATTTCGAAAATGAAAAGATACGCATTACAAACTCTGTCAGTAATCCGATATATACTGCCTTTGGAGTCATAGAAAATCCAACATGGGAAGATTTTCAGGATTTTTTGGCTGAGCGTTGTTTTCCGGAGGACAGGTTTATGGCAAAAACTATCCTTAAACAGCTTGGTATATCAAGTGGTTATGACCCTCTTGAAATCATTAGAAAAACTCAAGGGCGAATGGCAGAGGATAATCAGTATATCAAAATTACTACGATAAAATGAGGTGTGTAATGAAAACTATAGATATGACCAATTATGACATCATAAAAACAAAAGCCACATCATCAAAAGGGAATCAGATGAAATGGCTACTAAATGAATATTGGTATAAACAGGATCATATGGGTTACGAAGGATTAAGCGAGGTTGTTGTATCACAGCTTTTGAAAAAATCAAATGTAACTGGTTTTATCGAATATGAACCAATAAAAATCAAGTATAACCTTGCAAATAAGAATGGTTGTTTATCACACAATTTTAAAAGTAATGAAGAAATAATCATTACGCTTGAACGTTTGTACAAACAACACAAAGGAAAATCATTAGCCTACAAATTATCAAGCATATCAGAAGTTGAAGAAAGAATAAAGTATACCGTTGATTTCGTTGAGAGTGTAACAAATCTAAAAAAAGTAGGTGCATATTTTTCAACTATGCTACAGTTAGATGCATTTTTTCTCAACGAAGACAGACAGAACAATAATATTGCTTTCATTTTCAACGAAAAAACAGAAGAATATAGCTTCTGTCCTTATTTTGACTTTGGCTTGTCTCTGCTTGCTGACACAAACGACTACCCATTAGATGTAGAAAATACAGAATGTATTAAGCACATAAGCTCAAAGCCATTTAGCCTTGATTTTGATGAACAGGCAGATGCTGCTACTAATCTATATGGTGACAATGTAAAGTTCTTCTTTACCAATCAGGATATTGAAAACATTTTGAAGCTTCTTGAGGAATACTATAACAGTGACATAATAACCCGAGTCAAAACGCTATTATTCAATCAAAAAAGAAAATATAATTATATGTTTTAATAATAAGAGAGACGTGGTTGTATAATTATGTTGGTAAGGATGGAATCACCTATCTCTTACTTGTTCAGAGTAAATATTTCAAGTCGAAAAATCTCAGCAAAAGTAGTGTTTGTAATAACCTACTAATGCTGAGATTTTCTATATATGTTTAGATTTATTAGAAGCTTACAGCAAAACCATCTGTTATGGTTTTTCAAAATGCTATCAATCCTTTTTGCTGATATACTCTATAAACTCTGGTGTCTTTGACCAATACTTAATACCCCAGTTTTCAAAACTCCACTCCTCCATATATTCGTTACATTCGTAATCAATATAGTATATCAAACCGTTTTGTACTACAAAATTAGTTGGGAAATAGTCAATATTAAGCCCTGATTTTTTGGCTGTTTCTGCCATTTCACGGATTTGCTCCATATAAGGCTCAACTGATACATCGTTTTTTACCATATCAAAAATTGTATCGCCGTCTATGTACTCCTTTAAAATTCGCTCGTTTTCAATGTCTATTTCTATCATCTCTGGTATTCTGATACCAGCATTAAGAAGTCGTTTGTAGTCGTGGTTTTCGGCCTCTATTTTGTTGCCAAAGGTATAATAGGCACAAGGCTCGTGATGTATCTGCTTTAATACATACTGCTTTCCGTCCTTTTCTGCAAGGTAAGAATAGCCACCCTTTCCTTTGCCAAGTAATTTAATAATTGAATATTCCTTTTCGTTAACTGTTAAAGCTTTCATTTCTTGCACTCCTTGTAAATAATTATTCCTTTTGGCAACAAGCAGTTGTTGTTATAGTGTTTTGAATAAATGATTTTTCCTTTTACATTAAAATCAATAGCTATCTTTTCAGCGTTGATAATAACATTTATTATTTCTTTTTCTGCTACAGAGGCTCTTTTGTAGCCTATAAGTCGTGGATACTTCTCGTTATGTATCCACTCAACATCTGTGCTCTTTAGTTGACTGTAAATTTTTCGTATTTCAATAATCTTTTTAAATTCATCAGAAACAGTACTATACTTTCCTGCTAAAATTTCATCCCAAGGCATAGGGCTTCTGTTGTAAGGATTACACTTGCCTGGCATAGCTATTTCTGTTCCATAATACACACAAGGTGAACCTGGCATTGTCATTAGTATAGTAATCTTTTGCAAAAGCACATCAACATCTTCGCAGGTTTCTATCACTCTTTGGGTATCGTGAGTATCTAAAAAGTTGAACAGTACCTTTATGGTTTGCTCTCTATACATCGACAAACAGCTATTGATACTATACATCAAAGCTTTTGAGTCCATAGTTTTCTCAGCCCAGAAATCATTCAGACAGTTATAAAACGGATAGTTCATTACAGAATCATACTCATCGCCCTGTAACCATGCTGATGACTCGTGCCAGATTTCTCCCAAAAGAAAAATATCAGGCTTTATTGCTTTTAGCTGATTGTATAAGTGCTTTATAAAATAGTGAGAAATTTCATTTCCCACATCAAATCGTATTCCGTCAATATCAAAGCGTTTAATCCACTCAGTACACACATCCGTAAAGTATTTAATTACTTCATCGTTATTTGTGTTGAGCTTAGGCATATTCGCTTCAAAAGCAAATGAGTAATATCTGCCATCCTTAGTTTTTATATCGTCAGTATAAAAGCTCTCACTATTGATAAAGAACCAGTTGAAGTAATCAGAGTTTTTACCGTTTTCAAGAACATCTACCCATGCAAAGAAATCAGTAGCACAATGATTAAACACAGCGTCAAGCATAACTCTTATTCCCTTTTTATGAGCTTGCTTTACAAGATTTATCAAATCAGTCTCTGTACCAAAATCAAGGTCTATCTGTAAGTAATCAGTCGGGTTGTATTTGTGATTAGTAGTTGCTTTGAAAACCGGTGTAAGGTATATTCCTGTAAAGCCAAGCTCTTTTATATAGTCGAGCTTTTCGGTTATACCATTTATATTACCCCCGAAAAAATCAGCGTATGTCATATCAGCAGTATCGTTCCAAGGTTTGAATTCCTCAGAGTCTTTACAGCCTGCACCTCTGCAAAAACGGTCTGGCATAATCTGATACCATACTATATCCTTAACCCAGTGTGGAGGATTTACAACATCAGCACTATTCAGCCAAGGGAATTTAAAATACTGCTTAGAATATTTTTTATTTGCAACCTCATTTTGTAATACAACTCTGTTTTCATAAATTTCAGCTACTTCATCACTAGCTTGTATTTTAAAATAATACTGCAATCGTTTAAAGCTTGGTTTGATTTTAATTTTCCACAGCAAATGATGTTCAAGCTCAATCTTAGCTGTAATTTCCTCTTCCTTGCCAAACCAAGGGACTCTGCCAGATATACCATTTATGTATGGGTCTTCACATATAATGCAGGCAGAAGTAATCTCCTTACCTGTGCGAAGTGTTATCACAAGCTCATTATCATCAAGAGCATAGCAAAACGCAGAATTACATTTATGCTCAATAGCTGATATATTCATAATCATCACCACCACTTGCATTATACACTCTTCAGATATATAATGCTTATAGTATTCTAACACGATTTTTACACAAAACTAATATGGTGATATTTATGGAAAACATTTTACATGAAACAAAGGTACACGGCAAGCTTACATTCCCTTATATGGTTTACCGAGGTCAGCTACCTGAATATATACAAAGCTTCCCTGTACATTGGCATAAGGAAATGGAGATAATTTATGTTGTAAATGGTCACGGAACAGTCACCGTACAGAGATCAAAATATAATTTATGCGAAGGAGATATTATCCTTATTCAACCCGAAACGCTCCACTCAATCGAACAGCTTGATAACCAGCATATGGAATATTTCAATATCATTTTTGACTTCAATCTGCTTGAAAGCGATACAAGCTACTGCTACATAAATTTTCTAAAGCCCATTTATGAGCATACAAAGACTGTTCCTGTTTATATTAAAGACAACGAACCTCTTTCAGATCTTATAACGCCACATATTAAGTATCTTATAGATAATCGAAAGCAAAAATTTTCTGGCGATGAGCTTATGGTAAAATCAAATCTTTACGCTATTATTCATCACATAAATAAATTCTGTACAGAAACAAGCGATTCGTCATTGAAGCTCGAGAGTAATTACAACAAAATCAAAGAGGTGCTTATGTATGTACACACACATTACTCTGAAAAGCTGACTGTAGAAAACGCCTCATCGCTTATAAATTATTCGCCAAACTACTTTTCAAAGCTATTTCATGAGCTTACAGGTACAAGCTTTATTCAATATGTTATAAACTATAGGTTAGATATAGCAAGCGAAAAGCTGATAAACACAAAGCTTACTATAACAGAAATTGCCGAGGAAACTGGCTTTAGTAACCTACCCTACTTCACACGAAGCTTTACAGCCAAATATGGCTCAACACCTAACGCATATAGAAAGCTTAAGAATAGCAAAACAAAGTAGATATAGTTAGCTATATGTATATCTAAATCAAAAACACCCGACAAACATGATTTATACTCTGTTTTGTCGGGTGTTCTGTTTATGCTTTTATTCTGCCATAAGCGTTCCTGATTACACCACCTGCAAGCAAATGCTGTTTCATTTTAATCTGCAAAGAAGTGTCCTCAGGTAAAGTATTATAATCGCTTGTTTTTGTGTTATATAGCCATTCAATAAAATCTGTTCCTGTTTCACCCTCATCAAAGATTTCAAATCTGTTTTGAAAGTTTATAATATTTGAATCTTTACGAAGCATATTTTTTAACTGACTATCTAAAAGCCACGAATGGCAACGATATTCTGGACTAGTTAATGAAGAAAAATATTTTGTAAAAAACTTATACGCCTCTTGTAAGGATTTTTCAACAGCAAGAGGTGAAAAGTCCACATCTGACGGAATATGTATACCAATAACAACATCATTTTCTAAGTGTTTAATCTCATATTCCAGCTCACCAATTCTGAACAAATGACATCCTGCCTGTCGGGTTGTCCACCAATAACGGTCAAAGCAAAGCTTGCCTGTTATTTTGTAGGTTTCATCAATAAAACGAGGAAAGCACTTCATCGTGTCAAAATATATTTCATCAGAAATTCCCTTTTTCTTATAAACCTCATAGGCATTCAAAGAAGCTCTTAGCATACAGGCAAGAATTTTGATACCGTCTGTATCTTCCCCAAGAAGAGCCTGAGTACGAGCAAGTGCGTCATTCATATTCTGATAGATAAAATAGCCTTTTTGAATTTCATCTACAACTTGAAAATCAAAGCTTTCAACAAAGGATAAAACCTGCTTTCTGATATCAGGCTGTAAATCTATTTTATCACATAATGTTGATATGTTCATTTTATATCACCTTTGATATTTAATATTTCTTTCATAAATTGGACTTTGTTCAATTATTCTCTAAATCTATAATGACCCCACCAATCAGGTATAAGCTCTTTAAGCTTTATTGTTTTTTCAGTTTCAAGATCGAGAAGAATTTCTATTTCTCCACTATCCTTATCTAACTGCATCATATATTCTCGGCACGCACCACAAGGAGAACCAACACTACCATCTGGAGTTACTGCTACAACCTTATCAATCTGACTTTCACTATTTGTAATCATATTAGCAATGGCATTTCTTTCTGCACACATTCCAAGTGTTGAGGCTGTGTCTATACATACACCAACATAGATGTTGCCTTGCTTGGTAAGAATAGCAGCGGCAACACCACCTGCTTCTATAAACGGAGAAACTGTTCTGCCATTCTGAACCCTAACTGCTTCATCATATAATTTCTTCCACATAGAATCATCTCCTTAAATTGGAATTTGATTAACACTTATGTTAAATCCATTGCAAAACGGAATTTTATTACTGATTTATTCGCTTCTTAATTGTTGCGGGTACCCCTGCAACCAAACAGTTTTCAGGTATATCTTCAGTTACAACACTTCCTGCGGCAATTACACAACCTGCTCCAATTGTAACGCCTTGCAAAACGGTAACATTCGCACCAAACCAACAATTATCTCCTATCGTTATAGGTAAAGCTTTTTCCAATCCTTCGTTTCTTTTTGTGTAGTTTAGCGGATGAGATGCCGTATAAAAGCCACAGAATGGTCCGATAAAAACATTTTCTCCAATGTTAATTGTTCCGCCATCCATAAAATAACAGCCGTGATTGACAAAAGTTCCTTTTCCAAATCTAGTGTATCCGCAATAATCAAAATAAATTGGTGATAATACGGTTAGTCCGTCTGGTATCTCTGTTTCCAATAAAGCCTTCAAAGCAGAGTATTGCTCAAAACTTCTGGGTCTTGCTATATTGAAATCATGGCAAAGCAACTCCGCTTTATTTCTTTCCTTAAGCAGGCTATTATCAAAATTTGCATCATGCCATTCGCCACGAAGCATTTTCTCTTTTTCAGTCATTTTTGTAACACCTCCACAAATTCAAGTTTGTTTTACATTTAATAATTATATCAAAACCTACATTTTCAGATTAGTTTGCCCAACTTTTTAGAATGGGGTACTCTTGTTCACTATAGCATTAAAAGCATTGTTTAAGTACATTCAGAATATCATCGTGTGTCATATATTTATATCCACCACCCTCATAGGAGGATTCAGCAATTTGTGGTAACATATCTCCTGTTGCACCAAGCTCACGGAGTGTTAGTGGAATACCAAGCTCCTTTGCAAAATTCTCAAGGCAAGCAATACCTTCAAGAGCGATTTCATCTTTCGTTTTGCCATTGGTATTTACATTCCATACATTTTCTGCAAAGCGAACAAATTTATCAATACCATCCTTATAGATGTATCTGTAGTATGGCATTGAAATTACAGCAAGACCAAGTCCGTGAGGACAATCGGTATATGCACCAAGCTGATGCTCAATGTCATGGACCTCCCAATCCTGAGTTTTAGAAAGTCCTGTAATCTTATTAAGTCCCAGAGTAGCACACCACATAATATTACTGCGAGCTTCGTAATCTTCAGGATTTTCAACTGCCACTTTTGCACTTTTTATAAGTGACTTCATAACTGCTTCAATTAAATAATCTGTTGTGTTATCATCATCACCCGAAAAATACTGCTCCATAAGGTGTGACATAATATCAAACACACCACTAACCATCTGTATTTTAGGAACTGTGTATGTAAATTCCGGATTTAATATAGAAAATTTCGGATTAACCTCTGGACCGAATACCCTGCCTGTTTTTATCTTTATTTCTTCATTTGTAATTACACTGCCTCAGTTCATTTCTGACGCAGTGCCTGTCATTGTGAGAATTGAAGCAACAGGAACAGTTTTATTATCAACATCTTCATAATCAATCCAATATCTCTGCCAAGCGTCACCTTTTGCGTATGCCGATACAGATATTGCTTTTGCACAGTCGATAACCGAACCACCACCTACAGCAAGAATTAAATCAATATTATTTTCGCGAACAAGCCTGCCACCCTCAAGCACCTGTGCATAAGAAGGATTTGGTTTAATTCCTGCAAGCTCAGTCACAGCTTTACCACAGGCTTTTAATATTTTTACAACTTCATCATAAATACCAATTTTCTTTATTGAGTTCTTTCCGTAAAGGAGAAGGATATTTTGCCCATAATTATTCAATTCAGATGGCAATTTGCTCATAGCTTCTTTTCCAAAATGAATTTTTGTTGGATTGTAATAAGTAAAATCGTGTAACATAATTATTCCTCCCGATTTTTAGTTGATTTAAAATCTATTTTATTTTGACTACTTGTTAGTATTTGTTCTTCTGTCTGCTAATCTCCTTCAAATCTTCTATAGCCAATTCTGGTGCCATCGTATGGAACATCCGATAATTTCTTTTCATAGTTCCCACTGGTGCTTTCTTATATATCTTTGCACTATCTTCATGGGTGTAATAATGCCAATAACGATAAATATATCCCATCCAGTATAAGATGTCTTTTGAATAAACATCACCTTCTGTGGTTATTTTATCTCCTGAAATAGCCACAAGCTCTTCCAATAAATATTCTTCACCTGCCCACTGCATACGATTATATGTTGAATCCAGTGCCTTTGCTACATCAGAGATCATAAATGTTTTTACAAAATTTTCACTTCCATAATTCTTATCGGCAGAAAGCTCGAAGAGTCTTCCTTGAATGTCACATAGCTTTAATTGAAGCTCATCCATGATTAAACCTCCTTCAATGCATTATCTAACAGCTCGTCAAAAAACTTTCCTTCACGGCGATAATCCTTGCAAATCTTATTTGCCAAAGATATACCATTAGTACGATTTACACCAGCTATGTCTTTCAAAAACTGTCTTTCCAAATAAGACAGCTCCACCTCACATTCAATTTTTACAGCTTTACATGCTTTTTGTGTGATTGCAACATATTGCTTTCCAAGTTCCAACGCAGACAAACTATTTACTAATGCAGCATCCGTAATATTTCCAAGAAAGAAATTGTCAATTACATAGAACATTCTGTCATCCGCAATGCTTCCTACAATCATATCCTTGTTATTTGTCATATCGTGATATTTATTATAAAAAGCTGTTCCTTTGATTTTATCCATTCTTCCACGGTGATATGCCACAATCATTGCCCATTCCAAATCTACTGGAACATCTAATATTTCTAATTCATCTACAGCAATAGAAACAATATATAGCTTTGATTTCTCGTAATCACAGATAAGGGTAAGTGACTGGCTAGGCTCTGTTCCCATATAAAAGCCTTTTCCAAAATCGCATTTCGTACGGCTCTTTGGTTCAATATTTCCTTTGATTCCAGATTTAGAGCCATGATATAGCAACACTCTGCTTTCATCTGTTTTTATGGCTTCTGTCGCTACTTTTATCTTATCAATCACCATATCATATACTGGTACGTTATTTATTTTGCATAGCTCATATAAGGTGGATTGTGCAAGTTTGTTTGGAACTGCACGTCCGTTTTCCCAACGATTCACTGTAGCAAAGGATATATTCAATAATGTAGCCAATTCTGTTTGACTTAGATTCAAAAACGTACGAATTTTTTTAATTAGTTCTTTCACAAAATCGCTCCTTTGTATAACAATGTTTATATTTAAAATTATAAACATTGTTATATGTGATGTCAATAATACTTATATATGACTATGTTTTTAATCCAATAATTTTATAACCTTTTCAGCATTAAAGACCACTAAAGCATTTGTGCATAGCTTTTGGTGGTCTTTTGAGGAAATTATTTAGCTAGCATAGTCTGCTGTAGTCATTGTTTGTTATGGTTATTTTCTGGTAAAATAAAATTTTCATGGTTATAGTTTCTATACTCTTTCCTTGAATTTTACTGTAAGTGAAGGAGCTGACTTTTTTTCTGTTATGACATCATTATAAATGTCGGGATGATTTAGTTGAAGCTTCTTGTAATCTGTGATTCTGCTATTTCTACCCCTGTAGGTGAGATTAAAAACACCCTTAGTTGCACCTTTAACAATGCCTTTTTCTGAACCACGCATAGCTTCAATGATGATATTGCCATACACATCTCGCTCTGAAGTAAGGGTTTCTAGGCTCTTCTTTAGGTTTGAGATTTTAGCATTATAATCTGCGAACCTTTGACAAGCAACCTCAACTTCTTGATTATTAATTTCTATAACAAACTCATTATCTTGTTTCTCAGTAAGCTCATTAAGAACCTTCTTATCAGTTTCAGGATTTTTACCTGAGATTTCTGGAAGTTTATCACCTTCTACAAAATCTATATAAAAAGCTTCTATTCCATCAAGAATAATTTCTTCGTATGCCTTATCTCGTGAGTAAGTACGGGAAATTATACTATCTCCCATTCCATCAGCAATTAAACCGTTAATTTCGTCTTCAGTATATTCTTTGTCTAAAGGCAAACAATTAGCAGCCAATATACCGATTTGTGAGTCTTTCATAAAGGCGACAATGGTTGCGTCGCTATCTCCAAAAAGGTCCTCCCCTACTAGCTGATAGGTAGATAATTGCGAACAGTAATCGATAGGTATAGTTGGTGCATAGGAATTACCCCATAACGCATACTCTGATTCACCTGTGCTTGTTTTGATCTCAAGCAATCGCATATCTCCGTTTGTATCAACTATAATACGGTCAAAATTTACGGCAATATAAGGGTATTTTTCATTAATCACCATTTTAGAAATAATCCTAACATCAAGACCTGTTAATTTTGCGTAAATGCCAGCAACCATATCTTCTAAAGCGTGTCCTGCTCGAAGAGCTACAGTGTTATCGTCATATTGATATATTGGATTCTTAATTTCCTTTGAAGTACCAAGTAAAACCTTTTTACTGTGAGCAAGCTTTCTCTTATTGGTATATTTACAGGTGTCATTTATAATCACTCCTGCATCTGAACCACCACAAAAGTAAGCTCTAAAAGACTCCCATTTTTCTATTGCCATCTCTTCCGTATCTATTAAATAGAGGTGTCCTTCTTTTTCCCAATCTACTCCAGATTTGTTTAGAATGTTTTCAATGTCTTTATTTGTTCTTTTCATAAAAATCTCCCTTTTTTTAAGCAACAAGCTCCCTATCTGTTCTAGAAGGGAGCTTGTTTGTAGTATTTATTAGATTTTAGAGTCTAGCAAACTAAACTCTTTAGCACTCAAATTGCTTATATTGACAATCTTATTTTCTAGCTCAATATTTTTCTCTTCTGAGGTGAGTAAGAATTGTGTTAGAAACATAAATACTTCAAAAGCATTAGATTCATCTGTTCCAAAAGTGTAATCAAGCTCAGTTTGAAGCTCATCACGGATTTTTTTGCTAATCTTAAGGCGTTTCATTAGATGATTAGCTACCTTAGAAGGGTATTCTAAAGCTATATCTTTTAACTTATATATTTTATCTATTCCTAAATCTATTGTAGGAATAAGATTATCAAGTTTCTCAAGAACCTTTTTCAGCGGAGCTTCTCCTAAGTGTGGTGCTTTTATAGTGTTTGCCAAAGGTAACACCATACCATCTACAAAACATCTAGGAAAAACATTAATTCCAGATAAGGTTACATCAGAGGTAATAACATCAAGATATATTCTGATATCGGAAAACGCATAAGAGTGTCTTTTTAGTTTTTTCTCTATTGCCTTTTGCGAAGTATTGCCTAACTGGTATGTAGCATAGGTTTTTTCTATACTATAAGCACCATTAATAAACTCACAATCATACTTTTCCTCTAGCTTAGATGAAATTTTTTCAAAAATCTCATCTTGGCGAACTGGAACATATTTGTTGCTATGAAAAGCAAGATAGTAGCCATCTCTTATCAAAACTCTGATTCCCTTATGAGGATTGCAGTCATGTAAGCCTTTGTTAAGAATATATACTTTATCTAATCCATCTACATTCTTTGAATTGAAAAATTCTGCTGATTGAAAGCCAGCTCTGGTCTGTAATCCAGAGTAACCTAGATAATGAATAGGATACATTGAAAAATCAGCAAGAGAAGGAATATCGGCTGACATAAACAATGTTTTGTTGCCTTGAAGAGGGTCACTCATGCCGTAGGATTCTTGAATAATTAAATCCTGACCTTCAATTTCAATCCATTTTGAATTATATTCAACTTCATTCAGTTTATTTAAAAACTCAGTTTTATTCATTGAAAAATCCTCTTTTCTAAAACAAAAAGCAACCTTAAAACACTTGTATGCTTTGGTTGCTTTTTGTTTGTTTTCTTTTTACGCTATTAGATTAAGATTAAAATGGTAAATCATCATCTGTTGGCATTTCGTAATCGCTATAACCACCATAATTATTTGCTGGAGGGTTATTGTACTGATTATTACTTTGTCTTGTGTTATTTTGTTTGGTGTTTTTAGTTGTGCTTTGTTGCGAAGAATTGTCGTTCTTTCTATCGCCAGTGAAGTAAACATTGTCTGTTACTACCTCAGTAATGTAACGGTTATTACCATCTCTGTCCTTATATGAACGAGTTTGTAATGTACCATCTAATGCTATCAACTGGCCCTTAGAAAAATACTTGCATACAAATTCTGCTGTCTGTCTCCAAGCAACTACATTAATAAAATCTGTCTCTCGTTCAGAGCCTTGCTTTACATAATTACGCTCAACAGCCACAGAAAAGCTTGCAACGGATAAATTTGAAGTGGTTGTTTTTAACTCTGGGTCGCTTACCATTCTTCCCATTAAGATTACTTTGTTTAACATTATTTTTCCTTCTTTCTGCCTGTTATCAGGTCTTTATTTTTTTACTTGCCAGAAATGACTAATTACTGGACTTTTCCTTTCTAAATTAATTTATAAAATAAAAAAACACCTACTTGATGTTTTTTCAAACAATAAGTAAGTGTCATTAACAAAAAATTATATAGCCAGAAGCCTTTACTAAAAAGGATAGAATTATCCTCTTAATTATGACAAACTGTGTTTGTCTTCAAGTCTCTCTTCAAAGATGAAGTGAGCTAATTCAAATACTCTTAAAGGTATTTGAGAATAAACTAAAATAGTTTAAATAACAATTTCATTCTAACATATAAATTGTCTTTTTTCAAGTAAAAAGGAAAAGCACCACATTTCCGAGATGTGGTGCAAGCAAAAAAATTAAGCCTTTTCAATATGAATAGGCAGAAAGAAAACTAATAGATTGAAAAATCTATTAAAACCTACTTGTCTAACGACTTCCCCCGATAGGCAATCCCCCTGAGCAGGCAAGGTTTGTTATAACTATTTAATTATACTGTAATTAATTGTTTTTTTCAATACATTTTGAGTTAGTTTAGAAAAAATACTGCTTTGGTTTATATTTAAGCCTCTTTACCACTATATTTTGTAAAACCAAAGAGTGATTTCAAGGCTGTCAGTAGGTCGTTTTTGAAATCAGTTCTAATAGTGTTATCTATTCCAATATGCATTCCAAAGTGTCAAATTGAGACTTTTGAGCTTTCGAATTGACCCTTTGGGAATAGTCTTTATCTACATAATCAGTGTTTAACAATAGATCAGAAAAGAATATTTCTAAAAGCTTTGGTGTGGAAGGAACACCTTTTGACTATTATAATAGTTGGTTTTTGCTAATACATTGCGAAAATCGCAAGAGTTTTTCTCAAAAGCATTGTTATTTATATGGAAATCAAATGTTTTTATATACTTATCAATTTAAGGCACATTTTAAACTTCTGTAATGGTACAACAGACTGATTTCAATATTTATTTTTCAGTTTTCTGAATCTTATAACCTCGGGTGTAAAGATTAATCCAATTCATACAAGTGGATATGCAGATACTATTCAATTGAAAAGATTATAAAAAAGACCTGTTCATCAACTATAATTCTTGTGAATATGGAGATTTCAAAATGGTTTGACAAATACAAGCCATCAGTAAATATAGTAGATGAGCTATAAATAAACTTATGATTTTTTCAATGCTTATCTCAAAACACTATGTTTTAGATGTGAGAAGATGTGATTATCTGTCGAAAAGTGTAATATTTCTTAAAATATTCGTGTAATATAATGTAAAAACGCAGAAAAAACACATTGAAAATCACACGAATATATGCTACACTATCATTATAACCTATATAGGAGGTACAGTATGTATAGAAAAATTATGAAATATCTGGAAGAATGGAAGAAAAGTCCTCACCGAAAACCTCTTATTTTACAAGGTGCAAGACAGGTAGGTAAGACATATTCTGTTTTGGAGTTTGGTCGTAATCATTATGAAAATGTTGCTTATTTTAACTTTGAGAGCAATCCTAAGCTTGCAGATACTTTTGCAGAAAGTATTAGTCCTGATTATTTGATTCCAATTTTATCGCATATTGCAGGACAAACAATTATAAAAGAAAAGACTCTTATTATATTCGATGAGGTTCAGATGTGCGAACGAGCACTTACATCTCTTAAATATTTCTGCGAAGAAGCACCTGAATATCATATCATAGTTGCAGGTAGTTTGCTTGGTGTAGCAGTTAACAGAGAGAAATTTTCTTTCCCTGTTGGTAAGGTTGATATGAAGACCTTGTATCCAATGGATTTAGAAGAGTTTATGCTCGCTTTAGGTGAAGATATGCTTGTGGGAAAAATCAAAAAGTGTTTTGCAGATAATATTCCAATGCCATCAGTACTTCATGATGCTGCAATTGGTATTTATAGGCAGTATCTTGTAGTGGGTGGAATGCCTGAATGTGTTATGCAATATGTGAATACGAAGGACCATATACTTGTTCGCCATACTCAAAGTAACATACTCGCAAGTTATCTCAATGATATGAGTAAGTACAATAATCTTAACGAGATTAAGAAAACCCAACTGGTGTATGACAATATCACTGTCCAACTTTCTAAAAAGAAGACTCGTTTCCAATACAAGTTGGTTAAGAAGGGAGGTCGTGCATCAGAGTTCGAGAATGCGATTGAATGGCTGGTGCTCTCTGGTATTGTTTCTCAAATTTATAAGGTGGAGCAGATTAATAAACCGTTAGAGAACTATCGTGATATTGATTCATTTAAGATATATGTATCTGATTTGGGGTTGCTTTGTGCAAAGAAGGAACTTATTCCTAATGATGTTTTATATATGGTAGAGGAACTCAATGACTTTAAAGGTGGTATGGTTGAAAACTATGTTAACTCTCAACTTATCATCAATGGTTATACCACATATTATTGGGAGTCTGCCCGTGGTGCAGAAGTTGATTTTATTATTCAAAGAGAGGGGAAAATTATCCCTATTGAAGTTAAGTCTGCTGACAACACCCGTGCAAAGAGTTTGAATATATATATGGAGGCTTATAAGCCTGAATATGCAATCAAACTTTCAACAAAGAACTTTGGTTTTGAAGATAATAAAAAGACCGTACCGTTGTATGCTGCCTTTTGCATATAGGCAACTACAAAACAACCGTTTAATGAATGTAAAACAAGATAAGTTAAGGCTAAGTAGAAAATAAAGAATTAATTACACAAGTTGGAATAGTTTGAAAGATATTATTATGAGAATGATATATCTAATTTCCTTAACAAAAAGAACCTGTGTTATATGAGGTTTTTAACTATTAAAAGGCATAGACGATAAACTTGTGAAATTGTAAAATAATAAAGTGTGTAAGCTGTTTTTATAGCTTACACACTTTTTGTATTAGGATAGGAATGCTCTACAAAAAACAAATAACAAAAAGGTCTATATTAACTGTCAGCATTAACATTTAGCGAAATGATTTCTGTATTTTAAATAGTAATAGTAATAACAAAAAATTTGTTATCAGATCAGCTTATCTAGCGTTTCTATAATCTTTTCTTTTTCGGAGCTACCATTAGTTTTAAATCTTAGTAATGGAATTTTATATAGCTCCATAATGTGATTTTTTAATAAATCTCTCGAAGACTGTACAGTATCCTCTTTGTGGTATCCATATCCGTCAACCTCAATCGCTAATACTGGCTTTTTACTAATTCTGTTATATATCAGAAAATCTAAATGTGTTGCTGGGTTCATTGCATATTGACATTCTTGATCATTTAATAATTCCAGATTTTTAATTACCATATTTAACGGAAAGTGACATACTACATCCAAGCTTAAATACTTGTTATCAGCTATAATTTCCTCTATCAATGAAAACATCAGATTTTCCGAATCATATTCTGATATCTTTTTATGCTTTTGTAGATATGCTATTCTTTCCTCGGTATATTGTTTGTACAGGTAGTCAAAAATCGAATAAATTTTACTCTCTGTTATTTCGAAATTATTATATTGAATGTAATCTATCAAATCTGTTATATTACGCTCTTTAGATTGCTCGTTACCTGTTACCACCAACATTAATTTATTTTTAGCTCTTGATATAGCCACATTGATTAAATAAGGATCATCAGCAAAATCAGATATTTCATCGTCTACAGTAGAGATAATAATGTTCTCTTTTTCCTTACCTTGAAACTTATGTACTGTGGCAATATCAATATCAGTTATTTCTCTGCTCAGTGCTTCTACTTGATTTTTGTATGGTGCAATAATTCCAGTTTCTTCTGGACTTAAAGTATATTTGGGTATGATTTCATTTTTAATAATATCTATTTGGCGTTGGCTATAATGGTTACGCTCGTGATTTCCTGGTACTGTTTTTACAACAGATAGCACATCTTCTTCCCCACTATCTGTTGTCATTATAATCAATTCACCACGATAGAATTTCTGGTTGCAGAAATTAATTATTTTAGGGTGACATCTATAATGCTCCCGTAATAATGTTTGTGTTACATCTGGCATAACTTCTAAAACAGATTGCAAAAAGCTTTTTGTGTACTGATATCCTTCATTTACATTAAAAGTTTCAAATATAGCTTTTGCTTGAGTTTTTATATTACCATCAACAACATTCGGTAGTTGCTTGGTGTCACCCACAATAACTGCATTTCTTGCACAGGATAGTGCCAATGCCCCAGTTGCAATATCTACCTGTGAAGCCTCATCTATAATAAGATAATCGTACACCACATCTGACCTCAGACTATTGCTCGATGAAAATGTTGTACTTAATATAACTGGGTATTCAGCCAAAATATCGTATGGATTCTTCCACAGAAATTCTTCACTGAAAATTTTTCTTGTATTATTTCCATCGTATTTTCTTGCAAGCTTGTCTTTTAGTACAACCATTGACTGATTGCATAAATCATCAAGCAAGCTTTTGTTACTACCACTTAAATACTTTTCAATATCTGTAATCTCCAAAGACAATTCTAATTGCTTTGAGTTATAATACATAGCTTGAAAGATTGTAATTATTATTGAAATATCTTGTTTATAGAAGTTCCAATCTCTTATTCCATATTTAAGAAATGCTTTTATTTTAAATAAAAATCCTATTGTTTTTTTAGTTTCTACCATCATCTGGCACTCCTGCCATAACGACATCCAATCTTTTGAGGATAAACTCTTCTTAAACTTCATAACCTCAGTATTAATATTTGAATCTTTGACATATTGATTGAAATATGCTTGCTCTGTAAGCAGATGTGAGAGCTCCTGTTTTAAACACGCTAATTTTTCTTGATTATCAAAAACAGTTTTAAGCTGACTGGATTGCTCTGCTATTCTCTTATATAAAAGCTTTGGATTTTCATTTGCTTTCCATGACGAAAAATCTGGGTAATTGGAATTTTGGTGTTCGATAAATGCCTTTTTATTCTGAAAATTTCCTAATATAGCAGCAATAAATCCCAAATTATACTTAGGTGAAGATAGCTTTTCATATACATTTTCAGTGGCTGCATTATTGTTGGAGACTATCAGTACTGTTTTTCCTTGTATCAAAATATTGGAAATAATATTTAATATCGTTTGTGTTTTACCTGTTCCAGGAGGCCCTTGTATAACGCTAAATTGATTCTCCATAGCATTTTTTACAGCCTTGTACTGACTATTATTACATCCAAAAGGAAAAATCGGTGTATATTCGTGCTTGATTTTACTGCCCTGTGATGAAGATGGATTTAAATACTTAGCTAATGCTATATCGTTACCAATAAAAGAAATCTTGTTAAATCTTTTAGATAATAATCTTTCTCCTTTATCTTCATTACCAGGATTAATCAAACCTGCAATTTGCTTTATATATTCAAATACATTTGCTGTCTGAGTTTGACTGAGGCAAGATTCCTTAATTATTAAATCACTCTCGCAGTAATCTCTTTCACTGTCATTATTAAAGCAAATATGCCAATATGTTTCATATTTACCACGGAATACATATATTGCAGTGATATTAAAAAGCTCTGTACCTCCTCTGCTGATACGATATAGATTAGGGTTTAAGACTACGGGATTAGATAATTTTTCGATATTCAAATATGCATACGAATATATTTTACCATTCTTGAATTTCACATCCCATCTTTGGGTATTTTCGTTGTAGACACATGATATTACATCGGAGGTTTTTATTTTTCCTTTTATAATAATCATATTATATTTAGTGTTCATTTGTTTTTTATTACCCCTTATTTACACTTTTGTTTCATTTGCATTTTTATACAAATAAGATTAATAGCATAGGTTTTAGTTATAAATAACAAGCTACAAACATTTAGACATTGTTATAACCAATAATTTAAGAATTTTCAAGTAAAAGCACTAGAAACTTATTCTATATATTTTTCAAAATTAATGGTTTATTTTCATACTATCTTTTGTGTTTATACTGCGTTTTTCTTTACTAGTTATTAGTTAGATTATAACTCATTTCTAAAAGCCATTCGATTTTATCTTTTTCTACACTACCATCGAGTGCAACTGTTAGCCAATTTGTTTTATTCATATGATATGCAGGGAAAAAGCCTTTTTGTCCAAGCAATGAACCTAGCAATATAGGGTCGCATTTTAGATTTACAACAGCAATTTTTTCTGATGAGCTCAGTCCTAGCTTGGTTTTTGGTATATCCATTACAACAGCAAACCATTTTCTGCTATGACGGTGTCTGTATACAGCGTAATCAGGATATCTTTCCCAAGGATAGTCTGCTTTACATTCGTAAATATGCTCTACATATTTTTCAAACTCTATTCGGTTCATTATTTAATCACCCTTTTATACATTTCTTCAAGCTTGTTTCAATATTATATCATTCAGCATCAATATCCACAACTAAACATGGCAGATATAGATGATATTTACTATTATAGCACACTATCAATAAGAGTATGGTATTTGATCTTTATCTGTTCTATCAGACATATATTTTAAATCATATAGTCCAAAAAGAGCCAATAGCTTTTAGAGTAGTACAAGCTATTGGCTCTTATGTTTATTATAACTTTATACTATCCAACTGTAATTTCAACTCTTTTACCACTGAAAGCTACACCATACTTATAGATAGTTTCTACACCATCTGTTATTAATTCGGTGTCATATTTCTTATCGATAATTTGTTGTAATGCAATTTTTGATAGCTGTTTTAGTTGTTCGTCTGTGCAATTCTTTTTAGCTTTTAATTCAATTAAAATACCAGGCAAGTTTTTCTTTATTGGTTTAAGCTGAATATCATATCTACCATCACCTGATTCTCGATTAGAAGAGATAAATGAACCCCCAAGTAACGCACATAGTCCAAGCATAAATCCATGATAAAAATTTTCGCCTGCTGTATCAAATGAACTAACAGATTGAATAAGCAGTGTTTGAATCAGCTCCTTCAATTTGTTGTTGTTTCCTGAAAAGATAGCTTCTTGAATTGAGATAGCAATAGATTGAGGAATAATATTATTAAGCTGTTGTAGAATTTCTTTATGATAAACAAAAGATATTTCTTTGTTAGGCAAACCAACTTCACACATAAAATCCCCATTGAAAGATGGGGTGGTTTTGAGAACTTTCAAATAGCCTGCTACAAGCAAAAAACTATAAATGGTAGAAGGGTTATTTTTTATTTGAGGATATATTACACCTGTGTCAATATAGGTTGTAAAGGTTTCTCCGTTGACAAGAGAGGTTAGTTTCTCATAAATATCTTTATCAGCTTCTGAGATGATTTCACCAATAATATCGTTACTTCCTGTAGATTGCCAGAATGCTCTTGGTTCACACTCGTTATTAAAATAGTTGATAACTGACCAAGGGTTAAAAATTTCTGTCTTACCAAAACGGTAGCCATCGTACCACTGACAAATCTCGTTATACTTATCTACTGCCCCATAGTATTCAGCCATTTCCTTTACTTCCTCAGAAGTAAAACCAAAGTATGCGCTGTATTTGTTGTCTAAAACAGAGTGAACAGTAAGATTATTCAATCCACTAAAGATACTTTCCTTTGACACACGAAGAATGCCAGTCAGAAAACCATAAGACAAATGCTTGTTATCTTTAAGACCTCCTGAGAAAAGATTACGCATAAAGAGAATAACCTTATCATAATAATTTTTCATATATCCTTGCTGAATAGGTATATCATATTCATCGATAATTATAATAGGTGCAATCTCGTGATGATTGTGAAGCATACGAGAAAGGTTTAACAATGCCCCAGAAAGCTCTACTTCGGACACATTACCTGATATCAAATTTTTAAAGCTTTTCTTTTCGTATTCGTTGCATTTATCGCTTGTTTCTAATTCAATATGACGATATGCCTCCTTTGAAAACACTTCTTTCATCGCTTCAAATGTTTCTTCCCAGGTGTTGAATTTAATGTCTTTAAATGTAACGAAAATAACAGGGTATTTTCCTTGATAATCACGATATTTTTTACCACAAGTCCAGATTTTTTTGTCTCTGAAGTATACAGAAGTATCTTTATCTGTTTTCTCAAAAAAAGTACGAAGCATATCCATATTTAAGGTTTTTCCAAAACGACGAGGGCGTGTAAAAAGAGAAACCATAGGTTTTTCATCAATAAAGTCCTTAATCATCATTGTTTTGTCAATATAATAATATTCCGAAGAAGCTAATCGGTAATCAGAAATCCCAATAGGTAAAGATAGCTTTGCTGGACGAGTACTCTTTTTATATCTTCCAGTTTTTACACGGCTATCCATTGGTTTTTCTGCATCAATTGGAATAAGCCAAACCTTGCCACTCTTTATTGCACCTTTGACTTTCCCTTCTTTGCAAAGAGTTGACACTCTTCTTTCGCTAATATTCCAAAGCTTTGCCGCTTCCTTTACAAACATAGTATCAGCCAACACATAACGCCTCCCATTAGAACTTTATAATAGTATTATATCCATAATACGGAACTATGTCAATAAATTAAAGAACGATATCAAAATCAATCGATATCGTTCTGCTGCATTGTTCTTTTAGTTTTATTCGACTTGTAATCGTCTAAGATATTGTCCACCGTTTTCCTTCAGCCACTTATGACATTTTTGGTATTCTGGGAATACTCTTTCTATCTCTTCATAGAATTCAGGCGAGTGATTCATATGCTTTCTATGGCAAAGCTCATGTACAACTACGCTATCAATTATTTCATTTGGCATTTCCATTAGCAGGCAATTAAAATTGAGGTTTCCTTTGCTTGAACAGCTTCCCCATCGGCTACGCTGGTTTCGGATTGTTATTCGACCATAATCTACACCGATTAAAGGTGCGTAATGCCTAACACGCTCTGGTATAACCTTTAGAGCCTTGTCGGCAAGCTTGTTTATTTCTT
>JAXJQK010000054.1:0-3183 GCA_036311185.1 Acutalibacteraceae bacterium | reverse complement strand
GAGTACATATAGTTATTTCTTTATATGTTTTGTATTTCTGTCAGTATTATAGATTCAGCGTTACAAGATATGCTTTGCTTATAGCTGTTATTGCATTTGTTATGGCACTTGAACTTATGAATACAGCTGTTGAGCGTGCATGTGATGCAATTACTACAGAGAAACATCCACTTATTAAGCTGGCGAAGGACGCAGCAGCTGGTGCTGTTTTAGTAGGAGCTGTAGCTTCAGCAGTAATTGGAGTGTTGATGTTTTGGGATACAGATGTTTTATGGACTATAATATCCTCGCTTTGTTATTCACCTGAGGGGCTTACAATATTTATTCTTACCCTGTTGGCTAGTACAGTTTTTGTGGTTGTAGGACCAAGAGAATTTGTTGACAGTATAAAAACTATGGTAGAATTAAAAAAAGAGCTCGAAAACGATGATAAGGAAATAATAAACAAGAATGAAGATGGAAACAAATAGAAGAGTATGTCACGTTAATCTAATTTTGAAATAATTTTGCAATCAAAAACAAAGCTCTCCGTATGTGATAATAGATATGGGGAGCTTTGAAAAATTACAAAAATAAAAAATGAGACCTCAAAGGTTATTGTTACAGAATGAGATTGATGTGATTCAGGGGTTATATTGGTTGTATATGTTAGAATTATAAAATATTGGAAGGTAGTTGTGTGAAAATATGCTTTATGAAAAAATTGTTTATAAACTGAAACTGGATAAGCTTATAGATTTTTATAATAGATTGGCTAGTATGTGGGTTCGTAAATATTGGAAACCGTTGAACATAATGACACCAAGAGAAACGGTTGAATATATAATTGAAAATAAATGCTCTATGGCAAGATATGGTGACGGAGAATTGGGTATAGCAGCTTATGGGATTCCGATAGGCTTTCAAAGAGCTGATAAAAATTTACAGTCTAGACTTATACAGGTATTAAAGAGTAATAATCATAATCTGTTGTTATGTTTACCTAATCGTTTGAATGCTATTTCTGAAGATGAACGAAAAAAAATACCAGAATATTGGCAAAAAGCTTTGTTACAACATTTATATCCTTGGACTAAATATATTGAAAAAAATCGAATTTACGGAGATACGAATTTAAGTAGATTAACAGAAGAATCAGGATATGAAAAAACCTTGGATTATATCTCATACATAAAAAAGATTTGGTCAGGTCGAAATGTTATTATGATAGAAGGGGCTAAGACGAGATTTGGTGTTGGAAATGACTTGCTGAATAATGTTAAGAGCTTACGAAGAATTTTAGGTCCTGCTGAGTCTGCGTTTGACTATTATAATGAGATATTAGAGCGTTGTGTAGATAGTGCCAACGGGTATGATGATCCATTGTTTTTGATTGCGTTAGGTCCAACTGCAACTGTTTTAGCAAGTGATTTGGCAGATCAAGGATATCAAGCTTTAGATTTAGGTCATCTCGATATTTCTTACGAAAAGCTTAAAAGTGGAAGCGATGATGCTGTTCAAGGCAAATACACAAACGAATCTTCTGGTGGCAATATAGTTGGAGAGTGTTTGGATTCTGAGTATCTTTCACAGATTATCACTAAAATAGGGAAGTAAATTGATTAGAATATATCAGAAACACGACAGTCTAATTTTGAAATAATTTTTCAATCCTTAATATTATTAAAAAATATTAGATGTGTTAACAATAATAGTAGATGAAATGTTATTCAACTTACAAAATATATCATACACATCGATCATACTTTGAAATTTGCAAATTATTATGGTATAATTGTTACATAAGTAGCAATTATACCATTTTTTTATGGAGGAAGTTTATGACTAATAATAATTTAAATGATAAATCAGCATTTATTGCTATTGTAGGAAGACCAAATGTGGGTAAATCTTCAATACTTAATAAAATGTTAGGTCAAAAGATAGCAATAGTATCAAGCAAGCCACAAACAACTCGCACAAGAATTATGGGTGTGCTTACCGAAGAGGAAACTCAGTTGGTGTTTATAGATACACCAGGTATTCATAAGCCACGCACAGAGCTTGGCAAATATATGGTTAAAAGTGTGAATGAGTCTGTTTCTGGTGTAGATGCCTGTTTGCTTGTTACAGAGGCTTGCAGAGATATTACTGATACAGAACTTAAACTTATTGAAAAGTTTAAGTCTATGGATGTACCTGCAATACTTGCAATTAATAAAATAGATACTGTAAAGGAAAAAAGCGACCTTATGCTGCAGATTGCTCGTTATAGTGAAAAATTCGATTTTGAAGCTGTTGTACCTGTATCTGCACAGAATAACAGTGGTATAGATGATCTTAAAAATGAATTAAAAAATCTGGCACAGGAGGGTGGACATCTATTTGATGAGGATACCCTTACAGACCAGCCTGAAAGAGTACTTGCAGCTGAAATGATAAGAGAAAAAATGCTAAGATTGCTCGACAAGGAAATCCCACACGGTACAGCAGTAGTTGTAGAGAGAATGAGAACCCGTGAAGATAAGGATATTATTGATATGGACGCTACTATATATTGTGAGCGTGACAGTCATAAGGGCATTATTATAGGCAAGCAGGGTGCTATGATTAAAAAGATAGGCTCATACGCAAGACAGGATATGGAAGCCTTTTTTAACTGCAAGGTTAACCTTACAATGTGGGTAAAGGTAAAAGAAGATTGGCGAAATAGAGAGGGCTTGCTAAGAAGCTTTGGTTTTGATAAGAGTGATTTTGAATAATTGATAAAAAATACAAATAATGTAAATTTTCCCTTCTACAAATTACATCCTATATCACTAAACAAAAAGAGGTATAATGTAAACATAGGCTGTGTTAAAACATATAATTTATTACAGCTTAAATTTTTACAAGGGTGTGTAGTTATGAATGCTTATGATGCTTGGAAAAATTTTTTAGAAACAGGCAGTGTTGTTGATTATTTGCGTTATACTTCACTTAGAGATTCAAAAGAGAATTTCCCTGAATATTTTAGCGACGAGGATGATTTTGATATGCAGGAGGACGATGATGAAGATATCCACGGACGGATTGATTATAGGGGAGCAAAATATTGGTGAACAGGATCGTCTTATAACTGTGTTGACAAGAAAAAAAGGAATTATAAAAGCCTTTGTGAAAAATTGCAGAAGTCTGAAAAGTGCAAAAGGCTCTGCCACAAGG
>JAXJQK010000053.1:0-11658 GCA_036311185.1 Acutalibacteraceae bacterium | reverse complement strand
TTATTCATTACAACAACTCTGTCAGACATTGTAAGTGCCTCTTCCTGATCGTGGGTAACGAAAACGAAGGTTGTTCTTAGCTGGTGCTGTAGTTGTTTAAGCTCGATTTGCATATCCTTACGAAGCTTAAGGTCTAACGCACCCAAAGGCTCGTCAAGCAAAAGCACCTTAGGGTCACATACCAAGGCTCTTGCAATAGCAACACGCTGTTGCTGACCACCCGAAAGCTTTGATATAGGACGCTTTTCGTAGCCCTTAAGGTCTACAACTGCAAGCATTTTCTTTACAGCTCTGTCTATTTCTTCTTTAGATTTCTTTTTTAATTTCAATCCAAATGCTATATTTTCATAAACGTTCAAATTTGGAAACAATGCGTACTTCTGAAACACCGTATTCACATTTCGTTTATTTGGCGGAAGATCATTAATTCTTTTACCTTCAAAATATACATCTCCACCGTCAGGCTCTAAAAAGCCTCCGATAATTCTTAGCGTAGTAGTTTTACCACAACCACTAGGCCCCAAAAGTGTTATAAACTCTCTGTCCTTTATATCAAGGTTAATTTTATCAAGAATAACTTCATCATCAAATACAACCTCAATATTTTTTAGAGATACGACAGTATTCTCACTCAATTTATGCACCCCCAGATAGATATATATCAAAAATACAACAATTTGACATTTTACAGTATATCTATAAATGCCCCATTTTGTCAATGTTTTTTCAAAATAAGAAAAAATATTTTAATTTAATTACCATACTTGGGGCTGTTAAAAAATCTCACACCTTTTATTTTTTTAACAATATCTAAAAAGCACCACTCGTATTTAATTATAGAGTGATGCTTTATTGCTTTTATTTATTATTTTGATAATCTCTTTTTTCTTAATACGAAAATCGCAGTTACAGCTACACCTAAAACAGCAACCAAAACAACAACTTCAAAAACAACAGATTCTGTTGTTTCTTGTGATTCATCTAAGCTTTCTGGAGTTTCACCAAATTCACTATAGCAATTCTCTCTAATAAACGGTATATCTTCAGCAGTAAAAGTCATTGAACCAGTTGGTACTACAAAAAACACACCTAGCTTATCAGTATTAACTGAATAGCTTCCGTTTGCATAGCTCGACTCCACCACTGGATATATCTCCTCGAAAAGCTTGTTAATTATATCGGCAAATTCTTGATCAGTAAGCGTAGGATTAAGTAGCTCATCTACTATTTTTTCGTAATAAGCACGCTGGCTATCGTTAACATATTCCTCTTGTGTAATATATCTTACTTCACAGCCTTCATTTTCATTTGGCAGTGTAACAGTAAGCTTACTTTCTGCTTCAATTACATCAAAGTTTCTTAACAAATTAATCTCATAGCCACTCATTTGTTCAAACTCATCAAAATCCTCTGTTAGTGTTGCTGTAATACCATAGGAGCTAACATCCAACAAATTGGTACCAATCAGGGTTTTCGTAAATATCAATTTGAAAATTCTTTAGAAAAAAGCCAGTATAAAAGTCACCCTCGTATTCACTGGTATCAGTAATATTAACATTTTTACTGTTTAAATCTATAATGCTACTCTCAAGCCTAACACCTGTTGTTTCATCTAAATAACCACCCGCTATTGCTATAGAAGCAACATTTTCTTCGGTATTTTCCTCAACAGCTGAAGTGTTTACAGCACTCATATTTGCTACCAACATAGTAGCTATAATAACAGATAGTACTTTTTACTAATTCTTTTTAACATAAAAATAACCTCCTAGCATTACAGGTAGTTTAGGACTTGTAAAAAAAGAAAAAGTGGTGAATTTCTGTTATAAAAAGAGTGATTTCAAGGCAAAGCCATAGAAATACTGTCGTATTTCTATGGCTTTTACATTAAAAATCATCTATATTTTCTACAATATTCAAAATATCAGTTTCCTCACCATCATTTAAACCCTCATTATCTACGGAAGAGCTTGAATTGTTTGATGAAGTTGATGAGCTTGATGAACTTGAGGAGTTTGATGAACTCGAGGAGTTCGATGAACTTGAGGAGTTTGATGAACTTGACGAATTTGAAGAACTCGATGAATTTGTTGAGCCTGATGAACTACCATTTGAAGAAACAGATGACGAACTGGTGTTTGATGATGAATTATTATTAGGAGCACTACTTTGATTATCTACAAGGCTACTTTCTGAATTTGTGGACGCAGAATTATCGGTTGAATTGTATTGCTGACCATTTATGTACAGTGTATTATTAGATACAGTCCATTGATTTTGTTGTATTTCTGATGTATCATCACCAGTGTAATGCTCAAATACTAATGATTCGGACTCAGTCTCTCCATTTGAATTAGGTGTAACTGTTAACGTATTATTTTCGTCTATTTCATATGTTCCTGTTACACCACCAATTGTACAAGTACCATCATCATTAAATTCTGCTTCTATATCATCACTTCTTCCACCCCAATCGCCTACAATCTCTGTTTCAGGCTCTTGTGATGTATCATCATTACTACAACCACAGCCTGTAATAGTAAATGCACTTACAGCTAAAAAAACAGCTGAAAAAATTACAGCTAAAAACCTTTTCATATTTAATCTTCCTTTCTTTGCTTAATTATAATAACATTAGTTTACATAACAAGCAAATAAATGTCAATTAATAAATTGTTAAAGGGAAGTATTGTTAATTTCCAGCCAATACTTCCCTTTGATTTTAATTATCTAATCTTGCTTTAATATACTCTAAAACTTCCTCCGGTGCAATTTCAAGCACATAGGCAAACTCATCAAATAACATTTTTTCAGCATCACGCAAAATTTTTTCATCAGCTAAATGTAACTTTCTTCCACATTGCTTTTGATTTTGCTTATGAACATACAATGTTTTTATCAGACGTACAAGCTCTGTTCTGTCACCCGAGTTTAAAATCTCTCTGTATTTTTCCTTTCTGTCTGTTTCATTTAATATCCATATTTCTTCTTCATCAGGCATTGCTTCAATTATCTGTATAATTTCCTCTTTAGTTAAAACCTTACGCATTTTTTCTACTAAATCGGGATTATTCTTAGGAACTAAAATTTCTGCATTTTGATTGTGTACAGGATTTAGTACATAATATTCAATTTCTTTTTCTCTAAATGTTCTAATTATAATTTCTGTAATCTTACACACTCCATCATTTTTATAAATCACGGTATTCCCTACTTGGTACATACTAAAACCTCTTTCTACATCCGTTTAACATCTTATAACTAAAACAGATGTAATTCTATGGTAATATTATACCAAATTACGATTTTTTTTGTTATAGGCAAAACTTACAAATTAATTATAAATTCATATAGTAAAAAATCATAATTTTGCCTCAAGACTCTTCTTGAGATTAATCATTGTTTTTTTTAGAATATTAGGATATAATTAGGTTTACAAAATTACTTAAAATATATAAACACTATAAAAAAGAATAAACTCTTAAACATATCAGAGTTATTATCTTTTTATAAGTATCAGGAAGGATTTTTTATGAATAATAGTAAAACAACTTGTTCGGTTGCTATGGCTGTGTATAACGGAGAAAATTTCATCGAACAGCAATTAATGTCTATTTTAAATCAAACTCGCCCTGTTGACGAAGTAATCATCTGCGACGATGGAAGTAATGATAAAACCATAGAAATTATAAATAATATAATAACTTCACATAATCTTACTAATTGGCATTTACATAAAAATTCAAAAAATATGGGTGCCAGTGAAAATTTTAACAGTGCAATAAAAAAATGTTCAGGAGATATTATATTTTTCTGTGACCAAGATGATATTTGGGAAACTACTAAAGTAGATGAGATTGTTCGAGTATTCGATGAAAACAATAGCATAAAATCAGTAATAACTAATTTTAAACTTATTGATGAAAACAATAACTACATTTTTAACGATGATAAATTAGATAATCCGTGGTTCAATTATAAAGATCATTCTCCTGAGCCTAATAACAGTTCTCTTTATAAAGTACCCCTAACTACAGTACTTTTACAATGCGTTGCTCCAGGGTGTACTCAAGCTATACGAAGAGAATTAACGGAACCATTATTTAATTTTAATCACGACTTATTATATCACGATGCAAAAATTCATCTTATAGCAAGTGCAAACGACAGTCTTTATTACATAAATAAAGCTCTAACAAAATATAGAATTCATTCTACCAATACAGTTGGAATTCCAAAATGTACAATAAGAAGAAGAAAAAAACAATTTTTTTACATTCCATTATACTATATTATTCATTCTATAAATGGAATTCGTTGCTTAATAAAAAATACTGAAATTCACCAAACGCTCGATCTCAAACCTATCATTGAACAAGTTGATAAACTTGAAATGAAAGACTATTTGTTACCTGATTACAATCATTGGAAAGAATATGCAATCAGTAGAGATAAACTATACAGTAAAGAAAAACACAAATATAAATATTGGAAAACACAAAAAAATTATTGGAAACCTAATAAAAAATATAACACGATGAAATACAAAAGTTATCTTGCAGATCCTGTAGAAAGATATGAGAAAAAAGTTTTAGATTTTGTTGCTATGTTTAAACACTAATTCTATATTATATCAATATCATACAAACAACACATATCTTCTTTATTTAATATCATATGTTTTATTCTATTTATGCTCTAAACAGTAGATATGATTTTAAAACAGAAATAGTATTAGGACTTGTTTTAAAAAAAGAAAAAGTGCTGGATTTTTGTTGCGAAAGCACCGCTTTTGGAACAAAATAGACAGTACCTTTGATTTTCAAATAATTCCTAATATTAAATAAAGATTAGCATAAAAATATTAATACCCAAATAATCAAGGCAGACACTATTCAAAAAAAAGTGTCTGCCTTAGCTATTTATACTATAATTTTATTCTTTTTCATCAAATGACTGTGTTGCAAGGAATTGTAGGTGAGCTAGCTTTTTAGCTGCCTGCATTTCTGCTCTGTCAAATAGCATTTCTGCTCTTTCAGGATTTGCACGAGATAGTGCATTGTAACGAACCTCACCCATTAAGAAGTCACGATAGCTCATTGTAGGAGCCTTTGAATCTATTGTAAGTGGGTTCTTGCCAGCCTCTGCAAGTCTTGGGTCGTAACGGTAGATATGCCAGTAGCCTGACTGTACAGCCTTTTTCTCTTCGCTTTGTGCTATTGTCATACCACCCTTAATACCGTGGTTGATACAAGGAGCATAGCATATGATGATTGAAGGGCCATTGTAGCTTTCTGCCTCTACAAATGCCTTGATACACTGATTATAGTCAGCACCCATAGCAACCTGTGCTACGTATACATCACCATATGTCATTGCAATAGCTGCAAGGTCTTTCTTGTTTGTAGCCTTACCTGCTGCTGCAAACTGTGCTATAGAACCACTTGGTGTAGCCTTTGAAGCCTGACCACCTGTGTTTGAGTAAACCTCTGTATCAAATACAAGAATATTTACATCCTTACCAGATGCAAGAACGTGATCCAAGCCACCAAAGCCGATATCGTAAGCCCAACCGTCGCCACCGAATATCCACATTGATTTTTTAGCAAGCTGGTCTTTATCTATAAGTGTTTTCTTTGCAAGCTGTCCTACTTCACACTCACAGGTGCTGATTTCCTCTAACTTTTCGATAAGTGCCTTTGTAGCTACCTTATTTGCACCTGAATTTGTAATTGTAGCAAGGTAATTCTCGCAAGCCTCTTTTACATCTTCCTTCTCTACCTTCTGAGCAATTTCAGAAACATAGCCTGCAAGTCTGTCACGAATAGCATTTTGACCTAATACCATACCATAACCAAATTCAGCATTATCCTCAAATAGAGAGTTATGCCAAGCAGGACCCTTGCCCTCTTTATTTACTGTGTATGGTGTAGCTGGAGCTGATGCACCCCAAATTGATGAACAGCCTGTTGCGTTTGCAATAAACATTCTGTCACCAAATAGCTGTGTAGCAAGCTTAGCATATGGTGTTTCACCACAGCCTGCACACGCACCTGAAAATTCAAGCAATGGCTGATTAAACTGGCTACCCTTAACAGTAGTTTCTTTAAACTTAGCAGAAACCTCTGGCTTGCTTGGTAGGCTAAAGCCATAATCAAATACCTCTTGCTGTGGCATTTGCTCATCTATTGGCTTTAGTTCAAGAGCCTTGTTACCCTTTTTACCAGGGCATACCTGTGCACAAGAGCCACAGCCTGTACAGTCAAGTGTTGAAACTGTAATTGCAAATGTAAGCTCAGGCATACCAGTCATAGGTGCTTTCTTCATTGCCTCTGGAGCATTTTCAGCCTCTTCTGCTGTCATAGCAACTGGACGAATTACAGCGTGTGGACATACATAAGAACAGAAGTTACACTGGATACAGTTTTCAGGATTCCAAGATGGTACATCAACAGCAATACCTCTCTTTTCGTAAGCAGATGAACCCTGTGGAGCTGTACCGTCGATGTGCTTTGTAAATGCAGATACAGGTAGCTCATTACCCTTATAAGCATTTACTGGATGTAGAATTGTATTTACATACTCTACAACCTCATCTCTACCATTTGTAGATACTACCTTATCAAGCTCGCCCTCTGCATTTGCCCAGCTTTCTGGTACATTAACCTTAACAAAATCAGTAGTACCACGCTCAATAGCAGCATGGTTCATATCTACAATAGACTGACCCTTTTTGCTGTAAGACTTTGTTGCTGCATCCTTCATATATTTAACAGCATCTTCCTTAGGGATAATGTTAGCTATTGTAAAGAATGCTGACTGAAGAATAGTGTTTATTCTTCCACCTAAACCGATTTCTTTACCGATTTTGATACCATCTATTGTATAGAAGTTAATCTTCTTTTGAGCAATAATTCTCTTCATTTTATTTGGAAGACGTTCTTCAAGCTCTTCACCACTCCAAGGGCAGTTAAGCAAGAAGCTACCACCTTCTTTTAAGTCATCTACCATATCATATTTATTTACATATGATGGGTTATGACAAGCTACAAAATCAGCCTTGCTGATATAATATGTAGATTTAATAGGCTTATCACCAAAACGTAGGTGAGATACTGTTAGACCACCTGATTTTTTAGAGTCGTAAGCAAAGTAACCCTGTGCGTACATATCTGTTTGGTCACCAATAATCTTGATAGAGTTCTTATTAGCACCAACTGTACCATCTGCACCCAAGCCCCAGAATTTACATGAGCTTGTTCCAGCAGGTGTTGTATCAGGATTTTCTGTAACCTCAAGTGAAAGCTTTGTAACGTCATCAACAATGCCGATAGTAAATCTTCTCTTTGGCTCAGCCTTTTCCATATTGCGATATACTGCAATTACATCGCCAGGAGTTGTATCCTTTGATGACAAACCATATCTACCTGAATATACATTAACCTTACCTGACAAATCAGAACCATTGATAGCCGCAAGCACATCAAGATATAATGGCTCACCAATTGAACCAGGCTCTTTTGTTCTGTCAAGTACTGAAATATTTTTAACTGTTTTTGGTAGCTCATTTAGGAAGTAATCAGCAACAAATGGTCTGTATAGTCTTACCTTTAATAAGCCTACCTTTTCGCCCTTAGCTGTTAGATAATCTATAACCTCTTCGGCACAATCATTGATTGAACCCATAGCGATGATTACATTTTCAGCATCAGGAGCACCATAGTAATTAAATGGCTTATAGTCTGTACCTAGCTTTTCGTTTACCTTGTTCATATATTCTACAACGATTTCTGGTACTGTGTCATAATATACGTTACAAGCCTCTCTTGCCTGGAAGAAGATATCGTCATTCTGAGCTGTACCTCTTGTTACAGGGTGCTCTGGGTTAAGGCTTCTTCTTCTGTATGCGTCAACTGCGTCCCAGTCTAACATATCTGCAAGGTCTTCATAATCCCAAGCAGCAATCTTCTGAATTTCGTGTGATGTACGGAAACCATCGAAGAAATGCATAAATGGTACTCTGCCCTTAATAGCCGCAAGATGAGCAACTGCTGCAAGATCCATACATTCCTGTGGACTTGTTGAGCAAAGCATTGCATAGCCTGTCTGACGACAAGCATAAATATCTGAATGGTCACCAAAAATTGACAATGCGTGTGATGTTAATGCACGAGCTGAAACGTGAATAACGCTTGGTAGCAATTCACCAGCCATCTTGTACATATTAGGAATCATCAACAGCAAACCCTGTGAAGCTGTAAATGTTGTTGTAAGTGCACCAGCAGATAGTGAACCGTGTACTGCACCAGCTGCACCACCCTCTGATTGCATTTCTGTTACCTGTACCTCTCTGCCAAACAAATTCTTTCTGCCAGCAGTTGCGTACTTATCAACCTCATCAGCCATTACTGATGAAGGTGTAATAGGATATATGGCAGCAACATCTGTAAAAGCATACGCTACATGAGCGGCTGCACTGTTACCATCCATGGTTTTCATTTTTCTAGCCATAGAAAAGTCTCCTCCTTATATAAACTATTGATACCCTAAAGTATAGAACAAATATACTTTTTTCTACAAGTGTATTTTAACTTGTACTGTTTACAATTTTAGCATTTTTACACCAAAGTGTAAAGGGAATTGAGCAGAAAATTATTTACTTAATTGTAAAAAATGTGTGTCATTGTTATTTTTATTAAAATTTTCATTTGACAATTATAGTAATTTTTAATACACTATTGATATATAAACTATAAAGGCTATATACAGCCTTTACATAATCAAGGAGAAAAGCTAGTATGGCAGAAGATTTTACGGAAAAAGGTTTTTCTAAAAAAAGTACAAATATATTTAGCAGATTGTTCAAGCATGATGAATTTGAATCAGCCACCGATGCCGAGGATGAGGTTATAAATATGCTTAACCTATGCTGTGAGCGTGGGTTGATAGATGACAACTGCAAAATTATGATTGAAAATATTTTCAGCTTTGATGATACTTCAGCAAGTGAAATTATGACTCATCGAAAGGATTTAGTAGCTTGTGCAGATACAGAGCCACTTTCTTCAGTAGTAAATAAAATTATTGAAAGTGGTTATTCAAGAATCCCTGTATATCGTAACGATGCTGATAATATAATAGGTATTCTCTACGCAAAGGATTTACTTAAATTTATTTTTAATGAAATCCCTCAGAATTTCAAACTTACTGATATAACACGAGAGCCTTTTTATGTACCAAGCTCTAAAAAATGCAGTGAGCTTTTTGCCGAAATGATAACAGAAAAGACACAGATAGCCATAATGGTAGATGAATACGGTGGAACTGACGGTATTGTATCTATGGAGGATCTTATTGAGGCTATAATGGGCAACATACAGGACGAATTTGACCACGAGGAAGAAGACGTACACCGTATTACAGAAAGAATATATGCAGTAGACGGTTCTTCAGGCTTAGACGAGGTTAATCAACTGCTAGGTTCAAAACTACCCGAAGATGAATTTGATACAATCGCCGGTTTTATTCTTGATAAGCTGGGAACAATCCCTAAAGAAAATGAAAGACCTATTATAAAATGTAATGGAGTTAAATTTACAATAGCTGAAATTGAAAAAAGACGAATAGTAAAGGTTTTAGTTGAGCTTATAGGTGACGATGAATAAGCCCACACTTAATGGAGGTATAAAAAATGAGTGACAGAGGACAAAAGGCATACGACTATTTTATGCAGGGCTACAACTGCTGTCAGGCTGTTTTACTTGCATATAACGATTTAACAGGCTTAGATGAGAAAACAGCTTCACTTATAGCCTCTGGCTTTGGTGGTGGCATTGGCAGAACAAGAAGTGTATGCGGTACAGTTTCAGGTATGGTAATGGCTGCTAATATGATTAACGGCTATAGCGACCCTAAAGACACTGACGGTAAAAAAGAAACCTACGAAATGGTGCAAACACTAATTAATAAATTCAAAGAACAGAATGGTTCAATTATATGTGCTGAGCTTTTAGGCTTAAAGCCAATGGAAAATTCAGAGGCTACACCAAGCCCACGCACCGATGAATACTATAAAAAACGCCCTTGCCCACTGTTGTGCAAGGACGCAGCTGAAATTTTAGAGGAGCACTTAAATAAAAAATCAACTTAATTTTTATATAGCCTTCCTATAGTAAGTATACCCCAACAATTAATAAAACTGTTGGGGTCTACTTATTTTTATTTTATATAATCCCTAATTAACCATTCTTTTTGTTTCTAAGTATAATAACTGATAACGCAGAGAATATAACTAATGTACCTACAACAACCATTAAACTTGCAAATGATGTACATTCTGTTTCACCAAATTTGAAAACTACACCTAAGGCTTCTCTTACACCTTCCAAAGCCTCTGTTTGTGCCTCTGGTGGGAAGTTTACAACGCTGTCTTCCATATCACCCATAAGAATCTGTCTGAAAAGTGCAGCACTATGAGATGTAGGGAAGCATTTTACTACATACTGTACACCCTCTGGCAAATTACCAATAGGTAAGTAAATACCTGTTACAAAACCAATCAACGCAGATATAACACCGCTTAATGCACCATTAGCCTTTGAGCTATTTACAAATGAAACAAGAAATAAAACCATCGCTGTATTTGAAAGTGATGTTAATATACTTACTACTATAAGTTGAATAATCATTAAAGCACTTAATGTAATAGCCTCATTCATAGTAAGATAAACCAGTGCAATTACAAGTACAACACCTGTCATAATAAGTCCTACAACAGCAGAGCTTATTATATAGCTTAATGTTATGCTACTTCTTGAAATAGGAGCACAGTAAAAATCTTTAAAAATCTTTCTTTCCTTATCCTGTACCATAGTACCAAATGCACCCATTGTAGTTGTAACTGATGTTATCGCCAGCAAGCCAGCCATAACCCAAGAGCTTACGATGTTTTTTGCTCCTTCAAAGTCTTTAAGTGAATCTGCGTAAGCATCACCTAAGAAAAGTACGTTAAGACCTGCAACGATAAGTACACCTAAAAGCGAAAATATAACAGCTCCCTTATCTCTGAAAAATATCTTTAAATTTCTTGAAACTAAACCACTCATACTCTTATTTCCTTTCCTGTAATTCCTATAAATGCGTCGTCCATTGTACCCTTTACAATTTCTATGCTTTCTATATTTTCACGCACATTATCAACTATTTTTAGTGCATCTACTGTGTTGTCTATTGTAACTACAAAAACATCAGCTGTAGTTGTAAATTCAATTTTATTTGAATTAAAGTAGTTTGTAAGCTCTTTGCTATTTTTAGGTACTATACGCAATGTGTTTTTAGCATAGGTTTCCTTTAGCTGTGCAGGTGTACCCTTTGCAGCCAGCTTGCCATCGTCAATAACAATTACATAATCAGCCTCGGCAGCCTCTTCCATATAGTGTGTTGTAAGGAATACTGTCATATTATTTTCTTTCTGTAGCTTTGCAATTGTTTCCCATACGTTCTGTCTTGTCTGTGGGTCAAGACCTGTTGTTGGTTCGTCTAAAAATAGAATTTTAGGTGTGTTTACAAGTGCTCTGGCAATATCTGCTCTTCTGCGTTGACCACCTGAAAGCTTACCATAAGGTCTATCCATAAATTCTGTTATGTTTACAATCTCAC
>JAXJQK010000052.1:0-3983 GCA_036311185.1 Acutalibacteraceae bacterium | reverse complement strand
CTTCTGTATCAGCAATAGAAAGTGCACGAATGTTTACACCGTGTGATGCTAATGTTTCTGTAATTTCAACTAATGCACCCTTTTTGTTTTGTACAAAAATATTAAGTTGCTTTAATGACATAGTAATACCCCTTTCTTAATCATGTAATTTACGCTTGTCGATAACTCTGACAGCCTTACCCTCGCTACGAACAATAGACTTTGGCTCAACAAGATGTACTGCCGGATTGATACCAAGCATAGTTTTCATAGCATTAGCAAGAGCCTTTTCCTTAGCTGTAATGCCACTTACTGTATCAGTAAACTGGTCAACATTCATTTCTACATTTACATCAAATGTATCTGTATTACCCTTACGATCGACAATAATCTGATAGTTAGGCTGATAACCCTCATTTAGAAGTACTGTTTCAATCTGGCTAGGGAAAACATTAACACCACGAATAATCATCATATCGTCACTTCTACCCATAGGCTTAGCCATTTTGATTAGAGTACGACCACAAGAGCACTTCTCTCTTGATAGCACACAAATATCACGAGTACGGTAACGAAGCAATGGGAATGCCTCTTTATCAAGTGCAGTAAATACAAGCTCACCCTTACTGCCCTCTGGAAGAACCTCGCCTGTGTCAGGGTCGATAATCTCTGCTAGGAAGTGGTCTTCGTTGATATGCATACCTGTTTGTTCTGAACACTCAAAGGCTACACCAGGACCTGAGGTTTCTGTAAGACCATAAATATCATAAGCCTTAATGCCAAGAGCAGACTCAATACCACGACGCATTTCCTCTGTCCAAGGCTCTGCACCAAAAATACCTGCCTTTAGTGGAATGTCCTCTGGCTTATAGCCTTTTTCTGCTAGAGTTTCGCCTATATATGCGGCATAAGATGGAGTACAACAAAGGATAGTAGCGTTAAGGTCTGTCATAAACTGAATCTGACGGTCTGTATTACCTGATGACATAGGAAGTGTAAGACAACCAACCTTATGTGAACCACCATTAAGACCAGAACCACCAGTGAAAAGACCATATCCATAAGCTACCTGACATACATCATCTTTAGTACCACCAGCTGCAACGATTGCTCTTGCACAGCAATCCTCCCATAGGTCAATATCATTTTGAGTATAGAATGCTACAACTCTTCTGCCTGTTGTACCTGATGTTGAATGTATACGAACACATTCGCTAAGAGGCTTTGCTAGCAATCCGTATGGGTAAGCATCACGAAGATCTGCCTTACTTAAAAATGGAAGCTTGTGCAAATCCTCAATACCCTTAATATCATCAGGAGTAACACCCTTTTCGTCCATAAGGTTACGATAATATTCTACATTTTCATAAACATGCTTTACCTGCTTTACAAGCTTTTCAGATTGAAGCTTTTTAATTTCTTCAACAGGCATAGTTTCTATTTCTTTTTGGAAGTAATTCTGCATTAATATCGCCTTCTTAATATATAAATTGTTTGATAGATTGGCTTTATAACTAGATTAGTAGTTATAGCCAAGGTCAAACGCCTTTTTATTCATCTCAACAAAACGCTCTGCTACTGTGTTTTCAATAGCCTTAATCCAACGTTCATATGGAATATCAAACTGCTTTGCAGCCTTACCCATAAGTACAATGTTTACTGCCTTTGATGAACCAGCCTGTTCAGCAAGACTAAGTGCGTCAAGAGCCTCTATATTCAAGCCCTTTTCAGTAAGCTCATCAAGAACATTTGTAGGATACTGAGCAGCACCGATAATAACAGGCATAGGGTCAATTTGCTGTGTATTAACAACAATTAAACCATCTTTCTTTAAATATTTAGCATAGCGAGCAGCTTCTAGCTTTTCAAATGAAATTATTATGTCAGCTTCACCCTCTGTAATAATAGGAGAGTAAACCTTTTCACCATATCTTACATAGGTTACAACAGAACCACCACGCTGGCTCATACCGTGAACCTCTGATACCTTTACATCATAACCCTCGTCCATTAACAAACGTCCAAGAAGCTTTGAAGCAAGTAGACTTCCCTGTCCACCTACACCTACTATCATAATACTTGTAGTTTTCATATGTAATCCTCCTTAAACGATAGCGTCAAATGCACAAAGCTGTTTACATACGCCACAACCAACGCAAAGTGTATTGTCAATTTTTGCCTTACCGTCTTTTAAGCTTATTGCAGGGCAACCAAGGCTCATACAACGCTTACAAGATTTACACTTGTCAGACTCTACTACAAGAGATGGCTCGTGCTTAACAGATTTTAGCAATACACAAGGTCTGCGTGAAATAATAACAGATGGCTCTTCTGCTGCAAGCTCTTCTTTAATAGCTGTTTGACATGCCTTTAGATCATAAGGGTCAACAACTCTTACTCTGTTAATACCAAGAGCCTTACAAAGTGCCTCTAGATTAACCTTAGCAGCAGGGTCACCCTTTATGTTATAGCCTGTTGTAGGGTTCTGCTGATGACCTGTCATACCTGTAATTGAGTTATCAAGAATAATAACCGTTGAGTTTGTTGCATTATAAGCAACGTTTACAAGGCTTGTCATACCTGAATGCATAAATGTTGAGTCACCGATAACAGCAACTGATTTTTTCTCTGTTTCTTCACCTCTTGCTGTATTAAAGCCGTGCAAGCCTGAGATAGATGCACCCATACATAATGTTGTATCAAGAGCAGAAAGTGGAGGCACTGCACCCAATGTATAGCAACCAATGTCACCGTGAACAGTAATCTTATTTTTAGCAAGTGTATAGAACATACCACGGTGTGGACAGCCTGCACACATCATAGGTGGACGATTAGGAATAACAGAATTAGCACTTACACCATTTTTGTCATCCTTATCAAAAGCCTTAGCGATTGTCTGCTGTGAAAACTCACCTAAAATTGAGAAAACATCCTTACCAACAACCTCAATGCCAAGTGCTTTAACGTGATTTTCGATAATTGGATCAAGCTCCTCGATAACATAAAGCTTCTTAACCTTTGAAGCAAAATCTTTTATTAAATTTACAGGAAGTGGATTTGGCATACCTATTTTTAAAATGCTTACATCATCGCCGAATACTTCCTTAACATAAAGGTATGAACAACCTGATGTAATAATACCTATTTCGCTTGAGTTCATTTCAACTGTGTTGTAAATGCAATCCTCAGCTAGCTCTGTAAGAGCCTGTGTACGCTGTTCAACAATAGGGTGACGCTTTATAGCGTTACCAGGCATCATAATATATTTTTGAGGATTTTTTTCGTAATCCTTTAAAACAGCTGGAATTTTATCACCAAGCTCAACAATAGACTGGCTGTGAGCAATACGAGTACACATTCTTAGGAATACTGGTGTATCGTACTTTTCTGACAATTCAAATGCTGACTTAGCAAAGTCATAAGCCTCCTGAGAATCAGCTGGCTCAAGCATAGGAATCTTTGATGCTATAGCATAGTGACGAGAATCCTGTTCGTTTTGAGATGAATGCATAGCAGGATCATCTGCAACACATATTACCATACCACCATTTACACCTGTATAAGACAGTGTAAACACTGGGTCAGCGGCAACATTTAAGCCAACGTGCTTCATAGCACAGGCTGAACGAGCACCTGCTAGGCTGGCACCAAATGCAACCTCACAAGCTACCTTTTCATTAGGAGCCCACTCAGAGTGAATATCGTCATATTTTGATAAAAATTCGGTAATTTCGGTTGATGGTGTACCAGGATAGCTTGAAACTACACCAAGTCCGCCATCATAAAGACCGCAGGCAACTGCTTGGTTACCAATCATAAGCTTTTTCATATTTTAAATCCTTTCGTTTGTTATATATAAGAGTAGCAAAAAATGGAATCTATAGTTGAATTTCTAACTCTAAGCATTTCCAATCTTCACCAAGTACATTATACACCTCTGTTTCATCTAAAACAACATCTTTAAAGCCAGTTGCTTTATAACAGTAATATGCAGACTCGTTGTT
>JAXJQK010000051.1:0-9894 GCA_036311185.1 Acutalibacteraceae bacterium | reverse complement strand
GGTTTTTATTTTTATACCCAATAATATAAAAATCGAGAAAGGAAGATTAGTGATGATAAGTGTTGAACTTAAAAATGGTGTTATTAAGGAGTTTGAAAATGGTACTACTGTTGCTGATGTAGCAAAATCACTTGGTGGTGGCATATTTAAGAATGCTTGTGTAAGTAAGGTAAATGGCGAGCTAAAGGATTTAAGAACTGTGCTCGAGTCAGATAGCAAATGCACTGTAGAAATTTTATCATTTGATTCTAACGAGGGTAAAAAAACTTTCTGGCATACAGCATCTCATATTCTTGCTCAGGCTGTAAAAAGATTATATCCAAACGCAAAGATTGCTATAGGACCTGCTATTGACAATGGCTTTTACTATGATTTTGAAGTTGAAAAGCCTTTTACAGCAGAGGATTTAGAGAAAATAGAAAAAGAAATTAAGGCTATCGTAAAAAGTGGTATGCCTTTAGAGAGATTCGAGCTTGCACCTGAAGATGCTATTAAAATGCTTGAGGATATGCAGGAGCCTTACAAGGTTGAGCTTGCAAAGGAACACGCTGATAAGGGTGAGGCAATAAGCTTTTATAAGCAGGGTGACTTTACAGACCTTTGTGCTGGTCCTCACCTTATGTCTGTAAGTAATGTTAAGGCTGTAAAGCTACTGAATTGTACAGGTGCATACTGGAGAGGCGATAGTAATAATCAACAGCTATGCAGAGTTTATGGTACAGCATTCCCAAAGGCTTCTATGCTTGATGAATATTTAAAGCAAAGAGAAGAGGCTATTGCCCGTGACCATAACAAACTAGGCAGAGAGCTTGAGCTGTTTACAACTTCTGATGTTATTGGTCAGGGTTTGCCAATTATGCTGCCAAAGGGTGCTAGAGTAATTCAGCTTTTGCAAAGATTTGTTGAGGACGAGGAGCAAAAGAGAGGATGGCAGTTGACAAAAACTCCTTTTATGGCTAAAAGCGATCTTTATAAAATCTCAGGACATTGGGATCATTATCAGGACGGTATGTTTGTTCTTGGTGATGAGGAAAAGGATAAAGAGGTATTTGCTTTGCGTCCTATGACTTGCCCATTCCAGTATCAGGCTTATTTAAATCGTGGTCGCTCATATAGAGATTTACCACTTAGATATAACGAAACATCAACTTTATTTAGAAATGAAGCAAGCGGTGAAATGCACGGACTTATTCGTGTTCGTCAGTTTACAATATCAGAGGGTCATCTTATGTGTACTCCTGAACAGCTTGAGGATGAATTTAAGGGCTGTTTGGAGCTTGCAATCTATATGCTAAAAACATTGGGATTATATGAAGATGTTTCTTATAGATTTTCACAGTGGGATCCACAGGATAGTGATAAGTACATTGGTACACCTGAGCAGTGGGATGAAGCTCAAGGTATTATGAAGAAGATTCTTGATAATCTTGAAATTCCTTACGCTGTTGGAGTTGGCGAAGCTGCTTTCTATGGTCCAAAGCTTGATATTCAGATTAGAAATGTTTATGGTAAGGAAGATACACTAATTACAATTCAGATTGATCAGCTTCTTTCTGAAAAGTTCGGTATGGAGTATGTGGATAAAGATGGTGTTAAGAAAAATCCTTATATTATCCATAGAACATCTATCGGTTGTTATGAGAGAACACTTGCTTTACTTATTGAGAAATATGCAGGTGCATTCCCAATGTGGTTAGCACCAGTACAGGTTAAGCTATTACCTATTGCTGACCGTCATATTGATGCATTAAAAGAGGTTAAGGCTAAGCTAGAGGCTGTGGGTATGCGTTGCGAAATTGACACAAGAAGCGAGAAAATTGGATATAAGATAAGAGAAGCCCAGCTTGAAAAGGTTCCTTATATGATTTTAATGGGTGATAAAGATGTTGAGAACAATACTATTTCAGTTCGTTCAAGAAAGCTTGGCGATTTAGGTGCCTCAACTGTTGAAGAATTTATTACAAAAGCTAAGGAAGAAATTGACAATAAGACAATATAGTCATATAATTAAAAGGGACGAGAAAAGAGGTGTATTATGTCTGATGTTACCAAAAAGTTTATTACTTTTATACTGATTATGTTAATTGCTATTGCTGCTATAATTGGTTGTGTATATGTAGTTATTAAAACAGATTCAAATAATGAGCATGAAGGTAGCTCTAATGTTGGCAACGCTATAGAACTTTCGGCAGCAGAAATAAATAAACAAGTAATTAAGAAGATGGATTACAAAGGCATAAGCGAGCTTGCCAGTGGGGATATATCGTCTCATTTAGATATACCTGAAGACAGTGTTACACAGGCTTCAATATATATTTCTGATTCAAGTGCATCAGCTATGGAAATTGCGTGCTTTAAGTTAACCGACCCTAATGAACAATCAGAGCTTATAAATGCTATTTCAGCTCATATAGCATTAAAGCAAAAAGGTTTTCAGGATAGCCCTAAGGAACGTGAATATATTGAAAATTATGCTTTAGTAACATATAATGGCTATGTATTTTTAGCAATTTCAGAAAATTCTGATCATGCTGCAAAAGCCTTTGAAGACATTTTAGAGCATTAGGTTATATTTGAAAATTTAATACTATATTCTATTTTCTGAAAATTCCTAATTTATTTGCTTATAAAAAATCAGATATAAAATAACCGGCAGGGAATACCCTTCCGGTTATTTGATTTTATTTTGTTGACATTATTTATATCCGGAGTGATTTAATTGACATTTGATGAATACAAAAATATTATAAAAGTCAAAATGGGAAAAAAACGCTATATACATAGCATTAACGTAGCCAAGGCGGCACAACAGTTAGCTATAAGATATGGTGGTGATATTGAAAAAGCAATGATAGCAGGTATTCTTCACGATATAACTAAAGAAATGCCTTTTGATCAACAGTTGCAAATAATTGAAAGCAATGGTATAATACTAAATAATGTTCAAAGCTTTTCGCCAAAAACTTGGCATGCAATATCAGGCAGTGCTCTTATAAAACAAGAAATCGGCATTGTTGATGAGGATATTCTCAATGCAGTAAAATATCATACTAGTGGCAGAGCTAATATGAGCTTACTGGAAAAAATAATTTTTGTTGCTGATTTCATTGGTGAAGAGCGTGACTATAAGGGCGTTGATGTAATGCGTTCTAAGGCTAAAAAAAGTCTTGAAGAGGCTATGCTTTATGGTGTAACCTTTACTATAAGAGATTTAGCCGAAAGACAATGTGCCATTGATATGAACACACTTGCTCTATATAATGAGCTTATTATAAATAAAAACAGGAAGTGATACTTTATGACATCTTTAGAAACTGCAAAGCTGGCTGTTAAGGCATTAAGCACTAAAAAGGGATTAGATATAAAACTCATTAAAATTGACGATATATCTGTTTTATCAGATTATATGGTAATTGCTACAGGTACAAGTAGCACACAGGTTAAAGCAATGGCTGACCATGTTGAATATGAGCTTGCAGAGGCAGGTGTATCGGTAAGCCATATTGAGGGTTACCGTTCAAATACATGGATTTTAATGGATTATATCGATGTAATTGTTCATGTATTTATGGAAGAAACAAGAGAATTTTACGATCTTGAGCGTTTGTGGCAGGACGGAGAGAGTATAGATATCTCTGATATTATTGATTAATAGTATTTTTATATAGCAGGAGGAATATTTGTGAGATACGATCATAAATCAGTAGAGCCAAAATGGCAACAGATATGGGAGGAAAAAGGAGTTTTCCATGCAGAGGATAATTCTGATAAAGAAAAATTCTATGCATTAATCGAATTTCCTTATCCATCAGGACAAGGCTTGCACGTTGGTCATCCAAGACCATATACAGCACTTGATATAGTTTCAAGAAAGCGTCGTTTACAGGGCTATAATGTACTTTACCCAATCGGCTGGGATGCATTCGGTTTGCCAACAGAAAACTACGCTATTAAAAATCATATTCATCCACGTATAGTTACAGAACAGAATGTAGCAAGATTTAAAAAGCAGATTCAGTCACTTGGTATTTCATTTGACTGGAGCAAAGAAATAAACACAACAGACCCTGAGTATTACAAATGGACACAGTGGATTTTCCTACAGCTTTTCAAAAAAGGATTAGCTTATAAAAAGGAAATGGCTGTAAACTGGTGTACATCTTGTAAGTGCGTTCTTGCGAATGAAGAGGTTGTAAACGGTGTTTGTGAACGTTGTGGCAGTGAGGTTGTGCACAAGGTAAAATCACAGTGGATGCTAAAAATTACAGAATATGCAGACAGACTTATTGATGATCTTGATTTGGTTGATTACCCTGAGCGTGTTAAAACTCAGCAGAAAAACTGGATTGGCCGTTCATATGGTGCAGAGGTTGACTTTAAAACCTCTACTGGTGACACTCTAACAGTATATACAACAAGACCAGACACATTGTTTGGTGCTACATATATGGTAATTTCTCCTGAACATCCAATGATCGCAAAGTGGGAAGGCGTTTTAGAAAATATGGATGCAGTTAAGGAGTATCAGGCTGCAGCTGCTAAAAAGAGCGACTTTGAAAGAACAGAGGTTGCTAAGGATAAAACAGGCGTTAAGCTACAGGGTGTAACAGCAATTAACCCTGTAAATGGAAGAGAAATTCCTATATTTATTTCTGACTATGTTCTTGTATCATATGGTACAGGTGCTATTATGGCTGTACCTGCACATGACACAAGAGACTGGGAGTTTGCTAAGAAGTTTGAGTTACCTATAATTGAGGTTGTACAGGGTGGAGATGTAGAGAAAGAGGCATTTACAAACTGTTCAACAGGTATTATGGTGAATTCTGATTTCCTTAACGGAAAAACAGTTGAAGAGGCTAAAAAAACTATAATAGAATTTTTAACAGAAAAGGGTATAGGTCACTCAAAGGTAAACTTTAAGCTTCGTGACTGGGTATTCTCTCGTCAAAGATATTGGGGTGAGCCTATTCCTATTGTTCATTGCGAAAAATGCGGATATGTTCCTATTTCTGAAAGCGAATTACCACTTACTCTACCTGATGTTGAATCATACGAGCCAACAGAAAATGGTGAATCTCCACTTGCAAATATTACAGATTGGGTTGAAACAACCTGTCCTTGCTGTGGTGGCAAAGCACATAGAGAAACCGACACAATGCCTCAGTGGGCTGGTTCATCTTGGTATTTCCTAAGATATATCGATCCGCACAACAAAGAGGCTCTTGCAAGCAAAGAAGCAATTGATTATTGGATGTCAGTTGACTGGTATAATGGTGGTATGGAGCATACTACACTTCACCTACTTTATAGCCGTTTCTGGTATAAATTCCTTTATGATATCGGTGTAGTTCCAAATCCAGAGCCATACAGCAAAAGAACAAGCCACGGTATGATTTTGGGTTCTAACGGCGAAAAGATGAGTAAATCAAGAGGTAACGTAGTAAATCCTGATGAGGTTGTAGATGAGTACGGTGCAGATACAATGCGTATGTATGAGATGTTCATAGGCGACTTTGAAAAGAGTGCACCTTGGAATCCTGACAGCATTAAGGGATGTCGCAGATTTATCGAAAGATACTGGAACCTACAGAATATTCTTATAGATGGTGATACAATTCGACCTGAAATAGAGTCAGCCTTCCATAAGGCTATTAAAAAGGTTGGCGACGATATAGAAAACATCAAGTTCAATACAGCTATTGCAACACTAATGGCTTTAATTAACGATATTACTGCAACAGGTAATATTACTAAGAAAGAGCTTGCTGTATTTACAATGTTGCTTAATCCATTTGCTCCTCACGTTACAGAAGAGGTTTGGGAGCTTTCAAAGCTAGGCGATGGTATTGTTGCAGAAAATCCATGGCCTGTATATGATGAAGCTAAGTGTAAGGATAACACTGTTGAAATTGTTGTTCAGGTAAATGGTAAGGTTAAGGCTAAGCTTATGGTTGCTATTGATATGGACAAGGATACAGCACTTGCAACAGCTAAGGCTAATGAGAAAATCGCTCCTCTTGTAGAGGGTAAGACAATAGTAAAAGAAATTTATGTTCCTGGTAAGCTTGTTAATATAGTTGCAAAATAATATTGGAAAATATTTTGAAAATTTATGTCAAACTGTTGACATAAGTGAGTGGATATTGTATAATATTAAACGCAATTGTATGCAAATATTAACCCAATGCCACTAGGCGGATGGGAGGGAAGATAAATGGCAGAAATCAGAATTAAAGACAACGAATCTCTTGAAAGTGCTCTAAGAAGATTTAAGAAGCAATGTGCTAGAGCTGGCGTTATAGCTGAAGTTCGTAAGAGAGAGGCTTATGAGAAACCATCAGTAAAGCGTAAGAAGAAGTCTGAGGCAGCTCGTAAGCGTAAGTATAAGTAATTACTTATTTTGAGTTATACAGAGGACGAGCAGTTTTGCTCGTCCTTTTGTACTTTTTTATCATAAAATAAGGAGGTGCTGTTTTGAAAACCTTATATTTTCCGTCTTTGCTTGATGTTGAAATAAGTACATTAAAGACTTTAGAAATAAAGTGTGTTCTGCTGGATATAGATAACACAATAAAACCATATGGTGCTAAATATATTGATGAACCATATAAAAATTGGATTAATACAGTAAAGAAAAGTGGTATAAAGGTTATACTTTGTTCCAATAACTTTAAAAAGAATGTAGAACCTATTGCAGTGTCATTAAATTGTGATTTTATACCTTTCTGCCTAAAGCCTTCTCCGTTTGGCTATTTCAGAGCATTTGTAAAATCAAAAGAAAAGCTATCCAGTATTCTTATAATAGGTGACCAATTTTTTACCGATATATTAGGTGGGAAGATTATGCTTACTAAAACCTTTCTTGTAGAGCCTATTTCAAAGAAAAGTGAAGGTGTAACAGTAAAAATAAGAAGAAAGCTAACTGCACCTTTTACAAATAAAATTGTAAACAGAGATAATCCGTACAGAAAGAAGTAAAATAATGAAAAAAGTATTACTTTTATTAGGTCCTAACCTTAATATGGTAGGTATAAGAGAAAAATCAATTTATGGCGAAGAAACAGCAGAAACCATAGAAAAAGATATTATCGCTTATGGTAAGGCTCTTGATATAGATGTAACTGTATATCAATCAAACTATGAGGGTGCAATTATAGATCAGATTCATAATTCCAGACTTGAGTATAATGCAGTAATTATAAACCCAGGTGCATTAACACATTATAGCTATGCAGTAAGAGATGCCATTGCAAGTGTTTCTGCAATACCATTTTTTGAAGTTCATATGTCAAATATTCATAAAAGAGAAGAATTTAGACATAAATCTGTTACAGCACCAGTATGTTTAGGGCAAATTTCAGGTTTTGGTTCATATGGTTACAAAATGGCATTGAATTTTATAAAAGATATATGATATATCCGTGAAAGGGATTTACTATGAAAAACAGAATTAATAATCTGCAAAAAAATATTCAAAGTGAGTCTAAAGGCTTTTTAATAACTTCAGATGTAAATAGATTTTATTTTACAGGCTTTTCATCATCAGCAGGGTGTATATTGATTACAAAAGAAAATGCATATCTATTAGTAGATTTCAGATACGGAGAGGCTGCACAAAATTTAGTTAAGCATTGTAAGGTAGTAGTTTTTAAAAAGCTTACAGAAAGTATAAAAGAAATTTGTAGAGAAGAGCATATAACAGAAATATTTCTTGAAGAAGAAAGTGTAACCTTAGTTCAAGCAGAAAATTTCAAGAAAGAGTTTGCAAAATTTGGAGTTAAAGTATCACACGATAAATTATTGGATACAATTATAAAGAACCAAAGGCTTGTAAAATCACAGGATGAAATTTCTATGATTAAAAAAGCTCAGTTCATTACAGAACAGGCTTACACAGAGGTTTTAAATTACGTTAAACCGGGTGTAAGCGAACGAGAAATAGCACTTGAGCTTGAGTATCTTATGAGAAAAAAAGGTGCTGACGGTGTGTCTTTTAGCCTGATAACTATAACAGGTAAGAATACATCGTTACCACATGGTGTTCCTGGTGATAATATAATAAAAGAGGGAGATTTCTTTCTTAGCGATATAGGTGCATTATATAATGGATACCATAGCGATATGACACGTACAGTAGCAGTAAAAAATGCAACTGACGAAATGAAAGAAATTTACGATATAGTTCTTAACGCTCAGCTATCGGCTTTGAATACAGTTAAAGCTGGTGTAAAAGCAGGTGTAGTAGATAAAACAGCAAGAGATTATATATCATCCTTTGGCTACGGAGAGTACTTTGGTCATTCAACAGGGCACGGAGTAGGACTTGATATTCACGAGGCGCCTACCGTTTCTGTAAAAAGCGAAACAATACTAAGCAATAATATGATAATTACAGTTGAACCAGGTATTTATCTTCCAAATAAATTTGGTGTAAGAATAGAAGATATGGTTTGTGTTACAGCAGACGGTTATCAAAATTTTGCGAGTATTGATAAGTCACTTATAATTGTATAAAATAATATAAGTGCTTTTATTATTTACAATAATTTATATTTTTAGTTGCATTTTTATGACAAATTATGTATAATGTAAATGTGTTATTCGGTGAAATTCACCGTTAAAGAATTTTAGGAGGATTTTTATTTATGATTACAGCAGGTGATTTCAGAAACGGCGTTACTTTTGAAATGGATGGACAGGTAGTTTCAATTATCGAGTTCCAGCACGTTAAGCCAGGTAAGGGTGCCGCTTTCGTTAGAACAAAGATCAGAAATGTTATCACAGGTGCAGTAGTTGAAAAAACTTTCAACCCAACTGAAAAGTTCCCAACAGCTTTCATCGAGAGAAAAGATATGGAATATCTATATGAAGATGATGGTCTATATTATTTTATGGATAACGAAACATACGAGCAGATGCCAATCGGCAAGGATGTTCTTGGTGACAACTTTAAATTCGTTAAAGAGAATATGACTTGTAAGGTATTATCTTACAAGGGTAACGTATTTGGCGTAGAGCCACCTACATTTGTTACACTACAGATTACACAGACAGAGCCAGGTGTAAAGGGTGACACAGCTACTAACGTTACAAAGCCAGCTATACTTGAAACAGGTGCAGAGATTAAAGTACCTATCTTCATTAACGAGGGAGATACTATCCAGATTGACACTCGTACAGGCGAGTATATGTCAAGAGCTTAATTTTATTGTTTTATAACAAAGGAGAGTTTGTAATGACTTTATCAGAAAAAATTGCTTACATCAAAGGCTTAACAGACGGCTTAAAACTTGATTCTGAAAAAGACGAGGTAAAAGTAATCAACGCTTTAGTTGATTTACTTGAAGATATGACTGTAAAGGTAGCTGAGCTTGATTCTGCTCTTGAGAACACTATGGCTCAGGTTGATGAAATTGACGATAGTCTTGCAGAGGTTGAAGAGTTTGTCTTTGAAGATGACTGCTTTGATTGTTGCGATGATGATTGCGATTGTGACGATTGTTGTGATTGCGATGACGATGAAAATGTTTTCTATGAGGTTACATGCCCAAGCTGTGGTAACGATATAAATGTAGAAGAAGAAATTCTCCTTTGTGGCGAAACAGCTTGTCCAAACTGTGGAGAAATTCTTGAGTTTGATTTCAGCACATTGTTTGATGAGGATGAGGATTGTGACTGTGGTTGTGGTTGTCATCATGATTGCGACTGTGACCACACAGAGGACGCTGAATAATATAATAAATGCCTAAAAAACCAGCCTGTTTTTGCTACAGGCTGGTTTTTTACGCTTTTTTATTTTTCTTTTTTTACCTTTGATAACGGATTTGCGTTTGCGGCATTTTCCATTTGAGTATCAGATAGGTGGGTATATATTTCTGTTGTACCTAAATT
>JAXJQK010000050.1:0-12055 GCA_036311185.1 Acutalibacteraceae bacterium | reverse complement strand
TGATGTGTATGCCAATTTTTTATATTTATTTGTTCAATTTGTTATTGCGATTTAAGATTTTATAATTTAGCAAATTTATTTTTATTTTCTTTATCTTTTTCACAATTCATTTTACATTTATCATAGCTAGGGTTAAATTCATAGTAATTTTTACTATCAAGACGGTCGGTAAGCAACCTTAAAGCCTCGCCGAACCTTTGGAAATGAACAACCTCTCTTGCTCTTAAAAACTTAATAGGGTCAATAACATCAGGGTCATCACAAAAACGCAGAATATTGTCGTAGGTTGTTCTTGCCTTCTGCTCAGCAGCTAAATTTTCGTGTAGGTCTGTTATTGGATCTCCTTTACTTTGCAAGCAAAAGGCATTAAATGGTGCACCACTTGCAGCTGTAGGATATACACCTGTTGTATGATCAACAAAATAATTTTGGAAACCAGATTTTTGAATTTCTTCAGGTGTTAAATTACGGGTAAGTTGATGAACAATTGTACCGACCATTTCTAAATGTGCCAATTCGTATGGCTACATAAGTTAGAAATGAAACTATAAAAAATTATCCGATATTTTTGGATATAAAATCAACTTAAAATTATCATATTGTTTTGAGGAGCGTTCTGTATGCTCCTTTGAGTACTCTATTTTGCTTAATATTTCTTTAAGCATTTTGTTTTTGTCAGAGGGATTTTCCAGTTCATAGTAAACATCTATTATCTGTTTGGTTTTAGGAATGAATTTCTTATACTGTGTTTTAGAATTATTGATTTTATCTATTTTAGTTTGTAATTCGCTTACCATTGTAAAAGTTAAGATTTGCTCTGCTTTGATTTTCTCACTTCGTTCTAAAAATGCTGATTTATTGTATATTCCAAGCTCGTATGCTTCGTAAACCTTATCTAATTGCTTTTTTAAATTTTCAAGCTTTGTGGTATATCCTTTTAATGTGTTTTGATATTCTGATACATCAGTAGTGATATCATCAAAGATAGCTAATTGCTTGATTTCGTATTTGGTAATCCACTTTTTAAGACTTTCAATAATTGAAAGTTCTACTTTATATAAATCAGAGCTTACATTACTGCAATATGGGTTAACACATATTAAACTGTCACGGTAGCCGTTGGTGTATGGTCTGCGTTGCATATTCTTGCCACATTTTGCACATACAACTAGTCCTGCAAGTGGATTTTGAACACTCTTTGATTTAGGACAGGTGTTTTTTCTGTTTTCGGCTTTGCGTTTCTGCACAATGTTATATATTTCTATGTCTATAATGGCAGGGTGTAAGCCATCATAGATATTTGTAGATATAGCTCGTGTTCTTTGTATTACTCGTTTTCCATCAATTATTGACTTTTTTTGAGGTCTTAACCCCCAACGTACTTTGCCAATGTAAACAGGGTTAGACAATATATCACGTATACTTGCAGATTGCCATTCCTTTCTACCGGTGGCTGATAACACACCTAGATTGTGCAATTTTTTACCGATTTCGCTAAATCCCATAACATTACCATCTTCATCACCAAAAGCGTACCATTTAAATATTTGCTTTACTACATTTGCTTGTTCAGGTATAGGCTCAAGAGTGAAACCCTTTTCACCTTTAAGTTTAATTCTTTTATAACCGTATGGTGGCTTATTGCCAACAAATTTCCCCTCCTTGATAGATTGTAAACGACCTGTTTGAAGTCTTCGGTTGATTGTTTTATATTCTCGTCTTGACATAAATAGACCAAATTCAAAATATTCTTCGTCAAATTCGTTATTTGGGTTATATGTTTTGTGTGGAGTAATAATCAAGGTATCAGAGTATTTAAAGGTTTGTGCAACAAGTCCTTGGTCGATAGTGTCACCCCTTGCAAGTCGTTCAATTTCCATTACAAGCACTCCGTTCCACATTTCCTGTTCAACATCATGCAAAAGCTGTTGCATTACAGGACGAGAAGATATAGTTTCACCTGATACAACCTCCTTATATATTTTTCCAATACTTAATTTATGATTTTCTGCAAAGGATTTCAATATCGCTTCGTGTCTTGATAATGTTTCAAGCTCACCTTGTGCCTCAAGTTCTGTGTCAGCTCTTGATTTTCTTAGATACATCGCATATTGTTTCATTATAATACCTCCATATAAATTTATTAAAAGAAGTAAAGTAATTAAAAATTTTGTTGAAAAAAGCAAATGATTAAATTATAATTTAGATGTAAGGAATATCGCTTAGTAAGGAGTGATACTTTGAATAGTAAAAATATGCAAAATAAAAACGATGATCAAGATAGACTAATCGAAAGACAGATTTATCGTAGAAGAAAACGCAAGCAGGAAATAAAAAAAGAAAAGCAAAGAAAACGCTTCATATTGATTGTAATATTAACTATAATTATTGCAGTAATTGTATGTATAGCTACCTCTTGTATAACCAATATAATTAAAGAAGCTTCAAAAGAGGGAGAAGCTTCTCAGTCAAACATACATTCATCTCAGAATAATAAATCAAGTTCAGTTTCTGCTGTTGATGATATTCCTGATAATGGCGAAAATGGATATTTTGCCCAAAATGGAATTTTTATATGGAACAATAAAGCTTTTGAAACCTTTGAAGCCCCAGAGGGGTCAGCTAAGGCTTATGCTGGTGCAATTTCTTATTATAAAAATAAATTAGGTAACGATGTTAATGTGTATAATCTTGTAGTTCCTACACATATAGCCTTCGGTTTGCCCGACCGTCTTGAAAAAACAGTACCTTCAACTAATCAAAAAAAGTACCTTGATGAGATTTTTTCAGGATATTCTTCAAAGATTAAGACAGTTAATGTTTATGATATATTCGAAGAGAAGAAAAAAGAATATATTTATTTAAATACTGACCATCGCTGGACAGCGTTAGGTGCATACTATGCATATACGGAATTTTGCAATGTTGCAGATGAATCACCTGTTAATATTTCGGATTTAACATCTAACCATATTTCAAATTTTACAGGTACATTGTACTCAACAACTAAGGCAGAGGTGCTTAATAATAATCCCGATACAATAACATACTATGATATGCCTGAATCATATACTATGAATATATTGAAAAAGAATTCCTCCAAATGGAAAGAATACAGAGGTGTCTATAATGAGGATACGAACAGTTATGATATCTTTATTTATGGAGATAACTCTGCAACCAAGATAATAAACGACAACGAAAAGAATGGTAAAAATATACTGGTTGTTAAAGATACATACGGAAATGCGTTTGTTCCTTGGCTGATAAATAACTATGATGAGGTTCATTCGATAGATTTTAGAAGCTATAACGGAAACATAATATCCTACTGTATAGAAAATGAAATAACAGATGTTTTGTTTATAAACAGTACGATAAATAGCTCAGTGTCAACGCAGATTGATAAAATGAGTGCATTATTTGCATAAAAATAAACACAGAATCGCACGCAAATTTTGTCGTGCGATTTTGTGTTTATTGTGCTTGAAAATATATCTAAAAAAACATAGCAACTGTAACAACACTCATAATTGCACCAGTTAAATCAGCAAGCAATGCACAGGGAATTGTATAGCTTGTTTTGGTTATATTTACACAGCCAAAGTATGTTGCAACAGTGTAAAATGTTGTTTCGGTAGAACCCATCATTACACTTGCTACTCTTCCTGCAAATGAATCAGCTCCATTTTGTGTTAATATATTATCAAGTACAGCCAACGAACCACTACCACTTATAGGCCTTAATAATGCCATAGGAATAACCTCTACAGGAAATCCTACAGCATTGCAAACAGGGGATAGAAGCTCTCCAAGAGCATTAAAAATTCCACTGCTTTGCAAAAGTGTTACCATCATAATTAATCCTATAATTGCAGGGGCTATTTTAAGAGTTGTTTTTAATCCTTCAAGTGCACCAGCTGTGAAAATTAGAAAAACCTCTTGTTTTTTTATTAACCCTATAAGGATAATAATACCCATAATAAATACTACCGATGTAGATGCAATATACTCCATTAAATCACCGCTTTGATGTTATAATACCACATATTTTTGTAGAAGCTATTCCTACCAGCAACGCACAAATTGAAGAAATCCATATGCAAGGGGCAATTTCCATAGGAGCATTGCTACCTTTAGCTAATCTTAATGCTACAATTGTTGTAGGTACAATCTGAATTGATGATGTATTCATAACGATAAAAGTAGCCATACTGTTGTTTATTTTATTTTCACCATTGTACATACTTGCAATAGCCTTTAAACCTGCAGGAGTAGCTGCGTTACCTAAGCCTATAAGATTAGCTGTAATATTTGTACTTACAGCGTCCATAACCTTGTTGTCATCTTTATAGTCCTTGAATAGTAATTTCAGTACAGGATTAAATAATGTACTAAGCCCTTTTGTAATTCCACTGCTTTCAGCTATAGCCATAATACCACTCCATAGGCTTATAGTACCTGCAAGTGTGAGCAACAGATTAACCGAGGTTTCACCACTGCTTAATAAAGCACTTCCTATTTCGTTTCCTTTGCCTGTAGCTATTGCAAATATAATAGCTACCAGAACAAGTATAGCCCAAACATAATTCATCATATATATACACCTATATAAATAAAATACAAATTAGTAACAAATATTAAATGATTGTTACATAATATTGACACAATAACCATTTTTTGGTAAAATACTGACAATGAGGGATAACTTTTAAGGGTAGAAAAAAGTTATATATTTTAAAGTTATGGAAGAAAAAAGGAGAATAATGATGGAGAAAACAGGTAAAAGAAAGATGGGTCAGGTATGTACTGTAGATGCACTAGGCAGAATAGTAATACCTTCACTAATGAGAAAAACATACAGTATGGAGAAAAACGAGGCAGTTGAGCTTATAATGCTTGAAGAGGGAATTTTAATGCGTAAATATCAACCAGGGTGTATATTCTGTGGTAATATATCAAATGTAACAATGTTCAAAGACCGTGTAATATGTCGTGATTGTTTACACCAAATGGCTGAGCAAGAACAAAAATAATTAAATCACAGTACAGTATATTTGAATTGTTTAAAAAAAATTACATATTATTAAAGAACAACATCAGTTAGCAGATAACAGCATAACTGATGTTGTTTTTTTGAATAAAATTGACTAAGTACGAATATCTATTTAATATAGTAAAAACGAAAGGACAAGATTTATGATATTAAAAATAAAAGGCAATAAAATATGGTTTTCTGCAGTATGTATGCTTGTAATTGTTGCAGTTATAACAACAGTTGTAAGAATAACCTCACCAATACAGGAGACACCTGATATAAAAAATAATAATCCATTTGTGAATACAACTGCTGTAAATACAGTTAAAATTGAGAATATGCGTGGTGTATGGATACCTTATATGTCATTAGATACAGGTGAATATACAGAAGCTTCATTTAAAGAGAACTTTAATAAAATGGTAGAAACTGCAAAAAATAATAAAATGAACACACTTATTGTTCATATCCGACCATTTTCAGATGCACTATATAAATCCGAAATTTTCCCATCTTCACATATTATAGCAGGTAATCAAGGGGGAGAAGTAAATTTTGATGCTTTAAATTATATGATTGATACTGCACATAATAACAATTTGAAGCTTCACGCTTGGATAAATCCATATAGAATAAGTTTGTCAGATACACCAGTAAAACTATCGGATAATAGTATTATCAACAAACTTGAAGATGATGATATAATCGAATACGATGGTGGTAAATATATTAATCCGTCAAGTAGCAATGGTAAAAGGCTTATTATTCAAGGGGTAAAGGAGGTAGCTCAAAATTATAATGTAGATGGCATTCAATTTGATGATTATTTTTACCCAACCTCTAACACAGAAGTTGACCGTGTTTTTTATCAGGATTATTTAGGAAATCTTGACAGTGAATGTGTGCCTCTTACACAATTTGAATGGCGTAGAGCAAACGTAAATATGCTTGTCAGTAATGTGTACAGCTGTATAAAAAAGATAAATCCAGATATAATTTTCGGGATATCGCCACAGTGCAATATAAATAACTGTAACGAAATTGGTGCTGATGTGGAGCTATGGAGCAATAGCTATGGTTATGTAGATTATATTTGCCCACAGATATATGTTAACTTTGAGCACAGCACAACTCCGTTTGATAAGAATTTTAAAGAGTGGCTTGAAATTACAAAGAGTAACAAAGTAACACTATGTATAGGCTTGGCACTTTATAAAGCAAATAGTGACTATGATAATGGCACATGGAAAAATAGCAATGATATATTAAAAAAACAAATTGAGCTCTGCAAAGAAAACGGAGTTAACAATTATATGATTTACGATATAGATTATTTTAATAATGAAGCTACAAATAAAGAGGTAGAAAATGTAATGTCGGTGCTTTAGTTTTCTAAAGCACCGACACATCTGTTTTTATCTACATCTGTTATTTTTACGTTTAAAATTTGGTTACTGATATCCTTATCAGATTTCACTATTACCTGAGTGTAATTCATTGTATGCCCCTCATAATAGCCATTTTTCTCTCTTTCAAAAAGTACAGGCTCTGTTCTACCAATCTGTAGCTGTAAAAATTCCTCTTGAGTTTTTGTAGTAAGCTCTATCATCTCTTTTGAACGAATATTTTTAATGCTTTCAGCCACCTGATTTTCAGCCTTATCAGCAACAGTACCTGGTCTGCGTGAATATGCAAATGTATGAACCTTTGCAAAGGCTACTTTTTCAGCAAATCCAAGCGACTCATTAAATTCCTCATCTGTTTCTCCAGGGAAGCCAACCATAATATCGGTTGTAATTGCACAATTCTCAAAGGCTTTTCTTAGATTTTGTACAATTTCATAATATTCAGCAGTGTTGTAATGTCTGTTCATTCTTTTTAATGTTGCATCACAGCCACTTTGTAAAGAAAGGTGAAACTGTGGGCAAAGCTTAGGTTGCTTTGAAATACGTGCTATAGTAGCCTCGTCCATTCTTTCAGGCTCAAGTGAACCAAGCCTTACACGCTCTATACCTTCAACTGCACAGGCTGTTTCTATAGCATCAGAAAGATCCATATTAAATTCCTGACCATAAGCAGAAAGATTAATTCCTACTAGTACAACCTCTTTAAATCCCTTTCTACTTAGTGCTTCAATTTCAGCTTTAAGCTCTTCAAGTGGTTTTGAACGCACTCTTCCACGAGCATAAGGTATAATACAGTAAGAGCAAAATCTATTACAACCGTCCTCAATTTTTACAAACGCACGAGTTCTTTCTGTAAAATTGCTTATGCTCATACTTTCAAAATCGTCACCTGTTTCGTGCTTGCTTACATTAATAATGCGTACACGATTAGTTAAATATTGCTGTATAGTTGATACAAGAATACTTCTTGATTTATTCCCTAAAATAATATCAGCCTCAATAAATCTTTCATCATCAGGGAATGCTTGAGGCAAACAGCCTGTAAGCACTAAAACAGATTGTGGATTTTCTCTTTTTACTCTATGCATAAGCTTTACAGCTTTACTATCGCTTGCTGATGTAACAGTGCAGGAGTTTATAATTATAATATCTGCGTTGTTATATTCTTTAGTATATTCAAAACCACTGTTTATCAGATTTTCGTGCATAATCTGGGATTCGTACTGATTAACCTTACAGCCTAGTGTAAATATATAAAACTTCATAATAAACCTCTATTGAATAAAATTACATTAATTGTCCGAAAATTGTTTAAAAAGTTTAATGATTGTCGTTATTGTGAAAAAAATCACGTTTAATATTGATTTTAAATAAAAAAAGTGTTAAAATATTGTTAATATTAAATAAGGGGAAATGAAAATGTATTCAACAACAATCTATATTCCTGATATTGCTACAGCAAGACGCTTTGTTGAAATAGCAGAAAAGTATCCGGATATAACAATGTCTATTAAAAGTGATAATCTTGAAATAGACCCACATTCTATTATGGGCGTACTTAGCCTTGACTTAAATAAAAAGCTTACTCTTGAAACAGTTGATAAGGTAAGTGATGAATTTAAAAGAGATTTAACTCCTTTTATGGCTCATCCAGACGAAGACTAAGTTACATTTAAGTATACGGTTTATAATCTGAAAAGTCAATATTTTAAGTCACTGTAATCAGTGGCTTTTTTAGAGTTAATAAACGGCAATTAGGCTATGTTTTATGCATAACTTAATTGCCGTTTATTATATTTTTGTTATATTAAAGAGTATCGTCCAATAGCTCTTGGTAATATTTTGAGTAATCCTCTCTGTTTTCTTTAATAAATTTAATTGCAGATGATGGATGTGCATTAAGTATACCTGTAAGCAGGTAAGGAAGGTCGTAACCCCATACATTACCTTCAGCCTTTAATTTAAGCATATGCTTTTGTACGAAATTCATAACAGGAACGATATTATAGTTAGGGTTTTTTAGAAAACCCAATAGTGATTCAGTAAAGCAGTTACCAGCACCTCTGCCCATACCACTTATTGTAGAGTCTAAAAACTTTGTGTCGTGCATTAATGCTGTAATTGTATTTGCGAATGCAAGCTGTTGATTATTATGTGCGTGAATACCAATCTTTTTGTTGTGCTTTTCGCCAATTTCTCCGTACATATCGGCAAGTCTTGCTATTTGCTCAGGGTAGTATGAACCAAAGCTGTCTACAACATAAATAACATCAACATTACTTTTAGCAATTTCTTTTAATCCGTTTATAAGATCATCATTATTAACCTTAGAAACAGCCATAATATTACAAGAGGTTTCATAACCCTTTTTCTTAGCATCTTCAATAATTTCAATAGCTGCAGGAATAGTATTTATATATGTAGCTACTCTTATAAGGTCAATAGGACTATCAGCCTTGTTGATTATATCACGCTTATGGTTTGTTCTTCCAACATCAGCCATTACAGAAATTTTAAGGTCAGTATCATTGTCACCAACAATTTCTCTTATATCATCATCTTTGCAGAATTTCCATTTACCAAAATCGCTTTCGTTAAAAATATCAGTTGATGCCTTATATCCAAACTCCATATAGTCAATACCTGCAGCTACACAAGTTTTATATAAATCCTTTACAAACTCATCTGAAAAATAAAAATTGTTTACAAGACCTCCATCTCTTAATGTACAATCAAGAATTTTTAAATCAGGACTGTATGTAACTAAGTTTGAGTCTTTAATCTTTGCCATTTTAAAACCCCTCCGATAATTTAGTGTTAGTATTACACTACACTTTCACGAGTTAAAGTGTTACGCTTTTAAGTGTTAAAGTGTTTCCTTTGAAAATAATTATATTCATAATTACAACATTTGTCAAGAAAAATATAAAAATAAAAAATCTAAAATAAACTACAATTTATAAAAGTATAAAAGCCTAAAACTTGAATTGAACTTTTATAAATGATATAATTTTTTAGTTACTTTTTATAAAAATAGGAGATACAATATGTCTGAACATTTAATTAGATATAATCCTGATATAAAAAACGGTCTTACACCCCAACAGGTAGAAGAACGTATAAAAAATGGCAATTATAATAAATCAAGTAATTTAAAAACAAAGTCTTTTTCAGATATTTTAAAAGATAACGTTTGTACATTATTTAACCTTATTAATTTAATTCTTGCAATCGCTGTTTTTGCAGTGGGTTCATACAAAAACGCTTTATTTATGATAATTATAGTTCTTAATGCTTTAATAGGAACTATTCAGGAGCTAAGAGCTAAAAAAACTATTGATAAGCTGTCAATAGTAGGTGCAGAAAAGATAAAAGCATTAAGAGATAGCAAAATTTGCGAAATAGGGGTAAATGATATTGTACTTGATGATATAATTCTGCTTTCGCAAGGTCAGCAAATTCCAACAGATTGTATTGTTGTTGACGGATGCTGTGAGGTAAACGAATCGCTTCTTACAGGTGAATCCGATGCTGTATATAAATGTATGGGTGACACACTTATTTCAGGTAGCTTTATTGTAAGCGGTAGCTGTACAGCAAGAGCTGATAAGGTTGGAGATGATAATTATGCTTCTCATATCTCCAACGGTGCAAAATATGTAAAAAAAGTTGATTCCAAAATCATGAAGGCTGTCAAATTTATAATAAAAACAATGTCGATTGTTATATTTCCTGTTGGAGCTTTATTATTTTGGCGACAGTATATGGCTACAAATTACAGTGATATTACAGATGCAGTTGTATCTACAGTTGCCGCTTTAGTTGGTATGATACCAGAAGGACTTGTGCTTTTAACAAGCACTGTTCTTGCTGTTGGAGTAGTGCGTTTATCAAGGCAAAGGGTTTTAGTACAAGAAATGTACTGTATTGAAACCCTTGCAAGAGTTGATGTGCTTTGCCTTGACAAAACAGGTACTATAACAGAGGGCTGTATGGAGGTACTGGAAACAAGAACAACACCTCAATTTGAAAACACAAATATCGAAAATATTCTAAATGCAATCGCAAAATATTCTACCGACAGTAACCCTACAATTAATGCAATTAAGGATAAATTCATAGGGGATACAAATTTTGTTGCGAAAAATATAGTCGCATTTTCATCAGAAAGAAAATGGTCAGGTATAAACTTTGGCGAAAATGGTACATTTGTACTTGGTGCAGAAGAATTTATTTTTAATGGTAGTAATACCGAAATAGATTGTATCATTAAAGACATCCCAAAAGGCTATAGAATATTAACTATAGGATATTCAGAGAATGATTTTAATAATAGAGATTTACCCGAAGATATTGTTCCGGTAGGTGTGGTTATCCTAAAGGATAAAATAAGAAAAGAGGCAAAAGCAACACTTGAGTATTTCGACAAACAGGGTGTTGATTTAAAGGTTATATCGGGCGATAATGTAGAAACTGTATCTGCTATATCAGCTGATGCAGGATTGAAAAATTATGATAAAGTCATAGATGCAACAACCTTAAAAACAGAGGAAGATATTTATAATGCAGTTGAAAAATATTCTGTATTTGGCAGAGTAACACCAAATCAGAAGCTACAAATGGTACAGGCTATAAAAAAGCATGGTCATACAGTAGCTATGACAGGCGACGGTGTAAACGATGTACTTGCACTTAAAGAGGCAGATTGTTCAGTAGCTATGGCAAGTGGTAGCGAAGCTGCCAGATGTGTTTCACAGCTGGTATTACTTGATTCCAATTTTTCATCTATGCCAAAGGTAGTTGCAGAGGGTAGACGTTCAATAAATAATATTCAGCGTTCAGCCTCGTTGTTTTTGGTGAAAACAATATTCTCAACATTGCTTTCTGTAATTTTTGTATTTTATGGTGCTTCATACCCATTTATGCCAATACAAATGACATTAATAAGTGCATTTTGTATCGGTTTTCCGTCATTTGTTCTTGCACTTGAGCCTAACGAAAACAGAATTGAAGGTAATTTCTTACTTAATATTTTTAAGCGAGCCATACCAGGTGGTATTACAGTAGCGTTATCGGTTGTACTTGTAACAATAGTTGGTAATGTATTTAATAGGTCTGATGAATTTACATCTACACTTGCAGTAGCTGTAACAGCATTTATAGGCTTAATGGTTGTTTACAAAACCAGTCTACCATTTAATTTTATCAGAACTGTTATGTTTTCGATAAGCGTTGGTGGTATGGTATTAGGTATTGTATTTTCAAGAAATTTTTTCTGCAACATACTAAAAATAGAAAATTTCTTTGGTTTTGTAAATATGAGTATAGAGTTTTTAATATACTTTGCAATATGTTCAGCCTTTGCATTATTATTGTTTATGCTGTTTAATTTTACTGCTGACAAAATAAAACAACTAAAGTTTAATAAATAATAAATTATATAAAGGAGTACAAAAATGGATTGGTTTTTAAATGAAAACGAGCTTATAGAGCAAGGCTATAAAAGTATTTGTGGAGTAGATGAGGCAGGCAGAGGACCTCTTGCAGGTCCTGTGTGTGCCGCTGCTGTTATTCTTAAACCAAATGATATAATAGAGGGTGTAAACGACTC
>JAXJQK010000049.1:0-18010 GCA_036311185.1 Acutalibacteraceae bacterium | reverse complement strand
GTTGGTGATTGTTCTACTATTGCACGAGTAAGAAACCCTGTATATAGTGAAGAGCAGGCTTATCTGCGTGACCAGTTGGGGCTTTCTATGATTATCAATCCGGAGCTTGAAACAGCAAGAGAAATTTCAAGAATTTTACGTTTGCCAGCAGCACTTAGCACGAATTCTTTCTCTAAAGGACAAGCTGAGCTTGTAAGATTTCAAATTCCAAATAATAGCTATCTTGATGGGAAAACTCTATATTCCTTGCAAAAAGAATTTGATTTTAAATTTCTTATTTGTGGTCTTGAGCGTGGCGATTCAATAATTATCCCAAATGGTGACCAGTGCTTGCAGGGGGGCGATATTATAACAATTATTGCCTCAGCGAGAAATGTATATGTGTTTTTTAAGAAAATTGAGCTTATAAAAAAACGTGTAGCCAGCACTATGATAATAGGTGGTAGCAGAACAGCTTATTATCTGGCTAAACAGCTGACAGAGATGGGTATAGAGGTTAAGGTTATTGAAAGTGATATAAAACGTTGTGAGGAGCTTGACGGACTTCTTGAAAAGGCATTGATAATAAATGGTGACGGTACAGACGAATCGTTGTTAATTAGAGAGGGTATTGAAAGCGTAGATGCTTTTATACCTCTTACAGGTATAGATGAAGAAAATATTTTACTTACACTATATGCAAAACGTATAACCGACGCTAAGGCTGTAACAAAGGTTGACAGAGTTAATTTTAACAATGTTATACAAAGTCTTGAGCTGGGTAGTGTTATTCACCCACGTCTACTTGTTTCAGAGGAAATTATTGCATATGTAAGAGGCAAGAAAAATTCTATAGGTAGTGGTAATGTCGAGAGCCTGTACCATTGGTTTGATAACAGAGCAGAGGCTGTAGAATTTAAAATAAAGAAATCCTCAGAAATCACTGAGGTTCCTCTTTGTGAAATGTCTTTGAAAAATGATTTGCTTATTGCCAGTATTATACGCAATGGTAAGCTGATAATTCCAAGAGGTCAGGACTATATTCTTCAGGGCGATACAGTAATTGTTGTTACTACACATACAGGCCTTAAAGATATACACGATATTTTAAAATAATAGGGGTAACAAATATGAATTATAGAAGTATTTCGTTTATCTTAGGCTGTATATTGACTATGGAAGGCATCTTTTTAACACTACCAATGCTTGTTTCGATAATTTACAAAGAGCATCAGGTGTATTCATTTATTCTCACAATACTTATATGTCTTGCTATAGGAGTAGTACTTATATTTTTAAGACCTAAAAAGCTAGTATTTAATGCAAAAGAGGGCTTTGCAACAGTTTCATTAGGTTGGATTTTGTTGAGTGTGTTCGGAAGTTTACCATTTGTTTTCAGTGGCGAGATTCCACACTTTATAGATGCTTTTTTTGAAACAGTGTCGGGCTTTTCGACTACAGGCTCAAGTATATTAAGTAATGTTGAGGCTATGTCTCACGGGTGCTTATTCTGGCGTAGCTTTACTCACTGGCTTGGTGGTATGGGTGTGCTTGTGTTTTTGCTGGCAATTATTCCAATGGTATCTCGTGGAGAGAGCAATGGTGGACATATGCACCTTATGAGAGCAGAAAGCCCCGGACCAAGTGTTGGTAAGCTGGTTCCTAAAGTAAAATATACAGCTTTAATTTTATATCTTATCTACTTTGTTTTAACTGTAGTAGAGTTTATAATTTTAATGCTATTTAAAATGCCTGTGTTTGATGCTATTTTGACCTCATTCGGTACAGCAGGTACAGGTGGCTTTGGTATTAAAAATGATAGCATAGCAAGCTATTCTCCTGCTATACAGTGGACAGTAGCAATTTTTATGATTATATTTGGAATAAACTTTAATGCGTTTTTCTTTATAATTACCAAAAAATTCAAAAGCTTCTTTAAAATGTCAGAGGTAAGATGTTATTTTGGCATTATATTAGTAGCAATTACTATAATTATGCTTAATGCTTACGATAAAGCTATTACATTTTTTGATAATTTACGAATTGTATTCTTTCAGGTGGCATCACTTGCTACTTCTACAGGCTTTGCTACAACAGATTTCAATTTATGGCCGTCAACATCAAAGACTGTGTTAATTGGATTGATGTTTGTTGGTGCTTGTGCAGGTAGTACAGGTGGAGGTATAAAGGTTTCAAGATTTATAATTCTATTTAAATCAATTAAAAATCAAATGCTATTATTTTTACATCCAGGCACTGTACGCAAGGTTAAGATGGATAACAAAATTGTTGACCACGATGTTATGCGTAGTGTTAATGTGTTTTTTATGACATATGCAGTTGTTTTTGCTGGCTCTGTATTTTTGATTTCGTTTGATAATTATGATTTTGAAACAAATTTTACAGCAGTTCTTTCTTGCTTGTGTAATATGGGACCTGGTTTGTCCAAGGTAGGCCCTGCGGAAAACTTTGGGCTTTATTCTGATTTTTCGAAGCTGGTTTTAATATTTGATATGATAGCAGGCAGACTGGAGCTTTATCCTGTGCTTATACTATTCTACCACCGACTATGGAAAGGTAGTATTGCTCATAAAAAGATTGATAAAATAAAGACCGTTTAAGCAATGAATCAAATATCTATATAAAAAACGACTTACCACTAACTTGTAATGGAGATGGTAAGTCGTTTTTGTTTATTCACCCCAATCAAGTGATAAATAATATGGTTGTTCTGAACCATTTTGTAGACTACAACAATGAATATATCGTACTCTATTATCTTCTTTGTTATATGCAAATATTAAGTAATCATAATTATCTGTTGCCTCTTTAAAGGCTGAATATCCACCATATAAAAATATACATTTATAATCTCCTTTTTCAAATGCTGTATATCCATCACGTTCAGCTAACTCTGTTACTCTTATAATCTCTTCTTGAAAGGCGTTTTCTTCAAGTGTCCACTCTGCATATATATCATAAGTATAGTCAAAATCTTCAATGTATCTATAATAGTATTTTGAGTCAAGATAAACTGTTTTGTAACTACCATCATTTTGTTTTTCGTTTTCAAAATAATGAGGGAAAGTGGGGAATAGTTCTTGGAATTTTAAATTTCTATTAGCAAAACAGTCTGTATCAAAATCTCGGTAATTTCTAAAGCTAGTTGTTTCTGATTTTGTTACAGTGTAAAAAAGCGAAGATATTAAGCTGATAGGAGTAACCAAAATACAAAATATAATTAAAATACATTTTATTATTCGTTTTACAGTACAATTCCACGATATTTTAAGCTTTGGGAGTAATATAATTAGCATTGTAGGTATGAAAGTAAGTATGTTGATTAAAATAGCAGTTTTATCAAAAACCGGATATTGATAATAGTGAAGTTTGCAGGTAATCATAAAACAACTACATAAAACGGGAAGCCACGTTATAAAAAATAAAATAACAGATTTAAGTAAAGAGAACATAATTTTATATATATTAATTTTTATGTTTTCATCAGTTATAGGAGCTTCTGTAAGCAAATTTGATAATTCTTCTGCAAGTTCAGCAATTGTATAATTTCGAGTTGTATCAAGGTTAGATAGAGCAGATAATAATGATTGCTCTTCCTGAATTGTATTTTCTTTTCGACTTTTTATGCTTTGTATTATATTTGTACTTTTATCGGGATAAAGAATTATTTCACGAATTTCCACAATAGAAAATCCAAATTTTCTTAACACGGAAATATCATTAAGTTCTTTGACATCATTTTCTGAAAAATTGAATGTTTTTCTACCAAGGTAGTTTTCGGTATAAGATGGTGAAATTAAATTTTCGGTTATGTAATAACGGATTGTTCTATCTGTAAGACCAGTTATTTCGCATACTGCTTTTATTTTCATTGTATAGCACCTCCATATATGTATTTTACTTTTTAACGTAGGGTAAAAGTCAATACTTTTTTGAAAAAACATATAAATAACAAAAACCAGCCACAGAAAATTGTCTGTAGCCGGTTTTCTATGTAGCTCTTTAGTTTTGTGTAAAATCAATCTTTTTTATACCGTAGATTTTTCTTAATATAAAGCCCCATACCTTTGGATTATCAATAACTACAAATTTCATATAAAATCCTCCTGTACTGATTAAAAAGCGAGTAATGAAAGTATACATATTACAACAGCAGATATCACAACAACAACCTGACAGGGTAGTAATGTACCGATAAGTAATCCAATTCCAAAAATCAATCCAGCGTTACAGCCTTTATTGTTCCTTTGTTGTCGTCGCATATTTTCTCACCACCGTTTAGCTTTTAATACATAATACGCAGTTTTGAAAATAGGGTTACAGATTATTTCTTGCTATTTTTAATATATCTACACCATCTATTATGTTATCACCATTGCAATCGCTTGCTGTGTATTGTTCATCGGTAAGGGTTGAAACATTCATAAAATATTCGCTAAGAATTTTTACATCGGCTTTGCTTATATTGCCTTCGCCTGATAAATCACCTTTTACCGAAATACTGTATCTGTCAAATTCTGTATTATTGCTTTCGATAACCATTGTGAAGCCTGTGCCAATGTTACCAGCTGTCTTTTTTACATTGTTTTTATCATAAAATTTAAGCTCATAACCGTTATAAGTAAGATTGTTTTTTAAGCCTGCTATGGTTGTTTCACTTGGAATATCCCAAATTATATTTTTATCGGTATCTATATAGTAATTATTTATTGAAAACTCTTTTTTATTATTGTTTTGAGAGTTGTTATTTGATTGAGGTTTTGCAGTTGGATTAGTGGGGAGAGTATTATTGTTATTGTGATTATCTGAGATATTGTTATTATTACTATTATTTTTAATCAGCGGAAAGTTTAATTCGCTTTGCTCTATTATAAACAGTTCTTGATTTTCAGATAATAAGTAAATTTTGTCTTGATAGCTACACATCTGTGCGTTTTCTCCAGCGTTAATATTATACAATGTGTACTGAATATTCTCTTGACTATACCCGTAGATATTGTTTGAATAATACTTACAATAATATTCGCCTGCTATAGCACAGTTGATTTGACTACACTCTATTTTTGTGGATATAGCTATATTATTTGTCGGAATTATAACCTGCCCACTATAATCAAAGAAAGTATCACCGCAGAAAAATACATTTGACCTAATATTAACGGTATTAAGAATACATACAGGTTGGTAATTATCTGTTGTGTCTAAAGAGTAGATTTGATTTTTGGTAAAGATATAAAGAGTATTATTATTTCCTGTACGATAGTCAATAACTGAGTCGAGATAAAACGAATACAGCTTTTCACCATATATGCTATAACAAGCGATATTGCCATAGTCTGCGTTTTCTGCAAAATAGAGTCTGTCATTAGATATAGCAAATCTATAATCTGAATTTATTTTTGGTTCTCTGATAATAAAGCTGTTAAGTGTATCTGTATTACAAACATATCTGTTAAGGAACACATAGTTATCGCTGTGTGATATAGCATAAATAATACCGTTATCTGTTGTTACGCTTTTGATTTCACCGGTTATTTTTAGAGTGCGTTTATCTATTGTATTGTTGATTATATAATTTACATCTAGGTTACTGCCACTGAAAGATGTTATATAAACACCGTTATTGTCACAATGTAGCGTGGAATTTGAGGTTATTCCGTTGATTTTATATGTATAATATGCATTTGCTTTAGGAGAAATATATGAGAAAAAAGCTGAAGCACTAACAACAATATAAAGAATTACTATCAACTTTAAGAAAGTGTATAGTAGTTTAGTGGTGTTTGTAATTTTAGACATATTTTCAAAACCTTTTTAAGATATTTTATATAATTTTAGCACTATTAGCAACATTTAGTCAATGTAAGAAATATTCACTTGCTTATTGAGGATAAATAACTTATAGCTTTACACAATTATTTCAATTTGATATAATTTCCATATATTGGAAATAATTAATATTAGTAAAGGAATAAAGGTGGTTTTTATGGCTTTGATTTTTGATGCACACGCACATTATGATGATGATAAATTTAATGAGGATAGAGAAGAGCTGTTAGCATCTATGCCCGATAAAGGGGTAGGTTATATTGTAAATGCAGGAGTTGATATTGAAACCTCAAAATGGTCAATAGAATATTCAGAGAAGTATGATTTTATTTATTCTGCTGTTGGTGTTCATCCTGAGTCAGCCGATAATTTACCAGAGGATTATATCAGCCAGCTTGAAAGCCTTGCAAAGCATAAAAAGGCTGTTGCTATAGGTGAGATTGGTCTTGATTATTACTGGGATAATGTACCTAGAGATGTACAAAAGAAAGTGTTTATAGAACAGCTTAACCTTGCAAGGGATATGAACTTACCTGTGGTAATTCACGACAGAGATGCACACGGTGACACAATGGATATTTTAAGGCAATATAAACCGAATGGCTTGTTACATTGCTTTTCGGGTAGTGTAGAAATGTGTAAGGAAATTGTAAAATTAGGTATGTCTATAAGCTTGGGTGGTGTAGTAACCTTTAAAAACGCAAGACAGAGTGTAGAAGTTGCAGAGTATATTCCGTTAGACAGATTGTTACTTGAAACAGATGCACCTTATCTTACACCTGTGCCATTTAGAGGTAAACGCTGTGATTCTTCAATGATTAAGTTTACAGCAATGAGAATTGCAGAAATTAAGGGTATAAGTATGGAAGAGCTAATTAATATAACAACAGAAAACGCTTGTAGATTATATAATATAAAGAAATGATAAAATATTTAAGAATTTTTTCGCTTTGGCTTGCAGTGGTTGTGATTTTGCTGAACACTGCTATAACCTGTATGTGCTACGATATAGTGCACGGCTCAATAAAGGCTCCCTCACAGGTTGTTATGGGTGAAAGCTTTACTGTTAATTTACAGGCTCAATGTAACAGCGATATTGGTGTAATAATGTTCACCCTTGTACACGGTAATGAGATTAAGTATAAGAGCTGTAAGGTTAACGATGGTAGCTGTGGGTATATTGAGAATACATATAACGATAATAAATTGTCTGTAATCTATATTAATACAAAAGGTATTGATACAAAAAATATAACAGATTTAATTGAAGTAACTTTTAAAGCTGAAGATACGATTAATACTGCAGAAATTCAAATTTATACCAGCTACGGGGCATCGGCTGATGAAAATGCCCTTATAAGCGATGATGGTGAGAAATATAGTATTGATATTGTAGAAAAAGTAGTTAACAGACAGTCTGCTGACGGAACAAAGATTAAGAGTAGTTCAGCCTTGGTAGAAAAAGATTCTTCAACAGCCAATGAGAAGAAAATACCTACAGAAAAAATCGAAGATTTAGAAACAATAGCTACCGAAAAAGCTACTGAGGTTAACAATAAAGTAAGTGTTGCAGTGCCATCAAGCAATATGAATTTATTTTTTTCAGGTATAATATTTGCTGTAGCAGTTGTAGTTATTGTAATGGTAAGCTATAAAGCAGGCAAGAAAAATGTCTGTAAAAATAAATAAAGCAATATATAAGCATTTTTACTAAAAAGTGTTTGCTATTTGGAATGTATGCTGTTATAATATAAGGAAAGTGACGTGTTTTAAGGAGGTAATTAAAATGAAAATAGATTTTGAAAAAGTATGCTATGATGAAGAAGGTAGATTTATGCTGTTTAAGTCATCACCTGAGAAATACTATCTTCTAAGGGTGTTAGATTTTGACGGAGGATTGCGTTTTGGTGCAACTATTGAAAATACAGAAGAGATAAAAAAGGGGAGCTGTACAGCTTTTGAATATCTTCTTACAAAAGATGAATTTGAGCTTTATGAGTCTGACGAGGACTCTTTTAGAGATTTATTAGGTACACTTTGTATTGGTGCACCTGCAGACAGAACCCTAAAGGTATTTACACAGGCTACACCAGAGTCAAAGCCTGTAATGCTAAAGGCAAAGCTTGGAGAAAATACAGGAGCAGAAACTAATCTTATACAGCAAATGAAAGATGAATTAAATGCAGCTAATAAGGCAGGTGCTGATGAGTTTAGAAAGTTCTTAGCAGGAGAAAATGAACTTGATGTATATTTTGTTCACTCAAGTCACTTGAATAAAATGTTTCCTGCAATCGACTTTGAAGGAAAAATGTTCTTTGTAGAGGGAGAAGATAATGTAAAGGGTCTTATAGAGGCTACAAAGATTTTTGATAATAAGTATTATAAGGTTGATTCACAGCAGGCTGTGGATATTTTGAAGAATTGTAAAAAATATGGTGCTTTTAGAATAGTTTATTGTAAAGAAAATGGAAGTGCGTATGTATTTGACAGAGATGAATTATTAGGTGAGCCTACAGAGGATAAGTGGGCTACATATAATTCACCTATATATAATGCATTTATAAGATGTATAGAATGTGCAGGAATTGAAAACCAGCAGGTTAAGGCTAACCAGATGACATTAACAAGTCAGTTAAGTCATAATATCTTTAAGACAACATTCTTAATTCCTCTTACAAAGTCAGCTGAAGAACAGCCTAATACAATTATTCTTTCAAAAGCAGGCGAAAAGCTTTATAACGAGAAGCAATTTGCTTTCTTGGGTGCTGAAGAATATAATTATGTACCATTTGAAGGAGATGAATTTTCAGCAGCAACACTGTTAAATTCAAACGATAATTCACGTGCATTACCTTTGTTTACAGATTTAGAGGAATTTAACCTAATATTTAAGGGTAAGGTTGTGCCTATAGCTGTTACACTTGATGAAGCATTTTCAATGCTTAATGATGTATGTAACATTATAATATTTAACCCAGCTACACTTGGTTTCTTATTTAATGCTGATGCTATGAAGCAGATGAAGGAATTTAGCGAGAAGCCACCTACAATATTTAAACCAAAGGAAGAAGTAGCAGAAGAAAAGCAAACAACTGTTGAATTGCCTGAAATACCACAGCAACCATCTACAGAGGCTATACTTCATATGGTAGCAAATCAGATTAACAAAAGCGAAGCTGTAAAAAAAGAGCAGGCTACAATAGCTAAAAAAGAAGAGAAAGACGAAGAAGAACAGCAAACAGAGGCTGTAGTTGAAAATAAAGCTTCTGAGACAGAAGAAATTACAGAACAGCCTGAGGATGAAACAGAAGTATTTGAGGATATTAATGACAGAATAGCAGAAGAATCTACAGAAGATACAACCGAGAAAAAGGGTGGATTTTTCAGCAGATTTAAAAAGAAAAAGAAGTAATTTTTTAATAACCCTCTGTAGTAAAAGCTACAGAGGGTTTAGTTTGTATCTAAAGGAAAAAAATACATTAATTAATAAAAAATAAAATCCAGTTTGTGCAATGTTAACATTTAAATTTAGGCTAATTTATAGTATAATTTAAACTATCTTTGTTATTTTATATTTAGCTATTTTGTAGTTAAATATTTAAAATAAAATATTATGAAAGGAGATTTTTTAATGACACACACAAGAAGAAAAATGTTAACTGTTGCACGAAAAACATTATCTGCGTTGTTAGTACTTTTAATGTTGCTTTCTGTTTTTCCGGCTTTTAGCATAACAGCAGCTTCTGCGGAAGAAGGATACATATATTATCAAAACACAAACAACTACGGTACAGTGTATGCTTATGCGTGGGACAAAAATAACAACAATGCTGAAAAGCTAGATGCTTGGCCTGGTAGAGCTATGGAGCGTTTAGGTACATCTAATTATTACAGAATTCTTGTTGATACATCGGCTAATATGATTATATTTAATGGTGGTTCAGACAGTAATAAAACAGGTGACCTTAATATACCTACGTATAACAATCCTTTGTATAGCAATGGTTTGTGGAGTAGTGATTTTGATGAAACACCATATGTAGACTCTGGTGGTGGAGGCGGTGGTGAAATTACCGTTGGTGAACCAGATGCAGTTACAACACATAGCTTTGGTAAGGGTATTTATGCAGCAAATGCTACATATTTTGACTATATGTCAGATGAGGAAATTACTGGTAGCTATCTTGACCCTATAAAGGCTGGTACAGGACATAATTACTCTGCAGACAACTGGTATCCATTCTATCGTTTTAACAGAGCGATAAAGGTAGCAGCTGATAGAAATGCAAATTGGCAATATCCACTTTATCTAGGTAACTTCTGTAACGTTTCAGGTGCCTATGATACCAGTGCTCATGGTGGTAACTTTTTGAATGCTACTAATTCAGATAACGTTACAAGATTTGACTATACAGCTAATAACTCTAACAGAGAAAATGTGAATGCATATGGCTATGACAAAAATGTTGGTATTACTTCATATGACGAGGCTGTTCAAGGTTTGGTATACAACAAATTAAGTAATGACAAGAATCTTTTGGCAACCTCTACATTTAAGGCACCATACTTTGATACCGAGTTTTTAACAAAAAAATATGCTGAAAAAGGTTATGAAAGTTCAAGTGGCAAAAGAATTGCTAAGGTGTTTAAGTCATATTTCCCATTTAGAGAAAGCACCTCTAATGGTTATTCTACTTATAGCTTTGACTCGTATAATGCTACTGATAACGTATACTTTACTTGGAATGGCGAAGTACCAACTGTTGCAAACTACGGTTCAGGAAGACAGTATGGCGTAGTAGATGGTCTAAGTCATTTTATGAAGGATGAAGCATCAGGCTATGGCATATTCCCATTTAATAATGCTTCAGGTAATAACAAAGGTAACAGATATGGTAATGATAACCTTGACTATGGTTATGGTATCCGTATTGATATTGACTTTAGAGTTACTGGTGCAGGTACTGTAGACGGAACTCAAAATGGTACACCTATTACCTTTAACTTCTCAGGTGATGATGATATTTGGGTTTTCATTAGTAATGATCAGGGTGGCTCTGACCTAGTGCTTGACCTTGGTGGTAACCATAAGATGGCATCTGGTAAGATTGACTTTAAAAATATGAAGGCTACTGCCAACAAGGTTTTTGATCGTTCAACTAATCGAACAAAGGGTGCACAGACAATAGCATTTAATAATGGTAATAAGCTAGACCCTAATAAAACATACCATATGACTGTGTTCTATATGGAAAGAGGTTTGATTGAGTCTAACTTCCAGATGAATTTCTCATTCTATCCTCTTGATAATATTTTGACTACAGAAAAGTATGTTGAAACTGCTAATGTAAATAGTGGTATTAGACAAGCGGTAGCAAATGTAGATGACTTTACTATTACTAACAAGGCTAACGGTTCACTAGTTACTCAAAAGGAATATACACTTGACGGTGTGAAAAAGAAAACAAATGACAGTGGTAGCTATACTATAAAAAATGGACAGAAAGCTTCATTTAATAATATAGCTGAAACAGGTAGCACACTGAATGTAGCTGAGAGTATGCCATCAGATACAGTATATAAATATTCAACTAAGTATACAGTAACTGATGTTGAAAACAATGAGCTGGTTAAAAGTGGTTATTCAATATCAACAGGCGACTTTACATTCCAAAATACAAAGTCACCTAATGATTTGACTAACTTTAATGTTGCTTTCTATAATACACCAGCGATAAGTAATATTTCTTTGGAGAAAAGAGCTGTTAATTCTAATGGTAACGTTATAAGCTCTGATATGGATTTTCCATTTACAATTCTGCTAGACCTTGATGGAAAGGGTGCAAATTACAGCTATTCACCATATCCACTTGAGTACACTATAAGTGGAGATACCTCAACATATACTACAGATAAAAACGGTAAGTTTTCTATTAAAGCAGGAAAAACAATAATGTTTAAAGGTATTCCTGTAAATGCAAAGTATAAAATTGTAGAAACAGCAAATGATGAAATTTATAAGTCTAATCAAACTAACAATACTGTTGAGGGTACAGTTTCATCTATTGCAAGCAGTAACAGAATAACATTCAAGAATACAATGATTACTGCTGATCCAACATCTGTAAAGCTACAGGCTGAAAAGCTACTTGACGGACAAAGTAACTTTAAAGAGAAGTTCAGCTTTACATTGCAAGAGGTTGATTCATCAGGTAAAAAAATCGGTGAACCACAGACAAAGCAAAATGTAAATATGACATCTACAAACGGTAAAAATGTTATTGAATTTGATTCAATTAATATTACACCGGTTGACACAAATACTACTGGTACATATACCTACAAAAGATATTTTGAAATATCAGAGGTAAGTGGTTCTTGTGACGCTGAAAGTGAAGATGTATCGTTTGTTTATGACAACACAAAGCATTATGCTACAATAACAATAAATCAGTCTACAAGCAAGATAGAAGCAAAAGTAACTTATTATAGATCACTTGCAAGTGCTGTTTCAGGTAATTCGATGTTTGCTGAAGATACTGTAGTATTCCGTAACTACCATAAGGGTAAAATGACAATCTCAAAGGTAGATAATAACGGTAATCCTATTAAAGATGATGTTAAGTTCTCTCTTTATAAGGTTGATAAGGACGGAGCTGATATATCAAAGCTTACACCAATAAAAACTCAAGAAGTTCAAGATGGTGTGGCTGTATTTGATAATCTTGATATTTATAAATTCCAGTCTTCCAACAATACAAGTAAATTGCAGTGGTATTGTGTAGTAGAGTCACAGCAAAAGGACGGCTATGTACTCAATGCAAATCAGCATTACTTTGTAATACCTGAAGCTAAGGTATCAGAAACATCTAAGTATGATTTTCAAGATAATGGTAAAAAGTACAGCTATGTACTAAAAAATGGTGAAAAGATTTATAACATTAAATATCAGGTTACAAATGCACCATTAACTGTACCAAGCACAAGTGGTAGTGGTACATCTAAGTATATATATACTGGTCTTGCATTTATAGCATTAGGCTTTGTTATGACTGGTACATATATAGTTATTAATAGGCGTAAACGCAGAAAATATGAAGTGAAATAATTTCTGTGATAAAGCAATAATAAAAATTTATTAAAAGGAGAAGAATTATGAAAAAGACAATCAGAATTTTTTCTGCTCTTCTAGCTGTAATGATGATTTGTATGACATTCGCAGTTACAGCAAGTGCAGCAGATACAAACAAACTAACATTAAGTTCTGACAAAGTAGGCTTTACATTCTCAATCTTTAAGCTTGCTGAGCTAAACACAACAACAGGTGAGTTTAAAGTTAATGCAACTCTTGCAGATACACAAGAGGCTGTAGTTAAGGCTGAGTTGTCAAAGGTTGATGCAACAGACGCTAAGGCTAAGGCTATTGCTACATACCTAGACGGACAGATTTCAGGCTTATCAAAGGACGCTCAGAAGGCTATCCTTGGTACAGAGGTAGCTCAGTTTGCTGTAACAGCTGAGAGTCAGACAGCTACATTAACAACAATTGCTGATGGTATTTACTATGTTGCTGCTTTAGCTGGTGATACACCTGCTAACGTAACAAAGAATCAGGGTTCTATCTTTGTTCTACCTGAGTACAATCCATCTTCAAACACTTGGAACAACGATGTAACTATCGCTCTAGGTGGTAAGGTTTCTTCAGGTGAGGTTGAGGTTGATAAGACTATCGTTCCTTCAAGTGACTATACAACATCAACTGACAACAAGTCAGCTATCACAGACGAAACAACTCCTGTAAAATTTGAGCTTTCAGCTTCAGTTGTTGGTTCAAAGGAGCAGCCACTAAAAGCATATGTTATCGGCGATAATATGGATGATGGTCTTACATATGTAGCAGGTCAGACACCTGTAGTTAAGCTTGTAAAGGGCACAACTGAGTATACACTATCAGCTTCTCAGTATACAGTAAACACTACTAATCCTACTTATAACGGTACTTATAACTATACATTTGCTGTAGAGCTTGCTACATCTGTATTTGATAAGGCTACACTTCACAATGGTATGTCATTCTATGATTATGAAGAAGTAGTAGTTCAGTATGATGCTGTAATCAACGAGAACGTTGAGGTTATCAAAGCAGAGAACAACCAAGACTTCTTACTATATCAGAACAATGGTGGTAGCTTTACACAGGTAGATGGTAAGATTGCAAAGGTTTACACACTAGGTGTAGACATCACAAAGTACGATGCTGCAACACAGGAGCATACAAAGCTTGCTGGTGCAGAGTTTAGTTTATATGCTAAGGATGCTGATGGTAAGCTAGTAGAGGTTGCTAAGGCTGTTTCTACAACAAATGGTCTTGATAAGTTCTACACAATCGGCTCAACAACAAACGAGTACAACGTTAAGCCTGGTAACTATGTAATTAAGGAGACAAAGGCTCCAGCTGGTTACACACTAAACACAGCAGAAATTCCTGTAACAGTATCAGCTGACTTTACAGCAACAGGCATTAACCCAACAGAGGCTGACGGTTTCTTCTCATACGAGTGTGGTAACACACCAATCGTTCTACCAGCAACAGGTGGTGCAGGTACAATTATGTTCACAATCGTTGGTGCTGTACTAATTTCACTTGCAGGTGTTCTATTCTTTGCTCTAATGAGAAAGAAGAATACAGCAAAATAATAAAGGCTTAGGCTTTATTAGGTATTTTTAAAATTAAAAGGGAATGCAGTTTTCTGCATTCCCTTTTGAAATAAAGGTGTAGATATTGTTATTATGTTTTAAGAGTAAAAACATAATAACAATGTGTACAGGTGTATCACAAAATAATTAAAAGTAGGAAAATTTATTTATGAAAAGAAAAATTGCTATTGTTTGTGTTATTTTGATATTTTTAACGGGTGTAGGAATAATGTCATACCCAATGATAAGCTCCTTTGTAAATAATATGGATTATAGAGACTCAATGACAAATTATGTAGCTGACGTTGAGCAAATGCAAGATGAAAGTATAACTAAGAATTTTCAAGATGCAGAGGACTATAATAAGAGTTTGACTGGTAATGTAATACTTACTGACCCTTTTGACGAGGAAGCCTATAAGCTAATTGGTGCAGACTATGAGGATACACTAGATGTTGATAATGAGGGGCTTATTGGATACGTTGAAATTCCAAAACTAAATGTATATTTGCCTATAAGCCACGGTACAAGCGAAGAAATACTTGAACAGGGTGCAGGTCATTTGCAGAATACTTCGTTTCCTATTGGTGGAGAAAGCACACATTCTATAATTTCAGCTCATACAGGCTATCCGGGAAAAACATTTTTTGATTATATAGATGAATTAGAGTATGGAGATGAATTTTATATTCACGTTCTTGACCGTACACTAAAATATGAGGTTGATAATATACTTGTAATTCTACCAGAGGAAACTGAACACCTTAGAATAACAACAGGCGAAGACTGGGTAACATTGTTAACCTGTACACCATATGGTATTAACTCACACAGACTTCTTGTAAGAGGTACAAGAGTAGAATATACACCAGAAACCTTAACTACAGAGTATAAGCCTGTAAGTATGGACAAAACCTGTATGTATCTGCTTGGCTATAAAATACCATATTGGGCTTGTGCTTGTGTTGTAGGTGGATTTGCTTTACTTGTAATAATAATAGTTGTTGTTGCTGTTGTAAAGTCACGAAAAAAGAAAGATAAAAAGACTCAAGAAGTTACCAAGGAGGAATAAGTAAAGCTATGAAAAGAAAAATTCTTTTTATACTTGCCTCTATAATGCTTTTGACTGGGTTAGGCCTAGTGTTGTTTCCTCCTATTTCTAATAGTATAGGTACTGCAATAGCAAAAAACGAAATAGAGAAATTCGATGAGATTATTAATAATGTTGCAGAGGGTTCTTTTGAAGAGGCTTTGGAAAAAGGCGAAATCGACAGCGAGGGTTATCCGATAGATGAAAACGGAAAGAGAACATCTGATACTCAAATTATTTTTGAGGTAGAGTCAGGAAGATTGCTAGAGGACAGTTTGGCTTATAATGAAGAGCTAAAATCTACACAGACTCAAATGCTCACAACAGAATCATACTCAAGGCAGGTTTTAAATTTACTTGATTATGGTGTTATAACAAATATATATGGCTATGTGTCAGCACCTACTATAGATATGCAATTACCTGTTTATTTAGGTGCAAGCGATTATAATATGAGCTATGGTGTAGCTCATCTCTGTTATACATCACTTCCTACCGGTGGTGAAAGTACTAATACTGTAATAGCCGGTCATACAGGCTATATAGGAAGAATTTACTTTGATAAGCTTAGGTATCTTCAAATAGGGGATAGCATAGAATTTACAAATTATTGGGGTAAATTAAATTATAAGGTAGCAGAAACAAAAGTTGTCGAAGAAAATGATTCAGCCGATATTTATATAAAAGAAGGCGAAGATTTGCTTACACTTATTACCTGTATTTCTAATGGTAACGGTGGATTTGACAGATATGTAGTTATCTGCGAAAGAGCGTAAAAACAAACACAGGTTGTCGTTTTACAAATGTAATTCGACAACCTGTGTTTTTAACTGGTTTCAGTTATATATTAAGCCATTAACTTTTCTAATCTCTTATTGATTTCAACTAGGAATGTTTCTGTGTCTACCTTCTGCTTGTTTGGTAGGGTTGAAAGCATTTCAAGGTCACCTGTCATAACACCGTCTTCAATAGTTGAAATTGTAGCTTTCTCTAGCTTGTCAGCAAAATCGCAAAGCTCTGCGTTATTATCCATTTCGCCTCTTTTTCTTAGAGCACCACTCCAAGCAAATAGTGTAGCAACACTGTTTGTTGAAGTTTTTTCGCCCTTTAGGTGCTTATAGTAATGACGCTGTACTGTACCATGTGCAGCCTCGTATTCGTAAACACCGTCTGGAGAAACAAGAACAGATGTCATCATTGCAAGGCTACCAAAAGCTGTTGCAATCATATCTGACATTACATCACCGTCGTAGTTTTTGCAAGCCCAGATATAGCCACCGTCGCTACGGATAACTCTTGCTACTGCATCATCAATCAATGTGTAGAAGTATTCAATACCAGCCTCAGCAAATTTCTCTTTGTACTCTGTTTCAAAAATCTCATTGAAGATATCCTTAAAACGGTGGTCATAGGTTTTGCTGATTGTATCCTTTGTAGCAAACCAAATATCCTGCTTCTGGTCAAGTGCATAGTTAAAGCAAGAACGAGCAAAGCTACCAATACTCTTATCTAGGTTGTGAATACCCTGAATAATACCGTCTGAATCAAAGCTGTGGATAAGCTTTCTCTCTTCTGTACCGTCAGCCTTTGTAACGCATAGCTCAGCCTTTGAGCCAGCCTCTACTGCCATTTCAGAGTTCTTATAAACATCGCCATAAGCGTGACGAGCGATACAGATTGGCTTTTTCCATGTTGGAATGAATGGAGTGATACCATTAACAATGATAGGACTTCTGAAAACTGTACCGTCTAGCATAGCTCTGATAGTACCGTTAGGAGATTTCCACATTTCCTTTAGGTTGTACTCTGTCATACGAGCAGCGTTTGGTGTGATTGTAGCACATTTTACAGCTACACCATACTTCTTTGTAGCTTCAGCACTGTCAATTGTAACCTGATCGTTAGTTTCGTTTCTGTGCTCAAGTCCTAGATCGTAGTACTCTACCTTTAGATCTACATATGGGTAAATAAGAATATCTTTAATCATCTTCCAGATGATTCTTGTCATCTCGTCTCCGTCCATCTCAACAAGTGGAGTTGTCATTTGAATTTTTGCCATTTTACTGTTTCTCCCTTAATTATTATTTAATATTAATTTTAAATTAAAGATTAATAAATTGGGGTTTGTCGGTGTGAGCTGTCGCTCACGCTCACATTGTAAACAAATAGTTTTTTATAAAATTTAGTTTGTATTTTAAGGGACACATATAATGTGTCGATATCTTACTTATTTTTAGTATAAACTTAAAGATATCAACCCTTACAAACCATTGATTTATTATAAAACTTTTTATGTGCTCAAGCCGCACAGGCTCTTACTTTCTTACAAAAGAAAGTAAGCAAAGATTGCTGGGGAGAGGTTTCGATCCCTCTCCCCAAACCCCTCACTGAACG
>JAXJQK010000048.1:0-2913 GCA_036311185.1 Acutalibacteraceae bacterium | reverse complement strand
ATTTCTTAGCAAAGAATAACAAAAAGGAATGATAATTATGTACATTGGTTATAAACCTTTGGCTGTGTTCTGGCGAATGATAATAGCACTTTTGGGTACGGTTGCGTTGTTTTTTAACTTCATACTCAATGCAAAAGTTCAAATTGTTCAACTGGAATACTTTTATAATCTGATAACTATATTTACCGTAATTTATTATTACGTACTTTCATTCTGGCAAATTAATAATACAAACAAAGGAAAAACCTGTTTAGTGCCTTGGCTTAAAGGAGCTATTACAGTAAGCTCTGCAGGAGTAATACTTGTTTCCTTTTTCTTTATAAATAATCTTACAATACCTCAATGGAATACATATTTTATAGCAAATGTTATGCACTATGTTATCCCTATTATGGTTATACTTGATTGGTTATTATTTGATAAAAAAGGATTTTTTAAGCCTTTCTTCCCCATTCTATGGACTATACCTTCTGCAATATATACAGCATATGTATATATTTCTGTATTGGTAATGAATAGACCTGTTGGAGCTAAAATCCACTTCTGTTACCCTATCAGCGATTGTGGTAAATATCCATATCCATTCTTTAATATAGAAGCCAACGGAATAATAAATACCGTAGCAAAGCTTTTATTACTTGCCGTTGTATTGATTTCAATTGGCTATATTATGTATGGAATAGATATAATCCCTCGTAAGGTTGGTGGATTTATATCCAGCAGAAAGAAAAGCGAATAATATTGTTTAATGAAAAGGTCATACCAAGCACAAAGCTTAGTATGACCTTTATTATATTATCTGAAAAAAGTATCATAAGGTAAAGCAAACCATTCACGCACCCAAAAGGTAGGCAGGTAAATCCAGTTTGTTTTTGCACTTACTGCACCTATCTTACTTGTTATTCCTAGCTTACGTGCAATAAGTCTTGCCCTTGCTTGATGAAATGCATCTGACACTATGGCTATATTTTCGTTTTCACTGTTTTTGGTTATTATACTATAAGCAAATTTTATATTTTCCTGAGTATTTCTTGAATTGTTTTCAAGGTAAATTCTATTCGAAGCTATACCGTGCTCTGTAAGCACATTAGATATACACTGTGCCTCTGTAATTGTTGCTGTATCTCCTAAACCACCTGTTGCAACACAAATTGAATTAGGGTTTTCTTTAAGATACTCCTCACCCGCTATGATTCTGTCATATAAACTTAAAGTAGGAGCTGTACCTTTAACCTGAGCACCCAAAATAATCTCTGATGAGTTTTCAGCTGGAGGTATACTTGCAAATACAGCCATAACAACACTTATTATAAAACCATATGTAGCAAAAGCGTATATACAAAGTCTGCCTGCTTGCCATAATAATTTGGTTGGCTTTTTATTGTAAAATTTTTCTTTAATTCTTTTGAAAACATCTCTTTTACTATAAAAAGCTATTACATATAAACAAGCTAACATACCCATTGTATTAAATGCATTTAGAATACCATAAACAAAAACAGGTAATAAAAACCATAGAAAAAATAGTAGTGCAATCATAACCATAAATACCCGAAACATCTTGAAAGTTCTATTCTCGGTATTTTTATCTGTAGATTTAATCAAAACAACCCCCTCCTTAATTATTATTCATCTCTTTTCTCATACATAGTTACACAAGTGCCGTATTCTCCATAAAGGTTTTCACATATTTCTACCGAAAACTTTTTCATCGGAAACATTTTTTCAAGACGATTTTTCCAAAAGTACACCAAACATTCTCCAAATTTCTTGATAACAATTTCGTCATTCATATAGTCCTGTTTTGAATTAATGAAAAAATCACCTAAACTCCAACTATTAACATACATCTCTATACTCTTTTTATTATGATTAAACCTTTCTTCAAGATTAGATATAAATTCATCTGTTATAGCATCTTCAAGAATAAAATTCTTCACAAAAACATAATCGTTAACCTGAACAAAATCAGGGGCAAAAATACAAGCTGCTGAAATTAAACCATCAATATCACATTTATATGGTGCATAATCAAATAGTTCAATCTCCCTTAAATTGAAACGCTTTTTTAAATACATCTTAGATTCTTCATCGAAAAGTCCCGAATAATCTTTTTTAATCATAAAAATTCCTTCTTTAATATTCTTATTATCTTTGTTTAATGCACTTCTATATCAAGAAAAGGAACGATGTTTAATACCGTTCCTTTTGTAAATTTCACTATTTTATAATAATCCCATTTCTTCCATCAAAATCTATTTCATTCTATATGGCTTTGTACTGGTCTATTTTCGGCTTCTACATATACTCTTGAGCTATGCTTTACCTGCACACCCTCGTATTTTAGCTTAAAGATTACCTTTCCATTAAATTTAAGATTACAATAATCACAGTGGAAGGTTGAACGGAAGCCTTTATTTTTTATCTGCCATTTTGTTAATCGTCTACCCTTTCTGCCACATTGAGGGCAAACTGAATAAAACTGTTTTTTATCTACAAGTGGACTGTTAAAATCGGTTATAGCTACATTTCTAAAACAAATTCTGTTATAAAAATCGTTATTTGCTTCTCTGATAAACTTTTTCACTTTATTTTCATCATAAAGCTTTGCAAAACATTTGTATGATAATAAACTATCATCTAATGCACGGTGAAGATTATCGTCACCGAAATCTATACCTAAAAGCTCAGCTGCTGTTGAAAGTCCCATTTGTTTAGACGGGTCTTCCCTATCCATACAATTTTCACAATAGCTTTGAAGATTTATATACTGATGTAAAAAGCTTAATCTTTTGGTTTTATTGTAATATTCATTATTAACTATCAGTGTATGAATATCGGTAATACCCCATGTTAAAATAATTGCATCCTTTGCAAAAATGCTAAATTCTTTAATAACGTGATTATAGGTAT
>JAXJQK010000047.1:0-3610 GCA_036311185.1 Acutalibacteraceae bacterium | reverse complement strand
TAATGGAATTTACTGGCGTAGACACTCCGTAACACAGGAAGAAATAGCATCTAAACAGTTATTAAACTGGGTATATTTCCTAGGCGATACAATGGAAAACGGTATTGTTAATGACATTCCGTTTGTATTGGACAATGGAAATAATGTTAAGGTTCAGTATTATGCCGGACTTCCTGTTTCTGCTAGTTTTAACAAAACACTTATTACAACTGCTTCTACTGAAATGAAAGCATTTTCTTCAAGCACGTCTTACGAAGGTGAACCTGTTACTGTCATTTGTACTGACCCTTATGTTTATTTTATAAGAAAGCTAACTAGCATTGACCAGGTAAAGGTATTTAAACTGGCAGACTTCAAGTTCTGTACTAACCTTATTACTCAATGGAACTTTATCAATGAATCAAGAGATGGAACGTTTGAGATTTTAAGAGGAAATATACCTTATATAATGGAAGGTGAGTGGGACGTAAAGAATGTACCAACATTACTTCCTTCTGATGGTGGAGCTTCTAATGATGTATGGCTACAAGGTTCTGGTCATAACGTAAATCTCAAAGATAACGATGTTACTGTTTCTTATTTGCTTCCTCCTATAGAGGTACCAATTTATGTTGACCCTACTAACCTTGATAAGTTTAATAAGGAAGTTATAAAGAAAGTAAAGCCGCTGATTAAAGTCAACAGAACTCAGATGTTTAACGAAGATACTGTTGATGTATATTTTACTCATACACTTGATACTACAGACTGTAAATACAGGGCAACAATCAAAGGTAACGGTGAACAGACTTATAATACTTTGCTAGATGAGAATACTTACTGGCTAGAAGCTCAGACTACAATATTCCCAATTGGTTTAGGTTCACAAGTTAAAGGTATAAATTATATAGCTCCTACCGTAAAACTTCCAGGAAATTATTCTGCTAGACTTTATACCTCTAACAACACAGCTTTCTTAGGTTATAATATCTCATCTCAGGTTTATTATGGAGACCAAGTATTTACTATTTACACTTCATCTTTCTATTATGATGGCCAGGCTATTTATTATGTAGGTGGAACAAATGAGTCTACTCAAAATAGCTTTGTATGTTATGCTATCGGTATGGATTTCTTAGGCAACAGTGGTACTGAAGCATTCTTTTATTCTAAATGGGAGAAGAGGCTGTACGTATTTACAGGTTCTGCTACACTACAAGCTGGTGACAGCTTTGCTAGATTTGGTGAAATTGTTGATACTTGTTATTCAAGCCACGAACAGGCTCTTTATATCTTATTTGATGATGGCCACTTATATGCACGAACTCAGAGAGACTCATTCTTATTAGACTGTAAAGATATAGTAAACTCTCATCTAGAAGGAACTACATTAGGATGTGCTGTTGTTGGTGATAACGGCTGGATGTATTATTCACCTGTAAGTGGAGAGATTGGTCCTCTTAATATTGAGACTAGCTTTATTGGAGATGACGGCTCTTTGTTTAAGTATTCATTTGTTGACTGTGTTTTATACAACGTTAAAGATGACTGTGAGCTTGATATTGAGTTTGTTGTTCTAAATGGTGTTGAACAGAATTCTACTAAACTTCATAAAGCTATAACAAAATCAGAATGGAAAGGTAGAAATCTCAGGATAAGACTTACACCAGATTCTAAATCTAATATTGGAACTTCATTTAAGGTTATAATTAAATCTGATGATGATATAGCAGTTTCTTATATCTCAGTTGGACTAGATAAACAAAGTGCAGTTCCAGGAGCTAAACACTAAAATGACTAAAATGGAGTTATACTATGGCTAAGAAGAAGATTACTATAGAAGGCAATAACGTATACGTAAACGGCAACTTAATACGAAACAGGGAAGACTACAATGCTGTTGAAGATGCTTACTCCTCTATATCAGATTATCTTATAGATGGTAAAATAAAATCAACGTCTCACTTGGGAGCTATGATTGGTAAAGTAATGAAGTCAGTTGACAAGTGTGATTTCTTAGGTTCAGAGTCAGCAATCAATTCTTTATTTAGAATATCAGAACTGGCTCAAAACACTCAAAATTATTTTGATGGTAAAGCTGCTAATGATTTAGATTACTGCGAATATTTACTCGATAGAGGACTATTCCCTTGGCAGAGAGATGTACTGAAAGATTTGGCTAAACGTATTGTATTGCTAGCCGGACGTCGTGCTGGTAAATCTTATGAGATGGCTTCACATATGATTTCTCACTGTCTTGAAGGTTTTGATGAGGTTAACGGTATTAGAAAGCCTAGGCAAGCAATCTATATTGGATTAACTTTAGACAAAGCTAGATTTGTTATATGGCAGCCTTTAATGGATACGTTAGAGAAAGCTCATATTAAGACATCAAAGATAGACAATAGTACAAATACCATATTCTTTAGTAGCGGAGCGTCCATCAAGCTCTGGGGTAATAACAGTAAAGCTGACCGAGAGAAGTTACGTGGATGTGATGCATCAATGTTTGTAATTGATGAATGTCAGTCTCAGAGCTCACTGTTATATCTTATCAACTCAATCATTGGTCCAGTTGTCAAAGGTAGAAATGGATTGATTATGTTAGCGGGTACTGGTCCTTTATCAGGTGGTACTTACTGGGAAGACTGTATTTCCGATGGTACTTGGTCTGTTCATAGAGCAACTATGAGAGACAATCCCTCTATTCCAAACTGTGAAGATGCTCTTAATCAGGTATTATTAGAAAACGGATGGGATGAAGATAACATAACGTTCAGACGAGAGTACTTAGGAGAGATTGTACACGATGCTAACAGAATGCCTTTTGCTCATCGCATGTATTATGACAAAATCGATACTCATATTAAGGATATTTACCTAGGTGTAGACTTTGGTTTTAAAGATGCAACTGCATTTATTCCTTTGCTAGTCGATGATCATGGTCAATGCTATGTTTTTTCTGAAACTAAAGAAAGACAAATGAAAGCTTCTGATATTGTAACTGCTTTGAAAGCTAAAGTTGATTTCTTGAAAGGAAAGTTTAATGTTCCAGTTAACAACATTCATATTGTAACTGACCATAATGAACCTAGTATTGCAGCTGATATGTACAATCAAGGATTGATTAATATTGAGTTGGCTTACAAACAAAATCAAGATTATACTTTGAGATTATTAAAAGATGCATTAGCTTCTGGCGATATTTTAATTAAGAAGGGCGATTCTATTGATGACGAATGTGAAAGAACTGTATGGAAGTGGAATGCTGAAAGAGAAGAAGTTATATATGAGATTGACGATGCAGCATATCACCCAGACTCATTAGATGCTTTGAGATATGCTTATACGCAATATTTGTTAAATGAACATCTAATTTCTCAATAGAGCTAAATCGCTTTAGATCCATCTGACTTACCAAACCAACCTGAACCAGATCCTGATGCTATACCTGACCACTCAAGTACTCGTTTCAAAAGTACTTGATTAGAGTCTATAGCATAGCATACTGGGCAAATCTGGCAGTTCTTCTGGTTTTCATATTCTGACATTGGAATGTCAATTTCAGTAACATATTTACAGGAAGGACACTGGAATTTGTATAACATTAACGTTCTCCTTCCCGTAATAG
>JAXJQK010000046.1:0-19705 GCA_036311185.1 Acutalibacteraceae bacterium | reverse complement strand
GGCTCTTACTTTCTTACAAAAGAAAGTAAGCAAAGATTGCTGGGGAGAGGTTTCGATCCCTCTCCCCAAACCCCTCACTGAACGACCAAAGGGGGTCAAGCCCCCTTATGGAATCCCCCACGCCTAGTCAAACTACATATGTGTTTGAAATAGAATTGTTAGGGTAGTCCGTTTGTGGTGTTTGGTTTGTGCGTAGCTATACAAATCCCAATTTATATTAGTATAAGATTAGCCGTTTAAAATGAATTAAACGGCTAATTGTTTTTATAAAATCAAGAATTTTCTCTTGTGTAGTTTAGTAGACCACCTGCAAGAATAATATCCTTTGTTCTGTCAGAAAGCTCACATTTAGCAACGATTGTTTTACCGTTTGTTTTATTTTCGATAACTACATCTGTGCCTTCGATAATGCACTTCTTAACATCTGGTAATACAAGCTCATCATTAAGATTAATGCTATCGTAATCAGCCTCGTTTGCAAAGGTTAGTGGAATAATACCTGCGTTGATAAGGTTAGCTCTGTGAATACGAGCAAAGCTCTTAACAAGTACAGCCTTAACACCTAGATATAGTGGAGCAAGTGCTGCGTGCTCTCTTGATGAGCCCTGTCCGTAGTTTTCGCCACCTACGATTACGCTCTGTCCCATAGCCTTAGCTCTTGCAGGGAACTCCTTGTCACATACTGTAAAGCAGTGCTCTGAAATAGCAGGAATATTTGAACGTAGTGGAAGAATCTTAGCACCAGCTGGCATAATGTGGTCAGTTGTTATGTTATCTTCAACCTTTAGTGAACATTTAGCCTCAATGCTGTCCTCAAGTGGATATGTAGCAGGATATGGCTTTATGTTTGGTCCTCTTAGTACTTCAACGCTGTCCATTTCAGCCTCAGCTACAGGAGCAGCAACCATATTATCATTTACAAGGAACTCCTCAGGAAGCTCGATCTTAACCTCGTCACCAAGTGTTCTTGGATCGCAGAATACACCAGCCAAAGCAGAAGCAGCAGCTGTTTCTGGAGATACAAGGTAAATCTGACCATCTGCTGTGCCAGAACGTCCCTTAAAGTTTCTGTTAAATGTTCTTAGAGAAATACCCTTTGAGTTAGGTGACTGACCCATACCGATACAAGGACCACAAGCACACTCAAGGATTCTTGCACCTGCTGCAATTAGATCGCCCAATGCACCATTAAGAGCAAGCATATTGTAAACCTGCTTTGAACCTGGAGCAATAGAAAGAGAAACATTCTCTGCAACAGTTTTGCCCTTTAGAATAGCGGCAACTCTCATAAGGTCTAGGTAAGATGAGTTTGTACAAGAACCAATACATACCTGATCAACAACCTGTGGACCGATTTCTTCTATAGTCTTTATATTATCAGGGCTGTGTGGGCAAGCAGCCATTGGAACAAGAGTAGAAAGGTCTATGTCGATAATCTCGTCATAAACTGCATCAGCATCAGCTGAAAGCTCTATCCAATCATTTTCTCTGCCCTGAGCCTTTAGGAATGACTTTGTAACCTCGTCAGAAGGGAAGATAGAAGTAGTAGCACCAAGCTCGGCACCCATATTTGTAATTGTAGCACGCTCTGGTACTGTAAGAGTTTTAACGCCCTCGCCACCGTACTCTACAATTTTACCTACGCCACCCTTAACAGACATAATCTTTAGCACCTCAAGAATAACGTCCTTAGCAGATACCCATGGCTGTAGCTTGCCTGTTAGGTTAATTCTAACCATTTTAGGCATTGTGATGTAATATGCACCGCCACCCATAGCAACTGCAACGTCAAGTCCACCTGCACCAATAGCAAGCATACCAATACCACCACCTGTAGGTGTATGGCTGTCTGAACCGATTAGGGTTTTACCTGGGATACCAAATCTCTCAAGATGTACCTGATGGCAAATACCGTTACCAGGTCTTGAATAATAAATACCGTGCTTTCTACACACTGTTTGAATAAAACGGTGGTCATCAGCATTTTCAAAGCCTGTTTGTAATGTGTTATGGTCAATGTATGCAACACTTTTCTCTGTTTTTACTCTTGGTACACCTATAGCCTCAAACTCAAGGTAAGCCATTGTACCTGTTGCGTCCTGTGTTAATGTCTGGTCAATTTTTAAACCTATATCACTGCCTACGGTCATTTCACCACTAAGCAGATGGTTTTTGATTATCTTTTGTGCTATTGTATAACCCATGATAATCTCCTCCTTAGTTTTAATATAACTGAAATATTAGGAGGTGTTTGAAAAATCAAGAACACTATCTGTTTTCAAACAAATCCTAAAACAAATCACAAAATTGAAAAAACAATTCGGAATTTATTAACATACCATTTTATTAATTAAATAGAATGGTAAATGTACTATGTAATATAAAAAATGTTTTTTAAAGTGTTTCTACAAACTCTTTGAGGTACTGCTTGAATTCTTCTCCAAATTCCTTGTTTTGCACTCCTACCTCAACTTGTGCTTTTAAGATACCAAGCTTATTGCCCATATCGTAACGTACACCGGTGAAATCTACAGCAGTCATACCTGTGTTTTGTGCAAGAACCTTCATAGCATCTGTAAGCTGAATTTCTCCACCAACACCAGGCTGAACATTTTGAAGAATATCAAAAATTTCAGCAGGTAATACACATCTGCCAAGTATAGAGAATAGAGAAAGAACTTCTTCCTTTGTTTTTGGCTTTTCTACCATATCTGTACAGCTGTATATATTATCTTCAAGCTTGTCTACCTTTAGTGAGCCATACTTGTGAATTTCATTTTCAGGTACTTCCTTTACACCAAGTACACCCTTGCCGTATTTTTCATATGCTTTTATAAGCTGACCAATTGCAGGGTCTTCACCTACAATTACATCATCACCAAACATTACAGCAAAAGGCTCGTCGCCAACAAAGTTTTTAGCACAGTTTACAGCGTGTCCTAAACCCTTGGTCTCTTTTTGTCTGATAAATGTGATATTTGCAAGCTTTGGTATAGCTGTTACAGTATTATAAAACTCTGTTTTACCACTGTTAAGCAAAGCCTGCTCAAGCTCTGGTGAATAATCGAAATGATCCTCGATTGCACCCTTGCCTCTGTTTGTTATTATAAGTATTTCTTCAATGCCTGCTTTTACTGCCTCTTCTACAATATATTGTATAGCTGGCTTGTCAACAATAGGGAACATTTCTTTTGGCATTGATTTTGTTGCCGGTAGTACTCTTGTTCCCAAACCTGCCGCAGGAATTATAGCCTTGCGAACTTTCTTCATATTTGTACCTCTCCTTAAAAATTTGATTTATGATTCAATTTATAGTGTGTAATATCACATAAAAAACGGAATAGACCCTACTAAGACATATGCAATAAACAGAATATAGCCTAATATCATATTAACGCCACCTGTGTTGCTTAAATGCTCTCTTACTTCTTTGTCGGAAGTGAATTTTTTCTTAGCAAGTTTTACCTTTTTTACGACATGCTTGTAGTAGCAACGATTCGCAATAATACCGCTGATAATCATAAGAATGAATCTGAAAAAATATGAGAATACCATTAAGGTAACCATACCCATTTGCTCACTAGATAATACAGACATCTGCTCATATGAAATTGTGTTGTCAACTAGAATGTTATAGGTTTCAAGCAAATCATAAACAGGTGTGTACAGTACATTGTAAGTTATTGAAAATATAGCGAACAACACGGTAAGAATTGTTCCAAGTAGATACTGCTTACGATATAAAAACCAACCACCTGAAAAAATGAAAGCCGCAAAGTTGAAACGACTTTTATCATAGTCGTGAATTCTTTTAAAAATTAAGCTGAAAAAAAGAGAATTATTTTTAACATATTTTTGTGCTTCAACTAATTTTACATCAGGAGCTATTTCGTCATTTTCGTTAATCTTAAAGGTGGTTGAAATAAAAGGCATACCCTGAAAATCTGGATTTTCTTGATTGCTTTGGTTTGAATAACCATTAAATCCAGTGTTAGCTTGTGAGCTTAAAGAAGCAGAGCAGTGCTTGCAAAAGAAAGAATCACCACTGTTTTTTGTGCCACAGTTATTACAAATAATAAATTCAGGTGTAGGTATATCTTCTGAACCACCTGCAAAGCCTGTAGCTTCGGCACTCCACACATAGCCTTCTTTATGCTTATCGTGATTTATACATTTATTATTCTCTTCATAACATTCTCTATGCTGTGGTGTTCCACAAATAGGGCATACCACTACATCATCGTCTTTTGTAAATATTTTCTCACAGTGTGAGCATTTCTGATTTAAATATTTCAATTTATTTTCCTCTCACTTATACAAGTATAAAAATACACTCTTATTCTAATAATTTTAACAGATTTCTCTAAAAACTTCAACAGTTAATTTATACGTTATATGATAATATTTATTATAAAAATTTTTCAAACGATTATAAATCGTATACCTATTTATTGTTGTACATATAATACCATAATATAAAAATAAAAAGCCGTAAAAAAATTCTTACGGCTTTAAAAAATTATAGTTTATTTAATTGATAAAGACACATATCACCAGCTTGATCAATCATTATATAATCGTCACCGATAAATGTAGCGAGTTCGTCGGTGTTGTTCATTACATTGTTGTGGCTTACAAGAAGATAATCGGTTTTTACGTTACTGCCATGAACATTAGGGTATTGATAAAGCTCAGGGAAATTGTACATATGAGGAATATATATTCCGTCAGCTGTAATTTCTGCGTCTGTAGGAATTGTTGAAATAAGCTTGTTATATTTTTCAGCCATTTCTGCATTACTTTCCTCACATCTGCTGTAATATGCTGCCCTTGGGAAAAATAATGAAAAGCTCATTACAATACACATAGAAAGGCTAAAGTTAAGCATAAAGCTTCTTGTTTTTGGATTAGCCTCTGAAATAACAAGATAGAGCATAAACAGTATAAGTCCTGCCACACCGTAGGTGTACTGGAATTTTACATCGTACTGATATTTCCAGTTTGACATTAAATCTACTACAAGCATAGGGATAAGCAAAACTATAAGTGTTCTATTTTTGCTGATAAATGGTGCAAAGGCAACAGGTATAAGCATCCAGCACATAAACATAATTTTGTCAGCAACGAATATTTGTGAGATGAAATATCCAAAGTTTGCTAAGCAGGTTTTAACAACAGCAGAGAAGCCTGCTTCATCACCAGGCATATAATTGTCAAGTCTGTTAGTCATAACACCTTCGCCAAGTGTAGCTACAACACTTGTTGCAATGCTAAAGTAAATTACAGCTCCTGCTAATATTGCACCACCTAGCCAATATTGCTTGCGTGTGATAATCATATATAAAGCTATAGACATTACATATATAGCGGCATCTTCTTTAACAGTTAAAATCAATGCACAAAATATAACAATTCCTATCCATTTTTCTTTTACTATGAAATACATTGCCCACATAATAAGCACTGTTAGGAATTTATTCTCGTGAAAATCGTATAAGCAACCGTTAGCAAGTGTAGGATAAAAAAGATATATCATACAGCATAGAGCTGTAATGAGTTCTGAAAATTTAAAATGCTTACATATCAAAACTACAGGTATAGCACCAAGAGAAACAAATAGGGCTTGTATTACAAGTAATGTTTCAGGTCGTGGGCATATAGCGTAGAATGGAAGCAAAATATAATAGAACGGACTAAAATGCACACCAAAGTGTGACATAAGTGTGTTACGCTCTACTGTAGTATTAGGTAAACCTGTTGTTCGCATATTTTCAAACATTTGGGCGAAAATACCAAAGTCGAAGTTTTGAGCCATATATGCGTTATATCTTGCTATTGATGCAATAGAAACTAATATTGTAAATACTATTATACCTATTCCAGCCATAGCAAATGAACTGTTTTTAGGTAGCTTAATTGTGTCAAGCTCGATTTTATTATCCTTGCAAATCCAGCCAATAACAAGAAACATAACAAAAGCAATACCTATATTCATATAAATATTCTCTGTGCTTGCATTATTTACAGAGCAACCTTTATAAGCCAACGTACTGCCGAAAAGTGTTGAGGATATAAGCAGGGCTACAGGTATAACAGTCTTATTTTTTATAAAAAAGCAAACAAATATCAGTGCAGCAGCAACAAATACAGCTGTAAAAAGAGTAAGCTCCAGATTTACATTTGTAACATATGCAAGCTCTGTATATTTTCCCTCTGTTGTTATAAGTGTAATAAAGCTACTCAAGCAAAATCCTGTGCAAAAAGCCGCAAATATATAGTCAAGGGGAACCAGCTTCAAAAAGTTTTCAACTTGTTTGGCTAATCCATTGTTAGTGGTTTTATTAGACATAATATATCACATCCTAAAATTTTACTAATATACAGTAATCATACATTAAAACGTTAACTTTTTCAACCTTTTGTATCTTTGAGATATTATTTTTATAGAAGATAAATTATTTTTACTAAACATCTTTACTGTAAAGCACTGTTGTGATAAAATATTTTTGTAAAATATGTTGAAAGGAACTGAAAAATATGGATTGTATTTTTTGTAAAATTATAAAGGGAGAAATTCCGTCGAAAAAAGCATATGAGGACGATACTGTTGTAGCTTTTTTTGATATTCAGCCACAGGCACCTGTACATATTGTTATAATTCCTAAAGAGCATATTGAAAGTATGAACGGAATTACACCTGACAATAGCAAGGTTGTAGCACATATTTTTGAGGTTATACCTCAGATTGCAAAAGAGAATAATCTTGGTGATGGCTACAGAGTTGTAAGCAACTGTGGTGCAAATGCAGGACAAACAGTTTTTCATTTACATTTCCATATTCTTGGCGGAGATAAGCTTCAAATGACGATGGCTTGAAGAATAAAGAAATTTATAAAGAGATTTTTAATAGGGGGAAAGTAGATAATGGGATATTATGAGATGACTATTGCAGGTTGTAAAAGAAAATTACCTTTGTGTGAGGTTGCAGAAAATCTTGATATAGCGGCATTTATAATGTTTAATGATGTAGAGATTACTGAGGCGGCGGCGAGAGAGCTTTTGAAAAAATGCCCTGAGCACGATATTGTAATATCAGCCGAAGCAAAGGGGATTCCACTATGCTATGAGGTAGCAAGACAGGGTTGCAGAAAGTATGTAGTTGCAAGAAAGTCTGTAAAGCTATATATGACAGATGTAATTGAGTATAAATGTAAATCAATTACTACAGCTAAAGAGCAGGTTCTTTACTTAGGTGGAGATGATGCTAAGGCTTTAGAGGGTAAGCGTGTGCTTATTGTAGATGATGTTATAAGTACAGGTGAATCTCTTACTGCGATAGAAGAGCTTGTAAGACAAGCAGGGGGTATAACTGTTGGAAAGGCAACAGTGCTTGCAGAGGGTCAGGCTAAGGATAGAGATGATATAATTTTCCTTGAGCCATTGCCTGTTTTCCCTAAATAATATAATACAAATGTAAATAAGTAAGGGTGATAATGTGAGGTTGGTGTTTTATGTAGTAGGCTTATGCTATATGCTTGGGCTACTATTCACTGTAATAGTGAGCACCAGCCTTGCATTTTATTTTGTTCCGTTACTCTGTTTGATTGCAATATTATGTGCTGTATTCAATAAAAAGAGCAATAGAACAGAGATAGTTGTAGGCTTGTTATGTGTAGCATTTGGCATACTTGCATATTCTGTTTGCTATAATGCTAAAATTGAACCAGTTAAACAGCTTGAAAATAATACTGCACAGCTTACAGCAACAATAATTGAAGAGCCTTATTGTGAAAATGGCAGATATTATTATTCTATAGAAAGTAATAGTATAGCTGTTGATGAGATTAAAACAGATAATTTACCACAAAATATCAAATTGAAGATATCATCTAACGAGAATTTTGAGTTTGAACTATATGATGATATAGAGCTAGAGGTTAAATTTAAGAGGTTGAAAAAATCACCCTACTATTATCATAATGTTTCAAATGGGTATTATCTTGGTGCAACCTTGGTTAAAGATACAGCTAAACCACTTGGCAGTAAAACTATTCCTTGGTATTCGTTTTTGAATGATATTCATAAAAGTATAGAAAATAAACTGTCATCTGTACTCGACAGAGAAAATTGTGGTTTATTAATGGCATTAATGCTTGGTGATAAGTCTGATATAGATAAGACAATTCAAAACAGCTTTACAACAGCAGGTGTAAGCCATATAGTGGTGGTATCGGGTTTGCATTTATCTATAATAATAGGCTTTGTTTTTTCTGTGCTTTCACTTTTTATAAAGGAAAAGAAAATTACAGCTGGTATTACTATAGCAATAATATTAATGTATCTTGTAATTACCGGATTTACATACTCTGTAATCAGATGTGCTGTTATGAGTATTATTTATCTTTGCTCTTATTTTGTAAAAAGAAAGCCCAACTCACTTAACAGCCTTGGATTTGCAGGCTTGATTATTGCTTTGAAAAATCCACTTGCTATAGGTAATCTTGGTTTGATAATGTCATTTTCAGCTACGCTTGGAATAATATCTGTTGAAGAAAAATTAAGATTCTTTATTTTTGATAGACTGCCCAAATTTATAAAAGGCAACAAGCTGAAAATTGTTAACAGGTTTGCAGAATATGTGGTAAGCTGTATAAGTGTTTCGCTTTCGGCAACATTGTTTACATTGCCTGTAATGGTTTATGTGTTTGAGAGCTTTAAGGTTTATTTTCTGCTTTCAAATTTATTAATAACTGCTGTAGTACCTGTTATTATTGTTGTGGGTATAATTATTACGGTAATGCTTTACATTCCGTTTTTATCAGCCTTGGCTGGTATAATTGCGATAGTAGAAAATTATCTTTGTAGCTTTGTTATATGGGTTACTGAATTTGTGTCAGATTTGCCTATGGCTACAATTAGTTTAAGCTCTGTAACAATAAAGCTGGCTACATTGGCAGTAATAGCTGTAATAGCAATTTTCTTTGTTGCTCAGGGTTTTAAAATTAAAAGCATAGCCTTTTGTGTAGCTATAAGCTGTAGTGTGTATGCTATGGTGATATCGTTGGGATATTTTATTATGAGCCAATCATTAAGCTTGCAGATTATAGATACAGGCAGTGGAGTAACAATTATTGACAATTCACCCGATGGTGTTAATATTTTGTGCTGTGGTGGTGATATATACCACAGCAATAACGCAATTACAGCTGTACAAAATAAAAGGCTGAACTCGATTATAATTCCTGATTACAGAAAGTATTACAGCAAATATGCAGAGGATTATATTTATCAGTTTGATTTTGAGAGCATTTTAGTGTATGATACTGATAAATATTCAGAATTTTTTATAGAACAACTGAATAATAAAAACGTTACATATATAATGGGAAATACCACAGTTGATTTTGCAAACTATCAATGTAAAATAATTACAGTAGATAATAAAAATTGGTTGTATATTACAAGTGAGGACAGCAGTATTTTGGTGTCACCTAAAAATGCAGATTGTTCTATGTTACCGTTAGAGTATAGAAAATGTGATGTTCTCGTCCTACAAAAGGACTGTGAAAATGTGGAAAACATAGCTTGTGATAATATTGTTTTCTGTGGCAAAGATGACGGTAAAGGTTATTATTACACTGAAAACGGTGACATAATGCTATATAAATTTTTAAACGGGAGCGTAAGCCTATGGCAAAGCTAAACGAAGCAGATTTAAAAAGAGAAATAAAGAATATGGATTTTAAAAATCTTTACTTATTATATGGTGAAGAAAAAATGCTTGTATCTGTATATTCAAAGAAATTACAGGAAAAAGCAATTGGAAAAACACCGTCAGATTTTTATTTTCATAGCTACAATGAGGATAATAGCGTTGAAGATATTTTTAAGGCTATTGACATTATTCCGTTTGGTTGCCCTTATAATTATGTTTTGATAGAAAATTTGCCGATAGAGAAAATTTCGGATAAAGATTTAAAGGCTTTACTAGAGGTTCTAAGCGACTTGCCACCATCTACAATAGTTGTTATAGCAATGACAACACTTTTACCAAGTGGTAAAAAGCCATCGGTATGGAAAAAGTTGATTGATACAGCTGATAAATACGGAGTAGCAGTTGATTTTGCAAAGAAAACTATAGCCGATTTGCGTAAACAGCTTATAAGCTGGGCATCAAAAAGAAATCTTTTATTATCTGCTGATAATGCAGGTAAAATTATTGAGTACAGTGGCACAGACCTAAACACGCTCAAAAATGAAATGGATAAGCTGTGTGCATATGTGAACGAGGGTGAAATTACCTTTGAAGCAATAGATACTATTGTAACTAAAAATTTAGCTACAAAGGTTTTTGATATGACAAAGGCTGTAATTTCAGGTGAATGGGATAATGCTTTTGAAAGGCTTGATTTATTATTTTATCAAAGAGAAGAGCCAATAATGATTTTAGCAGAGTTGTCTAATACCTATACCGATATTTACAGAGTTCGTTTAGCTGTTGAAAGTGGTATGAGAGCTGAAGACGTAGCAAAGGATTTTGATTATAAACGTAAAGAATTCAGATTAAAAAAAGCAGAAAGAGCTTCTGCAGGACTTACCACTGATGATATTTGCAAATGCTTGGAATATCTGACTGAAACAAATACTGCTATGAATAGTAGCAGTGCTAATAAGCGTTTAATGCTTGAACAGCTTATAGCGAAGCTGATTATTACAGGAAAGCGAGTAAAAGGATGATTAATATAAAAGAAGCTATAATTGTAGAAGGTAAATATGACAAGATGAGGTTAAAATCAGTTGTAAACGCTACAATTATAGAAACAAACGGATTTAGAATTTTCAAGGATAAGGAAAAGGTTAACCTTATAAAACAGCTTGCTGAAAAACAGGGGATTATAGTACTTACCGACAGTGACGGTGCAGGCTTTGTTATACGAAATCATCTGAAAAACATTGTTCCTAAAGAGCAAATAAAACACGCATATATTCCACAGATAAAGGGCAAAGAAAAAAGAAAAGCACAGCCATCAAAAGAGGGTACGCTTGGCGTAGAGGGTATTGACGAGCAACAGCTTATTACTTCTTTAAAAAATGCAGGTATCACATATAATTCAAGTGTTAAAAAAAATAGCATAACCAAAACAGAGCTTTTTAAGCTTGGTTTAACTGGCAGAGAGAATAGTCAAAAGCTGAGATGTGCATTGTTGAAAAAACTAAATTTACCTCAATATATAACAACAAATGCATTACTCGATGTACTTAATTCATTAATGGATTTAAATGAGCTTTCAAAAATTATAAATGAAATAAAAATATCAGAATAGGATTTTTTACAATAGTTAATTTGATATCGTTTATTTTATCTTATGATGTATAATACATACAAAAATACACGTGTGTTTTTTGATGTGTGGTTAAATTATACATTGAGTAGGGTCTATTTATTGTAAAAAAGTATTATTTTTTGTGAATAATGTATATTGAAATAGACTTAGTGCAGTGATAAAATAAACATAATCAATAAATTTCATTTTAATATAAAAGGAGAGATTTTATGTTAACTACAAAAAAGAGAAAAAAGGCTTTGTCTTTACTGCTTTCAGTATTATTGGTATTGTCTGTTTTTTCAGTGTTAGGGGTATCAACTGTAGGTGCTGTTGATGCAAAAACATTGTACTTAAAGCCAAATGCCAATTGGATAAAGTCAGATGCACGTTTTGCTATGTATTTAACAGGTGAAAGTGGTTCAGAATGGGTATCAATGACAAGTGCTGAGGATGGTTATTATGAAGCAGATGTACCAGCAGGTGATTATACAACTGTTGTATTTGCCAGAATGAATCCAGCAACATCTGAGAATAAGACTTCAAACCGTTGGAATTATTCAGCTGAAATGACAATTCCTACAGACAGTACAAACAGCTTTACAGTAGATGCAGGACAGTGGAGTAATGCAACAGGTGAATGGGGTGTTTACATACCAAAGTCTTCACTAAAGAAATTATACCTAAAGCCAAACAATAACTGGATAAAATCTGATGCACGCTTTGCAATGTATGTAACAGGTAAAAATGGTTCAGAGTGGGTATCAATGGACGATGCAGGTGATGGCTATTACACAGCTTATGTACCAGCAAACGACTATACAACTGTAAGCTTTGCCAGAATGAATCCAGCAACAACAGAGAACAAGACTTCAAACCGTTGGAATTACTCAGTAGAAATGACAATTCCAACAGATAACAATAATAGCTTTACAATAGACGCAGGACAGTGGAGTAACGCAAGTGGTGTATGGAATGAGTTTGCTCCTACTGTTTATAAGGTAGATACACTATACCTAAAACCTAATAGTAATTGGATTAGAGCAAATGCACGTTTTGCAATGTACCTAGATGGTGGTAGCAGTGCAACAACTTGGGTATCAATGACAAATCTAGAGAATGGCTATTATAAAGCAGATATACCAGAGGGAGATTATACAAAGGTTACTTTTATAAGAATGGATCCTAATACAACAGAAAATATATGGACAAATCTTTGGAATGATTCACTAGCACTTGATATTCCTACAAATGGAACAAATTGCTTTGAGGTAGATGAAGGCCAGTGGAGCTCTGCAACTGGTACTTGGGGAAATTACAGTGAGCTAGACACATTATATTTCAAGCCAAACAATAACTGGTTAGGCTCAAATGCACGTTTTGCTATGTATTTATTTGCTGGTGATAAGACAGCAACTTGGGTATCAATGACAGACCTATATGATGGTTATTACTCAGCAAAAATACCTGAAGGTAACTATACAAAGGTTATTTTTGCAAGAATGAAGCCAACAGTAACTGCTAATACATGGGAAGCTTTATGGAATGATGCAATAGAACAGAAAATTCCTGCTCAGGGAACTAACTGTTTTATCGTAGATGAAAGTAAATGGAGTAATGCAACAGGTAAATGGGAAGTTTATGTTCCAACAGAAGAACCTACAGAATTCACAGAAAGAAAAATTACTGTTAAAGAGGGTAATCTAGTAAACTTCTGGGTAGAGGTTGCTATTCCAGAGGATACTCCTGATGTTGCAGGTTGGGACTTAGAAATGTATTATGATAGTGAAATGTTCACTATGAATACTGATTTTGCTGATGGCTATGGTTTTGCATCAGGCAATGAGGCTGTTGATTATGCTTTGGGTCTATCTGATAAATCAGCTTCTCTTCCAGGCGGTTCTTTAATACAGTCATCAGTTAAAGAAGGCAAGGTTAAATTTGCAGATATTAATGCAAGAGGCCTTGGATTTAATGGTAAAAACACAAAATTAGTTTGTATTCAGCTTAAAGCTATTGCAAGTGGCAGAACAACAATTTCTTATGAAATGTTAGATCTAATAGATGTAAATCTTAAAGACACTTATATTAATAAGGCAGACAATAATAAACCAGCAGGTGGTGCTGAATATACATTAAATTGTAGTATTGTTAGATAATTTTTGGTAGCAAATAAAACTCCTGTAACAGAAAAGTGCTCTGTTACAGGAGCTTTTTGCTTAGAAATATACAGTACTTTTAAAAATTTTTATAAATTATATGTATTAATTATGGAAATTTCCATTTTTTATGTATAATGCTTATTGAAAAAAGAAACATTTGGTGGTAAAATGTATTTGTTTAAAGATTTTTCACAAAATCTAATTTTATACAAAGGAGAGATCTTATGTTTATCAGAAAACAGAACAAAGGTCTAGCACTGTTTATGGCAATTTTAATGATGTTGTCTATGTTTTCAGTGCTAGGAGTATCAACAGCAAGTGCTGCTGATACAAGCTCATCAGCAACTTTGTACCTAAAGCCAAATGCTAACTGGATTAAGTCCAATGCACGTTTTGCTATGATTGTTAAAGGCAACAGTGGCTCAACATGGGTATCAATGGTTGCTGCTGAGGACGGTTGCTATCAGGCAGATATACCAGATGGTGACTACACAACAGTATCATTCGCAAGAATGAAGGCTGACACAACAGAAAATACTGTTGCAAATCGTTGGAATGATTCAGTAGAAATGCCAATTCCAACAGACGGAAACAACTGTTTTACAGTTGATGCAGGTCAGTGGAGTGGTGCAACAGGTGAATGGGGCGTTTACGTACCAAAGTCTTCATTAACAAAGCTTTACCTAAAGCCAAACAGTAACTGGATTAAGTCAGATGCACGTTTTGCAATGGTAGTAACAGGTGCAAACGGTTCAGAGTGGATATCAATGGACGATGCAGGTGACGGTTGCTACACAGCTTATGTACCATCATCTGATTACACAACAGTAAGATTTGCAAGAATGAATGGTGCAAACGAAGAGAATATCGTAGCAAATCGTTGGAACTATTCATCAGAAATGGAAATTCCAACTGATGACAAAACTTGCTATACAGTAAAAGCAGGTGCTTGGAACGAAGGCGAAGGTTCTTGGGGTGAATTCACACCTACAGTATATACTGTAGATGCACTATACCTAAAGCCAAATAAGAACTGGGTATCTTCAAATGCACGTTTTGCTATATGCCTATATGGTGGAGAGAGTGCAGAAACTTGGGTATCAATGACAAAGCTTGATGATGGTTCTTATAAGGCTGATATCCCAGCTGGTGATTTTACAAAAGTAAAGTTTGTAAGAATGAAGGGTGCACAGCTTGAGAACATCTGGGCTAACGCAGCAAATGCTTCACTAGAAATGGATGTTCCAACAAACGGAACTAACCGTTTCATCGTAGATGAAGGTGTGTGGGGTGACGCAACAGGTGAGTGGGATTCTATCTCAGAGCTTAAGACACTATACTTAACACCAAACAAGAACTGGTTAACAGGAAATGTACGTTTTGCAATGTACCTATTTGGTGGCGACAGTGCTGCAACTTGGACATCAATGACAGATCTTGGTGACGGTACATATAAGGCAGATATTCCAGAGGGTCACTATACAAAGGTAATCTTCACAAGAATGAGAGCTGCAGAAACTGAGAATATATGGAACAACTCAGCAAATGAGTCTCTAGCACTAAGAATCCCTGTAAAGGAACTAGATTCATTTACAGTTGATGAAGGTCAGTGGGGTTCAGCTTCAGGTGTATGGAGCACATACGGTGTAGAAACACCAACAGAGCCAACAGCTCCAACAGAGGCAACAGAGGCAACAGAAACTTCTACGTTAGAAACAATTGAAGTAAAAGCTGGCGATATAGTAAATTACTGGGTAGAGGTTTCTATTCCAGAAGATGGTCTTGACGTTGCAGGCTGGACACTAGACATGTATTACACAAAGGATATGTTTACAGTAAACAGCGATTTCGTTGATGGATATGGTTTTGCATCAGGTAATGCAGCTGTTGACTATGCATTAGGTTTAACTGACGATATGCCAAGCCTACCAGGTGGTAACTTAGCACAGGGTGAGCTTTCAAAGGCTGGTAAAGCAAGCTTTACAGATGCTAATCCTAACGGATTAGGCTTTAAAGGAAAAACAACAAAGATAGTTTGCATTCAGCTTGAGGCTGTTGCAAGCGGTACAGCAGTTCTTTCATATAGAATGAGAGATCTAGTTGATACAGACCTTCAGAATTCTTATGTTGATAAGGCAAATGATTGCTATCCTACAAACGGTGCAGTATGTGTACTAAAGTATGCTGCAGTTGAAGAAGAAGAGCCAACAGAACCAACAGAGCCAACAACAAATCCAACAGAGCCAACAGAGAAGCCAACAGAGCCACCAACAGACGAGCCAACAGATGCACCAACAGATGCACCAACAGATGCACCAACAGATGCACCAACAGATGCACCAACTGACGCACCAACAGATGCACCAACTGACGCACCAACTGACGCACCAACTGACGCACCAACTGAGGCTAGCACTGTAATTTACTTGAACGACAAGGCTATTCATTCAGGTAGCGAGAGATATGCAGTTTATGTATGGAACACTAGCAATGATGGCAAGTGGTTCAATATGACTGCAAAAGAAACAAACCTATATCAGGTAACTATCAAAGATAACTATGCAAACATTATTTTCTGTAGAATGAATGGTACTACAACTGAGAATAACTGGAGCAATGTTTGGAACCAGACAGCAGACCAAACAATCAGCAGTAGCTATGACCTATTCACAGCTACAGGCTGGAATAGTTCTCAGTTTAAGGGTACTTGGGGTAAACAGGATCCTGTTGATCCAACAGACCCAACAGATCCAACAGATCCTACAGATCCAGTAGATGATAATGTAATTTACTTTAATGATGCTGCTATCCATGGAGGTGGCGAAAGATATGCTGTTTATGTATGGGGCGATGGCGTAGAAAGTAAGTTTATTAATATGACATCAGCAGGAACAAACCTATACAAGGTAGAGATTGCTGATGGCTATAAAAACATTATTTTCTGTAGAATGAATGGTAGTACAACTGATAATAACTGGAACAATGTTTGGAACCAGACACCAGACTTGACACTAACTAGTGGTAAAAACCTATTTACAGCTACAGGTTGGAGTGGTTCTCAGTTTAATGGTAATTGGTCAACTAAATAATTAAAACCTATTATGATTAATAGTCATTCTGAAAAGATTTGATTAAAAATTAAATAATTAGTTTTAGAAATTTTCCCACCTTGCTTTATAGCAGGGTGGGATTTTTTCGTGTTTTCAAATTTAATACTAATACCTATTTAAACACTAGATATCTTGTCGGCAGAATTTACTCAGCACTTCGTCCTTCTCCTTGACAAGCGTCAGCTTGCCTGCGTCGTCGTCCTTGTTCTGAGCAAATTCTGCTCGACAATCTATTTCTAGCGTTCAAACAGGTATTAGTATAATGCAGAATATTGCACAAATTATATTAATGAGTTTTGTAATTATAACGAAAAAAGGACTTTTAATTGACTTTTATTGTAAAAAAATATATAATTATTCTGTTATAGCTGTATTTACAGAGATTGTTGTAAAAATATCTGTAATTGTTTGAGTACAGCAAAATTAAAATTCCTTTATGGAGGTAATACGATTGAAAAGAGTTGCAAAACCAGTATTTTTCATCATTGCCATCCTTATACTTGTTTTGAGTTATTTTGCAACCTTTGGTTTGCATACTCAGTACGGTGATATTGATACAACCGTAATTAAAGGTATTGGTGACATAAGATGGGGAATAGACATTCGAGGTGGTGTAGAAGCTACCTTTAAGCCTGCTAATGGCTACGATGCTACAGATGAAGAAATGGAAGCAGCTAAGGCTGTTATTGAAACACGACTTGTTTCAGGTAATGTTACAGACTATGAGCTTTATGCAGATGCTTCAAGTGACAGAATTATTGTAAGATTCCCTTGGAAAGAGGACGAAACAGAATTTGATGCTAAGAAGGCTATTGAAGAAATTTCTGCAACAGCACAGCTTACTTTCAGACCTGGTCAATCTTACACAACTACAGATGTAAATGCGAATGGTGAAACAATTTTTATAACACCTTCAGGAGAAACAGCAGAAAAAGTACTTATGGATGGTTCAAATATAGCTTCTGCTGAGCCTCTTACAGATGGTACACAGTTTGTAGTAGGTCTAAATCTTAAAGATGCAAAAGTTTTTGAGCAGATTACAACAGAGTATATGGGACAAACTGTTTCAATTTGGCTTGATGATGAGCTAATTTCTGCACCAACAGTAGAAGCTACAATCTCAAATGGTGAGGCTTCAATTACTGGCTTATCAACAGCAGAAGAGGCACAGGATTTAGCTACAAAGATTAATGCAGGTGCTTTGCCATTTAAGCTTGAAACAACAAGCTTTGGTTCTGTAGATCCTACATTGGGTGAGTCTGCACTTGTTGCTATGGCTTATGCTGCTGTTGCTGCACTTATATTTATGACTATATTCCTACTTGTTATGTATAGACTACCTGGATTTATAGCTGTACTTACACTACTTGGTCAGCTAGCACTTTCTGTTGCTGCTGTATCAGGCTTCTTTACAGTAATACCAAGCTTTACAATGACATTGCCAGGTATTGCAGGTATGATTTTATCAATCGGTATGGGTGCTGATGCTAATATCATTACAGCTGAGCGTGTTCGTGAAGAAATAAGAGAAGGTAAAACAATTGATGGTGCTATTATAACAGGTACAAAGGGTTCATTCTGGGCTATCTTTGACGGTAACGTAACAGTAATTATAGTATCAATAATTCTATTATTGGTATTTGGTCCTGTAAATATTCTTTCAGGCATTTTCGGACCATCAACAACAGGTACAATCTATTCATTTGGTTATACATTGTTGGTTGGTGTAATTTCAAACTTTATAATGGGTGTTGCTGCATCAAGACTAATGCTAAAGTCTGTTTCAGGAATAAAGCCATTGCGTAAAAAGTGGTTGTATGGAGGTGCCAGTAAATAATGAAAAAGTTAATTAACTTTACAGGAAAATCCAAAATTTTCTTTGGCATTTCTATTGCAATAATTCTTATAGGTATTATATGTAATGTTATTTTTGGCGTTACACTTGATATTCAGTTTACAGGTGGTACAATCCTACAGTATAACTATATTGGAGAGGCTGACACCGACGCTATGAAGGAGCTTATCCAAAAGGAAACTGAGGATACAGTATCATTCAATATCGGTGATAACATAACAATGGCAGAGGACGGAAGTCAGCTACAGAATGGATATTTACTATCTGTACAGTTCTCTGGTCAAAAAACTATCACAACAGAGGTAATGGAAAACCTTACAGCTAAGCTACAGGAAAGCTTCCCTGACAATAATGTTAAAATGGTTGGTTCACAGTCTGTTGAATCATCAATGGGTTGGAAGTTCTTCTTAAAATGTATGGTTGCGGTTGCTATAGCTTGTATTCTAATGGTTATATTCGTAGCCTTTAGATTTAAGAGAATCGGTGGTTTGTCAGCAGGTGTAATGGCTTTGGTTGCACTATTCCACGATGTAGCAATGATTTACTTTACATTTGTAATTCTTCAAATGCCAATAGATAGTAACTTTATTGCTGTAACTCTTATGATTTTGGGTTACTCACTAAATGATACTATCGTTATTTACGACAGAGTTCGTGAGAACAGAAATCGTATGGTTGGTAAGAAAATTGATTATGATATGCTGTTCAATAAGAGTGGTACACAGGTATTCAGAAGAACATTCTGTACATCAATTACAACACTTTCAGCTATTGTATGTGTATTGATTTTTGCAGTGATATTCAATATTCAGTCAGTAATTACATTTGCTCTACCTATGATGGTTGGTGTAGTTTCAGGTTGTTATTCATCAATCTGCATAGCTGGTCCACTATGGGTAAAGTGGCAAAATAAAAAGCTTAAAAAATAATAATTTAGCTCTATAATATTAAATAGGCTGTGTTTCCATAATATGGTAACACAGCCTATTTGCATATTTAAGGAAAAAGCTGTATAATTGTAAATTGGGATTTGTAGGTGTGAGCTGTCGCTCACACCTATGGTGAAATAGCTTAAAAGTTTTGATTTGTGCGTAAACTCGACAAATCCCAATTTAACACCAAGTAAAACGAAAGGTTGTGTATATATGGCTATTCTTACTTGTGATAGTGTAACTATGAGTTATGATGGAAATGTTGTGCTTAAGGATTTAAGCTTTAAGATAAATACAGGTGATTACCTGTGTATAGTAGGTG
>JAXJQK010000045.1:0-5110 GCA_036311185.1 Acutalibacteraceae bacterium | reverse complement strand
GCCGCACAGGCTCTTACTTTCTTACAAAAGAAAGTAAGCAAAGATTGCTGGGGAGAGGTTTCGATCCCTCTCCCCAAACCCCTCACTGAACGACCAAAGGGGGTCAAGCCCCCTTATGGAATCCCCCACGCTTAGTCAAACTACATATGTGTTTGAAACAAGTTTGTTTCGACAGCCAGTTTGTTCTGTTTGGTTTGTGCATAGCTTGAAAAATCCCAATTTATCAAATACAATCCTGACTAAGCACACCATACTTTTCGTATGAGGCTGTTTTTACAATCTTGTTTTGCTCGTTTACAAAAACAACCTTTGGCTTGTGCTCCTTAACCTCTTTGTCATCAAGCTGACAGTAAGCCATAATAATTATATGGTCACCCTTTTGTACACATCTGGCAGCGGCACCATTAAGGCAAATCATACCCGAATTAGGCTCGCCAGCTATTGTATAGGTTTCAAAACGACTTCCGTTTTCAATGTCTACTATCTGAACCTTTTCATATTCGTATATACCAGCAGCCTCCATAAGAGCAGGGTCTACAGTAATACTGCCTATATAGTTAAGCTCTGCCTGCTGTACCACTGCACGGTGGATTTTTCCTTTTAGCATTGTAACCTGCATATATAATCACCTTTCTTATTTTTCTGCTCCGTTTTCGATTATAAAGTTATCAATAAGTCTTGTTGTTCCTATATAAACTGCCACAGCTGTAAGAATATCACAGTCAATCACCTTTACAGGCTCAATCTGTGGGAAGCTTGCTATCTGTACATAGTCAATCTTAGCAAGAGGCTCACTGTTTATAATCTCTGTTATTTTATCAATAACTACCTGTGCGTTTTTTTCGCCATTTAATACAAGCTCTTTACCCTCTTGCAATGCCTTACTTAAAATAACAGCTGACTTACGTTCTTCTTCTGAAAGATATGTATTTCTTGAGCTTTTTGCAAGTCCGTCAGACTCTCTGATTATAGGGCAACCTATAATTTCAATATCAAAATTCAAATCTCTTACCATTCTTTTTATAACAGCAAGCTGTTGAGCGTCTTTTTGACCAAAATAAGCTCTATGTGGTGCAACAATCAAAAATAGCTTTGTTACAACTGTACATACACCCTTAAAATGAGTTGGTCTGCTCTTGCCACAAAGCTCGTCAGATGGACCTGTAATATCAACAAAGGTTGAAAAATCAGGGAAGTACATCTCCTCTGCTGTTGGGTAGAAGATTATATCTGCACCAGCCTCTTCACAAACCTTTGCATCTCTGTCTATATCTCGTGGGTAGCTTGCTAAATCCTCTTTAGGTCCAAACTGAATTGGATTTACAAAATCGCTTACAACTACTCTGTCATTTTCCTTGCTTGCTCTTTTTATCAGGCTTGCGTGACCCTCGTGAAGATATCCCATTGTAGGTACAAAGCCTACTGTTAAGCCCTCTTTTTTCCATTCCTTTACAATTTCTCTTACCTGTGCAATAGTATTTACAATTTTCATTTTCTTTATCTCCTTAAATCAATACAGCTTTTCTATAATATCGTCATCTATTTTATAGGTATGCTCCTGCTGTGGGAAGCTACCGTTATCTAAATCATCTATATAATTCTTAAATGCCTCTTTCATAATACTGCCTAAATCGGCATATTTTTTTACAAACTTTGGTGTAAAGTCAGAGTACATTCCAAGCATATCCTGATATACAAGCACCTGACCATCACAGCCAGCACCAGCACCAATGCCTACTGTAGGTATTTTAATAGTTTTACTTATAAGCTCTGCAAGCTTGGCAGGTACACATTCAAGCACAAGAGCAAATGCTCCTGCCTTTTCAACTGCTTTTGCATCATCAAGTAGCTTCTGTGCATCTTCAGCAGACTTACCCTGCACCTTATACCCACCAAACGCATTTATAGATTGTGGTGTAAGCCCTAAATGTGCCATAACAGGTATACCAGCGTTTGTAATGGCTTTTATCTGCTCACAAACCTCTGTGCCACCCTCTAGCTTTACAGCGTTTGCTCTGCCCTCTTTCATTAGTCTGCCTGCGTTTACAACAGCGTCATATACCGATGTTTGGTATGACATAAAAGGCATATCTATAACCACCATTGCATTTTTAGCACCTCTTGCAACTGCTCTGCCGTGGTGAATCATATCATCAACTGTAACAGAGATTGTATCCTCATAGCCAAGCACCACATTGCCCAAAGAGTCACCAACTAAAATTGCATTTATTCCTGACTCATCCATAAGCTTAGCTGTAGAATAATCGTATGCTGTTAGCATACTTATTTTTTTACCCTGCTCTTTACTTTGCTGAAATGTTGTAACAGTATTTTTCATTTTAGTAACTCCTCCTGTATATATCTGTATTTTTCGGCAAGCTGTTTTTCGTTATTTTTTCGCTGTGCAACCTTTACCACTTGCTTTGCAAGCTGTTTATAAAGCTGAGTTTGCTCTTTGTTAAGTACAGACAGGTGCTTTTCAACAGTAGAAATATCACCACGCTCCACAGGGCCTGTAAGTGCATACTCCACACCGTTTTGCAAAGCGTTTTCTAAATTATTCTTCATAAGTGGTGCAAGTAGCTTATAGGCTTCGTCCTTTTCAAAGCCACACTGCAACAGCATATCAACCACAGCCCCAAGCAAGCCAAGCAAGTGGTTACTAGCCATAGAAGCAGATGTGTGATACAATGCTTTTTTATTTTTGTCTATAACACAAACAGTATTACCACATTGCTTAAAAACAGGTACTACATTTTCAAGAAATTCATTACAGCCCTCTGCTGTAAATACTACACTATCAAGCTTTTCATACGAATTAAACCTGTCGCTAAATGCATACATAGGGTGTATACTGCCGGTATATGCACCGTAACATTCGGCACCACCAAAAACATCAGATGATAATGAGCCACTAAAATGACCAATAAATTTATTATTAATTAAATCCTTGTCAATGCACTCCCACACATTGCCTATTTCACAATCCTGTGTAGCAATAAAAAGGGTATCGCTTGACATTACTAAATCGTTAAGGCTTGTATAAGCCTTTGTATTACAAAAATCGGCAGACTCCAACGCTCTGCTATAATCCCGACTATAAAAGCCAGACAAACTATGCTGTGGTACGTGCAAAGAAATATATTTTGCTACCGATGAGCCAACTCTGCCAGCACCTACTATGCCAATTTTCATACTATCACCTCCACTAAAAAGTGTGGCAATATATCAATCTGATGCAGTTTCTGTGCGAATACTACTCAATAAAAATGATATCACATATCTTTATTTTGAGCAACAAATAGTCCTAAAAAAATCTGTACAAACATCTGGTAACAAAGGCAAATTTACAGTATATTTTTTATATTTTAAAGGCACGTTGGGCAGAGCTATTTCTTGTATTTATTTCGACAAGCAGAAATGCTAATAATAGCATTTAGTAAATTAAATTTAAAATTATGTAAAATATAGTTGACATAATGATAAGTATATGATATATTACAGTTAGGATCCGAAAGACAAATTTTTACACATTTTATTTTAACATTGGAGGAACACATTATGAACGAATTTTCATTACCATTTTTTACTATTTTCTTTATAATAATAATAATTGCCCTTATTATTATTAGCATATTAAAAATTAAAAATAAAAAATCAAATTTTGATGAACGCCAAGAATTAGTAAGAGGCAAAGCCTACAAATACGCCTTTTTCTCAATGGCAATCTATGGAGCTATATATTTACTATGCTCTATGTTTATCGAAAAGGAATTTTTAACTGCATCTATGGCTCTTATAATTGATATGTTTATCGGCTTGGTTGTATCTGGTGTTTATAGCATATGGAACGAAGCATTTTTCACCTTGAATATAAAACAATCACCAAAAGCCTATATAGTACTTTTAATTTGGGTTACACTTTTAAACTCATACACTGGCATTAGTGCTATTATTGATGGTAATATTATCGAAAATGGTACACTCTCAACTGCTAGTATAAGCCTAATAGGTTCAATATCACTTACAATTATTTTAATAACAATACTTATTAAATTTATCGTAAACAAAAAAGCTGAACATAAAGGCTGATTTAAAGATAAAATCTGCTTTTTACACATTTAATTTAATGGAGGATTTATTATGACAGATTTTTTATTACTAATTATTATCCTTATTTTTCTGATTGCATTTGTACTTATTATATCCAAAGTTGCAAAAAACAAAAATTGCAACTTTGACGAACGCCAAGAGATTATTCGAGGAAGAGCGTTTAAATACGCATATTTCGCATATTTAATCTATGGAGCTGGCTACGGTGCTGTTTCATCTCTGCTTGAAAAGGACTTTATGACAACTCCAACTGCTCTTTTAGTAGGAATGTATATATCATTAATCATATTTGCAGTTTACAATATATGGAACGAGGCATTTTTTGCATTTAATCAAAAGCCAGTAAGCTATATATTAATATTTTCTATAACTACTATAAGCAGTGGATTGAGTGGAATTGATTCAATCATAGATGGCAGTATTATAGAAAATGGTTCGCTTACTCTTGATTGTATTGGCGTGATAAGCTCAATAGCTTTCGCTACTATTTTAATTACAATGCTTATTAAAATTATTGTAAACAAAAAAGCTGAACAGGAAGGCTGATTTGAAATGAAGAATTTAAAAATGAAATCTGCCAGAGTAGCTAAGGATATGTCACAGCTAGATTTAGCAAACGCTGTAGGTGTATCCAGACAAACAATAAGTGCAATAGAAAAGGGCGATTATAACCCTACCATAAAGCTATGCATAGCTATATGCAAAACACTTGACAAAACCTTAGACGAATTATTTTGGGATTAAAGCTAGTTGCATACAGGCAACAGTTTACATTTTTGCCTGTATGCAAAACTATTATATAGCCTTTTAACACCAAAAATCGCTATAAAACCGTGTTTTTAGCAATCAGAAAAATTTTCCTTAATTGCAATAAGAAATCGGACAGTTTACAAATTGTTCACAAATCCAGAAAACAAGTCATTTGAAGATGAATAATCAAAGATTTTTCTAGGTAGATTATTAATCCAATCCTGTACTTTTAATATAGCTTCATCAG
>JAXJQK010000044.1:0-1752 GCA_036311185.1 Acutalibacteraceae bacterium | reverse complement strand
TGAGTTCTTTTTTATAAATTCCATTTTATCCTCCTCTAACCTTACATAATGTATTTATTTTACTAAAATATAGCTTTATTTTCAATACCCTTTATTATTAAGTGCTACACTTACTTATAATTCTCTTTTTTATTCAACAAAATAGTTAAAAATCACTTTTTACTATTGCCAAGTATAAATGATTGAGTTATAATATAATCTGTATTTGTATTTAATTTTTGACAGCTGTCAAGGAGGATTAGAAAAATGGAAAGAACAGAACAACTATACGAGGGTAAAGCTAAAAAGGTATTCGCTACTGATAACCCAGATTATTGTATTGTATCATATAAGGATGACGCAACAGCTTTCAATGGCTTAAAAAAGGGTACAATTGTTGGCAAAGGCGTAGTAAATAACAAAATGTCTAATTACCTATGCCAGATGCTAGAGGAAAAGGGTATTCCAACACATTTTGTAGAGGAATTAAACGACCGTGACGCTGTTGTTAAAAAGGTTGAAATTGTACCTCTAGAGGTAATTGTAAGAAACAAGGCAGCAGGAAGTCTTTCAAAAAGACTAGGTCTTCCTGAGGGTACACCAATGAAGACAACAGTTCTTGAGTTCTGCTATAAGAACGACGATCTTGGTGACCCAATTGTAAACGACTATCATATTCTTGCAGCTGAGCTTGCAACTAAAGAAGAGGTTGAGAAAATCAGTGCAATGGCTCTAAAGATTAACGAGATTCTATGCGAGTTCTTTGCTGGTGCAAAAATTGACCTTATCGACTTTAAGCTTGAGTTTGGTAGATTTAAGGGAGATATTATTCTTGCTGATGAGATTTCTCCTGATACTTGCCGTTTCTGGGACGCTGACACACAGGAGAAGCTTGACAAAGACCGTTTCCGTAGAGATATGGGTGGTGTAGAAGAGGCTTATGCTGAAATGATGCGTCGTATCGGCTTAGCTTAATTTTATAAATATAAATTCTTAAATAATTTATAGGAGTTGTAATAATGAAAGATACCTATGAGTCACCTTTATCATCAAGATATTGCGACAAAGAGATGAAATATATTTTCTCACCTGATATGAAGTTTCGCACATGGCGTAAGCTTTGGATAGCATTAGCAGAAACAGAAATGGAGCTTGGTTTGCCTATTACTCAGGAGCAGATTGACGAGCTTAAAGCAAATGCTGATGACATAAATTATGAGGTTGCAGAAGAAAGAGAAAAGCTTGTTCGTCACGATGTAATGTCACACGTTTATGCTTATGGTGTTCAGTGCCCAAAGGCTAAGGGTATTATACACCTTGGTGCTACATCTTGCTATGTTGGTGACAATACAGATGTTATTATAATGACAGAGGCTTTAAAGCTTATCAGAAATAAGCTTGTAACAGTTATCAGAAATCTTTCTGAGTTTGCAGATAAGTATAAGAGTCTACCAACACTTGGATTTACACATTTCCAGCCTGCACAGCCTACAACAGTTGGTAAGCGTGCAACACTTTGGATTCAGGATCTTCTTATGGATTTGGAAGATGTTGAGTATCAGCTTTCAAAGGCTAAGCTATTAGGCTCAAAGGGTACAACAGGTACACAGGCTAGCTTCTTAGAGCTTTTTGAGGGTGACCACGAAAAGTGCCGTTTACTTGATCAGAAAATTGCAGAGAAAATGGGTTATCAGGGTTGTTTTGCTGTTTCAGGTCAAACATATTCTCGTAAGCTTGATTCTCAGTTCTTGTCAGTGCTAAGTGGTATTGCAC
>JAXJQK010000043.1:0-10733 GCA_036311185.1 Acutalibacteraceae bacterium | reverse complement strand
TTGCTACACTGTCTTTTTTTCGTGTTGCAAAAATATTATGCATATTGCTTTGAGTTTTGTTTTTTGGTAACCAAAATGTAAAGCTACAATATTCATCAACAATGCTTTGAGCTGTGATATCTCCACCGTGTAAACGCATAATTGTTTTAACTATATATAGCCCTAATCCCATACCATTTTTATCCTGACTTCGGGATTTATCTGTTTTATAAAATCTTTCAAAAATATGCACAAGCTCTTCTGGCTCTATACCGTGACCACTATTTTTTATTTCAAGCTCTGTTCTATCATTATATTCAGTAAGAGTAACCTTTATATAGCCTCCTACATCAACAAATTTTACAGCATTTTCAAAAAGATTGTAAACTACCTGATGTATCAAATCGGGATCACCCTCTACTATAGAAGGTGTTGTGCAGGTTTCTAAGCCCTGAATATCAATGTGTCTTTCCTCAATTTTTTGCTCAAAGGTAAGAAGTGTTGATATAACAACTTCAGATAAATTAAATTCCTGATTTTTTACTCGTAGTTCACCATTATCAATTCTTGATAACGAAAGCATAGAAGCAACAAGTCTTGATAATCTTTTAACCTCTGTTGAAACAATACGCAAATATTGCTTTTGCTTTTCAGGTGGTATTGTACCGTCAAGAATACCATCTATAAATCCTGCTATGGTTGTCATTGGTGTTTTAAGCTCGTGTGATACATTTGCTATAAAGTTTCTTCTTGTGGTTTCTGACATTGCAAGAGAATCAGCCATTTCGTTAAAGGTTTTTGCAAGTGTACCGATTTCGTTGCTAGAGGTAACAGGAACTCTAACAGAGAAGTCGTCGTTTGCAAGTCTTTTTGCTGCTATAGACATTTGTCTTAGTGGTTTAATCATCTTATAAGAGAAAAACCACATTATACATACAACAATTGCAAATGTTGCGATTGCTGCATAGAAAAATATTTTTGTTATCTCACCTGTAAAGTCAGAAAAAGCTGTGGTTTCAGTTGCGGCAATAACAAAGCCTATAGTTTCTGCTTTTGTGTTTGTTCCAATTTCTGTGATTATAGGCACTACTGCAACATAACGAGGTGTCTCGTACATTCCACCTAAATCACTGCTTGTGAAAAGCTCGTTTTGTTTTGCAGTATCACAAATTTCAGCAGGAATATCTGTTTTTGTATGTGTACAGTATTCTTTATTGTTACATAGAAGCGTATGTCCCTTTTCATCTGTAACAAAAACATCTGCATTTATACTTAGCGATACTGTTTCTATTATACTTGTAATCCATTCAGTTTCATCTTTACCCATATATACACTGTCGTTTATGGTTACTGTTTTTTCAGCTACCAAGTCAGCTACCTGATTAGCATTTTCTATTAACAAGCTCTGCTTTTCTTCGCTTGAATACCTTGCAACAAAGAAAACAAGCATTGTTCCCAGAATAACAAAGCTAAGCAGTACAATAATAAGGCTTATTGTCAGGTATTGTGCAAACAAACTTTTTTTACCTGTCACTCAGCATTCTCCTTTATAAATTTTATTTTTTAATTTTATTATAGCATAACAAAGGTATCCCTTACAATGCAAGGGATACCCGAAAACATTACGATTTAAGAAAATTTATCAGTTTGAATTGTTTTATTCCTTAACCTCGAATTTATATCCTACACCCCATACTGTTTTAAGCTCCCATTGTGGAGAAACACCATCTATCTTTTCACGTAATCTTTTTACGTGTACATCAACTGTTCTTGAGTCACCATAATAATCAAATCCCCATACCTCGTCTAAAAGTGCATCTCTTGTAAATACTCTGTTAGGGTTGCTTGCAAGGTGATATAAAAGTTCCATTTCTTTAGGTGGTGTATCTACCTGTACACCGTCAACCTTTAATTCGTAATTTGTAAGGTTAATAGAGAGCTTGTCCCAAGTAACCTCTTTTACGTTAGGTGCTTCGTTTGCACTGGTTCTTCTTAATACAGCGTGTATTCTTGCAACTATCTCTTTAGACTCAAAAGGCTTAACAACATAGTCATCTGCACCAAGCTCAAGACCCAATATTTTATCAAATACCTCGCCCTTAGCTGTAAGCATAATTATTGGCACCTGTGAGGTTTTTCTTATCTCACGGCATACCTGCCAGCCGTCAAGCTCTGGTAGCATAATATCAAGCATTATTAAATCAGGCTTTTCCTGTTCAAATAATTTTAATGCCTGTGTGCCTGTGTTGGCAATAGCAACATCAAAACCGTCCTTGTCAATGTACAAACGTAAAAGTTCGCAAATATTTGTATCATCATCTACTATTAAAATCTTTTTCTTTCTGTTCATATTATCCTCCTAAGTACCACATTCTATCTGTATTATATAATTATACCACAATAATTATTTCCTGTATAGATTATATAATATTTACTTTTTAAAAGAATGAACAAAATAAAAACTAATCTAAAATAAAAGCTGAATTTTGCAGAATGATGTAGTTAAAAAGTCTGTTTATAATAAACAGAGTATTAACAGATATGTAATTTTTACTTGCCAAAGCCTGCTGTACATAAAAGCAGGCTTTGGTGAGTCTGCTACAATCCTTTATACTTCTTTCTGGTAGCCATACCACCTCTTATGTGTCTTTGTGCCTTGTTTATTTCAAGCACAGTCTTTACCTGATTGTAAAGCTGTGGATTAACATATTTTAGTCTTTCGCTTACATCTTTATGTACTGTGCTTTTACTTACACCGAATTTCTTTGCCGCACTTCGTACAGTAGCCTTACTTTCTATAATATATTGTCCTAATTCTACGGCTCGTTCTTCAACAATGCCTTTCATAAAATACCTCCATATATTGAAAGATATTCAATATATATGTTGAAGCTGTTTTTTATAGTACATTGTCAAATAAAGGTTTTGTTTTTTACAGCTGTGTACACTTTACAATGTGAGTAAAAAGATGTAATATTAGTGGAGATAAATGTTTTTTGCAAGGAGAACAGGAATGAAAAATAAAATAATTTTAGCGGTGCTAGTAGCACTTTCAATACTTTCAGCAACTGCTTGCAGTAATACCGAAGGCGGAGAAACTACACCTACCAGCCCATATATTACAGAAAGCTCTATAATAGAAGAAGATAAACAACAGGAGATTGCTACCCTGATGGATAGGTGGGCGTTTTCATATAGCACACACGATTTACTAACATATAACGATTGTGTTACTATGGAATTGGAATTTGCCGATAATTCCGAGCATAATCAACCACATACTGCAAATTATTTTGACACAGTTACCGATTGTAAAATAATAGATGTTGATTTTAAAAACGCAAAAAACAGTGAAGATAAAATTTACAATATACCTGTAAAATATACTATTACTTACAATGAAGATTTTAAAGAAGAAAATGGATTGAAGAAGGGTGAAAACACCTTATCTGCAACAATATCAATAAAAGAAAACAGTGCAGGATATTTATTTATCTGTGGTGTAGAAAATAATATAGAGTAATTATAAACAGATTTACAATAAACGAGGTGACACTATGCCTGAAAAGGTTTTAGTTGGTATGAGTGGCGGTGTAGACAGCTCTGTGACAGCCTTATTGCTTTTACAGCAGGGCTATGAGGTTGATGGTGCTACATTGCGACTTTTTAACAATGACGATATCGGAATAAATGATAATACAAGAACCTGTTGTTCACTTGATGACGTAGAGGATGCACGTACAGTGTGCTACAAGCTTGGTATAAACCATTATGTTTTTAATTTTGGCGACCAATTCAAGGAACAGGTTATAAATAAGTTTGCAAAAAGCTATGAGCTTGGTGAAACACCTAACCCTTGTATTGACTGTAACAGATATATAAAATTCAGTAAAATGCTTGAGCGAGCTAAAATGCTTGATTACAATTATATTGCTACCGGTCATTATGTACAGCGTGAGGTTGCACAAAACGGAAGAATACTTATAAAAAAAGCAGTCGACAGTACCAAAGACCAAACCTATGTGCTGTATGTGCTTACACAGGATATGCTTAAACACACATTTTTTCCACTTGGTAGCTTAACAAAGGAGCAATCACGAAAAATTGCAGAAGAGCACAACCTTATAAATGCACGCAAGCCAGATAGTCAGGATATTTGCTTTATAAAAGACGGTGACTATGCAGGCTTTTTAGAAAATACAATGGGTATAACCACTCCACAGGGAGATTTTGTTTACAAGGACGGTACAGTTTTAGGTAAACATAAGGGTATTATTCACTACACAATAGGACAAAGAAAGGGCTTAGGAATAAGCTATAAGCACCCTATATTCGTACTTGATAAAAACCCAGAGAATAATATTGTTACACTTGGCGAAAATATTGATTTATTTACAAACAGACTGGTAGCAGATGACCTTAACTGGATAGCCATAGACAAACCAACATCAGACATAAAGGTTACAGCCAAAACACGCTACAGCCAAAAGGAAGCTACAGCAATAATCCACCCTGTTGATGATAACAAGGTTATTGTAGAGTTTGAGCAAAACCAAAGAGCCATTACAAAAGGACAAGCCGTAGTATTTTATGACGGTGAGTATGTAGTTGGCGGAGGAACTATAAGGTAAGACAATATGAAACTTGAATATTATTATGATAACAACGAAAACGCAAAGAAATCATTGCGGGGTGGTTTTGTACTTGCAATAATTTTTACATTTATATTTATAATGTCACGCAAAGAGAGAGTAGAACATATTGGTATTATGGGATTCATAATAGAGTGTACAGCATTTTTTCTGTTGATATTTTCTATGGGTGTAGTTACAGCCTTGATAAATTACATTGTTAACAGCATACAGTGTTCAAGAAATAAAGAAGTTATTGAGCTAGGACAGTTGTGTAACTCATATATAACAGGTGCAACATATCGAAAGGATTATTTCTCAACATTTACAGGGGTAATGTTTGTATGTGAACTGTCAATTGAACACGAGACTGACCTTTTCAGAGTAAGAGGATTAAAGATGAATGACGGTTTTGCATTTCTGGCAAAGAATAATGAACAGCTTGAGATTAATCCTATGCCTGTAAGAACATATATTAAGGATAGAAAAATATATGTTGATCTTACAACTGCAAGCTTTGACGAAAATTATTTTGATGCTAACAATGTTTATTATGATATTTAATATTTGTTGTTTTAAGTTTTGTGTTTTTTGTTAATTTTATAGTGTGGTTTACCATTACAACAAAATAGTGATAAAATAATATATATCTTTATTAAAATATGTTAAAATGCTTGCTTAGAGTGTTTTAACATATTTTTTTGTTTAATTGTGCGATTATCGTAATAAGTCAAATAAATAATGTTGACAAACTGTAAATATTTGTTAAAATTAATTAATAGATTAGTGTTAAAAAAGGATATTTAATATGCAATATCACTAATGTAACATTAATATTTTGATAAAATTATACAAAAAATCAGGAGGACGTAAAATGAAAAAAATAATTTCAGTTTTATTAACAGGTGCAATGCTTTTAGGTGCTACAGCTTCAATTCCTTTAAGTGCGTCAGCTGCAACAACAAGTATAGTAGCAAGTGATGCTACATATACAGATGAATATGGTAGCTGGACATACGAGCTAACAAAAGACGGAACAGGTTACAAAATTACAGGCTATGACAGAAGTATGACTGAGGTTGAAATACCAAGCTCTATAAATGGTCTACCTGTATTGGAGCTTTATTCCACATTTGCATTTTATGATGAATTAACAAGTGTAACAATTCCAAATAGTGTTACTACTATTGGAGCTTATGCATTTCGTTATTGCAAATCTTTAACTAATATAACAATCCCAAATAGTGTCACTACTATTGGCGAGAGTGCGTTTGAAAATTGTGATTCTTTAACTAATGTAACAATCCCAAGTAGTGTTAACACTATTGGAAAGGAAGCGTTTGCTTATAGTTATAAAATAAGTAATATAATACTCCAAAACGGTGTTACTACTATTGGCGAGAGTGCGTTTGAAGGCTGTGAATCTTTAACTGATATAACAATTCCAAACAGTGTTACTACTATTGGTGACGGTGCGTTAGCTGATTGTGATAAGCTAACTAATATAAAAATTTCATCAAATAATATGAACTTTTCTCTATTAGATGGTGTGTTGTTTAATAAAACAAAGTCTAAATTAATTTGCTATCCTGCAGGAAAATCATCAGATAAATATGTCGTTCCAAACAGCGTTACTGCTATTGGTGCTTATGCATTTAGTGGGTGTGATAGCTTAACCAACATAACAATTCCAAACAGCGTTACTACTATTGAAAGCTATGCGTTTAATTGGTGTAGTGGTCTAACTAACATAACAATTCCAAACAGTGTTACTGTTATTAATGATGGTGTATTTAGTGGTTGTATAGCTTTAACCGGCATAGTAATTCCAGACAGTGTTACTACTATTAAAAGTTACGCATTTAATTATTGCACTAGTCTAACCTATATAGTAATTCCAAACGATGTTACTACTATTGAAAGTTATGCATTTAATGAGTGTGAGAGTCTAGCCTATATAACACTTCCAGATGGTATTACTGATATTAAAGAGTATACATTTTATAAATGCTATAGCTTAGCCGATATAACAATACCAAGTAGTGTTGATACTATTGAGGGCTATGCATTTTATTATTGCTCTGCCTTAACTGATATAACAATTTCGAATGGTGTTGATACTATTGAGAGCCGTGCGTTTGGAGCTTGTAGTAGCTTAACCGATATAACAATACCAGCCAGCGTTACTTATATTGGTGATCTTGCACTTGTTGGTTGCAGTGGTTTAAACAATATAGAGGTTTCAAAGGATAATACTAAGTTTTCTTCAATAGATGGTGTGTTGTTTAATAAAAAACAATCCGAATTGCTTTGCTATCCAAATGGAAAAGCAGGAAGTTATACCATTCCTGACAGTGTAACTTCTATTGCTTATAATGCATTTGATGATTGTAATAATTTAACCAGCGTAGAAATTCCAGACAGTGTTACCTCTATCGGTAATAATGCATTTTCTGGTTGTAACAGTTTAACCAGCATAGCAATTCCAAACAGTGTTAAATATCTTGGTTATTATGCATTTTCTGATTGTAGCAATTTAACCAATGCAACAATTTCAAATAGTATTACTACTATTAAAACCCATATGTTTGAGGATTGTAGCAATTTAACCACCGTAACAATTCCAGATAGTGTTACTTGTATTGATATTTCTGCATTTGAGCGTTGCGATAGCCTTCGTGATGTATATTACACAGGTAGCAAAGCTGATTGGGATTTGATTGAAAAAAAGCATTACAATGATTGCCTTACAAATGCAACTATTCATTACAACTATGTGCCAGCAGTACAAGGCGACGTAAATGGTGACGGTGAGATTTCTATTATTGATGTTATTCAAGTGCTTAAATATACCGTTGATGATGTAGAATTAACAGCTGAAAAGCTTGCAGTTGCTGACTTAAATGGTGACAACGAGATTACAGTATTAGATGCTATTCTTATGCAAAAAATTATTCTTCAATAATTTAATTTATTGCTAATTTTAAATTTAGCAATAAAGCTTATAAAAAAGAAACTTTACTATAAATTTGCTATTACAACAAAATAGTGATAAAATTAATGCAGAAAGGCAAGGTGTAATTTGCTTTTCTGCATTTTAAATTTAGGTTATTTAAGCAAGTATGAAATATCGCTTGCAATCTGGCTTACTGCGTTCATTGCGTCGGTTGCCTTGCGTTTTACTGTTTTTGGATTTTTCTGCATTATCTTGTTGCTTACATATCCAACTACAACACCAGTTGCAACAACAGCAGCCACACCCTTTGCAACGCTCATTGTGTTTTTTGTCACCTTTTCACACCTCCTATACAAAGTGAAAACAGACAAAAGATTTTTTATAAGATAAAGCTCGTTACTAATGATAATTCACTTCCTTTTATTATTTTGTACAGCTTTTAATAATTTATCAGAGAAAGGAAATTATAAAATTATGGCAGAACTTAATATTGTTCTTGTTGAGCCTGAAATTCCACAAAATACAGGCAATATTGCACGCACCTGTGCTGCAACAGGTGCAAGACTTCACCTTGTTCGTCCACTGGGTTTTAGTATAAGCGAAAAGGCTGTAAAGCGTGCAGGGCTTGACTACTGGGATTTAGTGGATATTTCTGTTTATGACAATATACAGGATTTTTTCGCAAAAACAAACGGCCCATATTACTATTTTTCCACAAAGGCACAGCATATACACTCAGATGTAAAATATCCTGACGGTGCATATCTGCTATTTGGCAGAGAAACTAAGGGTTTACCAGAGGAGCTTTTGCATAATAATCCCGAAACAACAGTACGTATTCCTATGATAGACGAGGCAAGAAGCCTTAATCTGTCAAATTCTGTCGCTATTGCTGTTTACGAAACATTAAGACAGTGGGATTATCCACAGCTTTTATGTAAAGGTAGTTTAAGAGATTATAGCTGGGACGCAGAATAATATTGAAATTATCATTTTTGAAGAAATAACGCAAATAAAATCTGCTAAGTATTGAAAAATAAGGCATTTTATTATAAAATGTATTTGTATTAAGTTGCTTTAACCCAACTGAAAAAACAGTTGACAGACTTAAATATATTTGAAAGGATGTTTTTAGAATGGGTTTTCTAGACAAAGTTACAGTAGATGACATTAACGTAAAAGGCAAAAGAGTTCTTGTTCGTTGCGATTTTAATGTACCTCTAAAAGAGGGCGTTATCACAAACGATAACAGAATTACAGCTGCTTTGCCTACAATTCAGAAGCTTATTAACGATGGTGGTAAGGTTGTACTTTGCTCACACCTTGGTAAGCCAAAGAATGGTCCAGAGGAGAAGTTCTCACTTGCTCCAGTTGCAGTAAGACTAAGCGAGCTACTAGGTAAAGAGGTAGTATTTGCAAACGATGACGAGGTTGTTGGCGAGAACGCTAAAAAGGCTGTAGAGGCTATGAATGATGGCGATGTTGTTCTTCTACAGAACACTCGTTTCCGTAAGGAAGAAACAAAGAACGTTGAAGATTTCAGCAAAGAGCTTGCTTCTCTAGCTGATGTATTTGTAATGGACGCTTTCGGTTCAGCTCATAGAGCACACTGCTCAACAGTTGGTGTTACAGAGTATGTTAAGGAAACAGCTGTTGGTTACTTAATGCAGAAGGAAATCAACTATCTTGGTAATGCAGTAGAGCAGCCAGAAAGACCATTTGTTGCTATTCTTGGTGGTGCTAAGGTTGCAGACAAGCTAAACGTTATTTCTAACCTACTTGAGAAGTGCGATACACTTATCATCGGTGGTGGTATGGCTTATACATTCTTCAAGGCTAAGGGCTACGAGGTTGGTAAGTCACTTGTAGATGACAGCAAGATCGATTACTGTAATGAGATGATGGCTAAGGCTGAGAAGCTAGGCAAGACTCTATTACTACCAATCGACACAACAGTTGCTGATGGTTTCCCTGATCCAATCGACGCTCCACTAGAGGTTGAGGTTCACGATGCTACAAATCTACCAGCAGACAAAGAGGGTCTTGACATTGGTACAAAGACTCGTGAGCTATTTGCTAACGCTGTTAAGTCAGCTAAAACAGTTGTATGGAATGGTCCTATGGGCGTATCTGAGAACCCAACACTTGCAGCTGGTACAATCGCTGTAGCAGAGGCTCTTGCAGAAACAGATGCTACAACAATTATCGGTGGTGGTGACTCTGCTGCTGCTGTTACAACACTAGGCTTTGCTGACAAGATGAGCCACATTTCAACAGGTGGCGGTGCTTCTCTTGAGTATCTTGAGGGTAAGGTTCTACCAGGTATTGCTGCTATTGCAGATAAATAATTTAACAAAAGTAATACAACCAATTACTAAGTAATTGGTTGTGAATAAAAAATATGAGGGCGGAAAATTTCCGCCCTTGTTGCTAGGATTTAGCTATAATATATTAATTTTATTTAAAATATATTTTATAGCTTTACAAAGGAGATAATATGTCAAGATATACAATGAGCTTTGTTACTCCTTGTCCACCACAACAGGTAAATGATTGTTTTGCGTCTTATCTTATAAGTGAAGGCTTTGAGATAAAAACAGAAAATGGCGAAAATTACTGGAAAAAGGGTGTTGGCTTATTAGTAGCACCGCAGTGCATAAAGCTTAATTATCAAAATAATGTTTATATTATTGAAGCGTGGATAAAGTTTGCTTTGTTACCTGGAGTATATGTGGGAGAAATGGGACTTGACGGATTTTTTGGTTGTATACCTAAGTCTATGCTGAAATCCAAGGTAGAGCATATTCTTATGATGTTGCAGGCTCAGCCATTGCAACAAAATCAAGAGATAATATATTACAATCCCAATATACCACCACAAGCAACAACTTATGGTAATCTAAATATACCACCACAGGCAATGCCTTATGGTAATCCAAATATGCCACCACAGGTGCAAAATAATCAAGCTATACAAAACCAAAATTATCAGCCTGTTAATCCACATAATCAAGGCAGATAATGCTTATTATAGAAATTACATCTGAAAGGAAGTTTTAAAAATGAACAAGCAACTAAGAAAAGCAGTTATCGCTGGTAACTGGAAAATGAATAAAACACCACAGGAGGCTAAGGCTCTTCTAGAAGAAATCGCTCCACTAGTAAAG
>JAXJQK010000042.1:0-9352 GCA_036311185.1 Acutalibacteraceae bacterium | reverse complement strand
GACTCAACATGGAACGTTGTATACGTTGACTCTCACGACTATAGCCCTGATACATCACAGACAGTTCGTTACAACGGTGGTACACAGGCTTGGGCTGAGAATATGTGCTTGATGTTTACATTCCGTGGTATTCCTTGTGTATACTATGGTTCAGAGATCGAGTTCCAGGCTGGTCAGATTATTGATAAGGGTCCAGAACTACCTCTAAGTAAAACAGGTCGTGCTTACTTCGGTGAACACCTAGAGGGTAGCGTAACAGCTTCTGACTTTGGTGTATACACAGCAAGTGGTACAGTACAGTCAACACTAAGCAAGCCTCTAGCTCAGCAGCTATCAAAGCTTAACCAGATCAGAAGAGCAGTACCTGCTCTACAGAAGGGTCAGTATGCATCTGTTGGTGATATGTGCTTCAAGCGTGCATATACAGATCCAGAAACAGGCGAGAAGAGCTTTGCTTGTGTAGCAGTAACAAACGGTGCTACATTCTCAGGTATTCCAAATGGTACATACATTGACGCTGTAACAGGCGACAAGAAGACAGTATCAAATGGTACACTATCAGTTTCATCTTCTGGTAGAGGTAACTGTAGAGTTTATGTACTAAGCTCAAATGGTTACAAGGGTATCAGTGGTAAGATTGGTGACACAACAACATATCTAAAGTAATAATCTAAGAGATATTAACCCTAAAGAGCCTGTAATATTTAAATTACAGGCTCTAAAAGGTAAGAGAAAAAATATAAGGAGGAATGCGAGATAAATAGCTTGAAAAGAGTTATTTCAATAGCACTTGCTGTTATGATGGTTGTAACCTGTGGTATTATTAGTGCTAATGCCGCAACAACTGATGTTGAAGAATCTTCAGCTGGCAGTGGTATTACTATCCATTACTATAGCACAAGTAAAACAACTCCAAGTATCTACTATTGGAATAGTCTACCAACAAATATAAATTCACCAAATTATCCAGGTGTAGCTATGAAAAAGGATACATCTGCAGTTGGTGGATCTGATGGTAGCTGGTACACATATTCATTTAAAGATATAACAAAGATTAACTTCTTGTTTGTTGAGAATGGTGTACAGTCTAAAGAGCTTACAAGAGAGTACACAGAGAGATCACAGGGTGATTGGTGGTACTACAATAATAAGTGGTATACAAACAATTCATTCGAACACGATGATTACGAGCGTACTGATCTTCGTGAAGATTCAATCTATTTTGTAATTACAACTCGTTTCTATGATGGTGACAAGAATAATAACGTTCACTGTTGGGACGATAAGCATGCTAACAACCCAGACAGCGACCCAGCTTGGCGTGGTGATTTTAAGGGTCTTATCCAAAAGCTTGACTATCTAAAAGCACTTGGATTTAGTGCAATTTGGATTACACCAGTAGTTACTAACGCAAGTGGTTACGACTATCACGGTTATCATTCATTCGATATGGCAACAGTAGACCCTCGTTATGAAAGTAGCGATACAACATATGAAGACCTTATCGCTGCTGCACATGATAAGGGTATGAAAATTGTACAGGACGTTGTATGGAACCACACAGGTAACTTCGGTGATCCATTTCTTGCTCCTATGTTCACAAAGGAATATAAGACAATTAAGGATCTCGGCGAAGTAAGTTGTATGAAGGTTATCGAAGGTGGTTTACTTGATCAGGCTTATCCAAATTATAGTAGCCTTCCAGATGGTGATCCTCAGTTCCAGGCTAGACTTGATACAATGAAGGGTCATATCTCAGATATGGATGTGAACAAGAATGAGTACTACCATAGAGAAAAGAGTATGGGTTACGAAAGCTCAATTGAACAGCAGGGTGCAATGGCTGGTGACTGTGTAGATATCAACACAGAAAATCCAGTTGTTGCAAAGTATATCACAGATACATATCTTGATTACGCAAACTTAGGTGTTGATGCTTTCCGTCTTGATACTGAAAAGCACATCAACCGTTGGACACTTAACAATGCTTTCTTCCCAGTATTCGATGACCTAAAGGCTGAGAACTTCCACATCTTTGGTGAGGTTTGTTCTAGAGTTCGTGAAACTTGGAACCACAACATTCCATCAAGCTCACCAGCATTCTTTACATGGGCAGAAACAGAGAGTGCTTGGAAGGGTAATTGGAATAATTCACATCCAACAGCTAACATTGAGACATCTATTGCTCACTATAATGCTCATAGAAGTCCAGAGGGTCTACCAACAAGTAAGAACGCTTACTTGAATGGTAACGATTACCATACACCAGATTACTCAAAGGCTAACGGTACAAGTGTAATTGACTTTACAATGCACTGGAACTTCCAGGATGCTGGTAGTGCTTATAGAGCAGCTCTTAACGAGGATGACTATATGAACGACTCAACATGGAATGTAACATATGTTGATTCACACGACTACGGTCCAGACGGTATGGAAGGCACACGTTATAGCCTAGGTACACAAGCTTGGGCTGAGAACCTTTCTCTAATCTTTACATTCCGTGGTATTCCTTGTGTTTATTATGGTAGTGAGATAGAGTTTGCTAAGGGTATGCCAATCGACGTTGGTCCTAAACAGCCTCTAAGCACAACAGGTCGTGCTTACTTCGGAGATCACCTAGAAGGTAGTGTAACAGCTTCTGACTTTGGTGAGTACACAGCTAGTGGTACAGTACAGTCAACACTAAACAGCACACTATCACAGCACCTAATCAAGCTTAACAAGATTAGAAGAGCTGTACCTGCTCTACAAAAGGGTCAGTATGCAAATGTTGGCGATATGTGCTTCAAGCGTGGTTATACAGATCCAGAAACAGGCGAGAAGAGCTTTGCTTGTGTAGCTGTAACAAATGGTACTACATTCTCAGGTATTCCAAATGGTACATATATTGACGCTGTAACAGGTGACAAGAAGACAGTATCAAATGGTTCTCTATCAGTTTCAGCTCCTGGTAAGGGTAACTGCCGTGTTTATGTATTAAGCTCAAACGGTTACAAGGGTATCAGTGGTAAAATTGGTGACACAACAACTTACTTAAAGTAATAATTAAATAGAATTACTTTGACGGTTTCAAATTCAAGCGAGTTTGAAACCGTTTTTATTGAAGGAGATAGAGAAACTGGGATTTATCGAGCTACGCACAAACCAAAACTTAAAGTTTGGGTAAAGCCTTTTTAAAGGCTTTTGGGTCAAGGGCAACGCCCTTGCAGGTTTTAAGGACGGAGTCCTTAACTCATAATCGTTTTAGGAATTAGTATAAGCTTACAAAAGCAATAAGATTGACAGTAATATAAAGCAATGATATAATCAAACCTATTAAATAAAGATTATTGTAATAAATGTTGATATGTGAAGTTGATTATTAATAACATATGTATTTATATAATGTTGTGAGCAAATAATAAAAATTACATTTGAATTAAAGGGGATAATTGTTATGAGAATATTTGAAAAGATTACAGACCTTATAGGTCGAACTCCTCTGTTAGAGCTTAAAAATTACGAAAGAGATAATAATATCTCAGCAACAATTCTTGCTAAGCTTGAATATTTTAATCCGGCAGGTAGTGTTAAAGACAGAGTTGCCAAGGCTATGCTTGATGATGCAGAAACAAAGGGGATTTTAAATAATAGCTCAGTAATTATTGAGCCTACAAGTGGCAATACAGGTATTGGTCTTGCAGCAGTTGCATCATCAAGGGGGTATAGAGTGATTCTTACAATGCCTGAAACTATGAGCATAGAGCGTCGTAATCTCTTAAAAGCTTATGGAGCAGAAGTAGTTCTTACTGACGGTGCAAAAGGAATGAAGGGTGCAATAGCAAAAGCAGAAGAGCTTGCAAAGAAAATTCCGAATAGCTTTATCCCAAGCCAATTTACTAATTCTGCTAATCCTGAAGCTCATATTAAAACAACAGGTCCTGAAATTTGGGAGGATACAGACGGTAAGGTTGATATATTTATTGCAGGTGTGGGTACAGGAGGTACAATTTCAGGTGTTGGAAAATATTTAAAGGAAAAGAACCCTGATATTAAGATTGTAGCTGTAGAACCAGCAGATTCACCTGTTTTATCAAAGGGTATTGCAGGTTCTCATAAAATTCAAGGCATAGGTGCTGGATTTGTACCTGAAACATTGGATACTGAAGTATATGATGAAATTATTGCAGTTGAAAGTGAAGATGCGTTTAAGACAGGCAGAGCACTTGCGAAAAAAGAGGGTATACTTGTTGGTATTTCTTCTGGTGCAGCGGTGTTTGCAGCAACTGAGCTTGCAAATCGTCCAGAAAATAAAGGAAAAATAATAGTAGCACTTTTACCCGATACAGGTGAAAGATATCTTTCAACAGAAATGTTTTTAGAATAATACTAGGGGCTGTTTGAACGCTAGAATAGAATATCGAGCAGAATTTACTTAGAACGAGGATGATTACGCAGGCAAGCTCTAGTATAAATGTCCTATTATTAGAAAAACACACCTTTTTATGGTGTGTCAGACTGTAAATAAAGCTCCGAGAGGGGGCTTTATTTTTTTGATAGCTCTATTCTATTTCTGTTCTAACAGGTAGATATATTTTTGTCAGATTTTTCACCTGACTTCATAGCCATTCCTTATAAGGTGTCAGTTTTGCTATTCGTCAGATAAAAAATCTACTTGAAATCTTATTCACTGGTTAAAATAGAAACAGTATTAGGCGGGCATGGAAATACCCACCAGTTGAAAAGGAAGAGTATAAAAGAATTTAGCAAAAGAAAAAACCTCCTAGTATAATAGGAATGTGTTTGGCGACGCATTACCTAAAATAAAAGGAGGAATTTTACGATAAAAAATAAAAAAGGTTAAAACAAGTTTTTGGGTGGCGATATTGGTCGAGGTGACAGGAATTGAACCTGCGGCATCTACGTCCCGAACGTAGCACTCTACCAAACTGAGTTACACCTCGATATAAAATTTCAATGCGTATTATACATCAATAATAAATATTTGTCAAATAGTGTAAGAATTGTTCGGGAATATGTAACAATAAGTTCAATAAACAACTGTTCAGTAATCATAAAAAATCGCTCAAACAGCGTTTTGAAGGTTATCGAACAGGTCTGATTAGGATAAAAAGCTCCCCATCTCTGCTGTATAGCCACAGCAGAGATGGGGAGGTAGAAATAGGAATTATTTAAGAGCCTGCACTTTCATAGGCAGATACGCCCTTATTCCATACCAATACAGATATCAGCATTAAAACACAGGAAATTACGATTGTAAGCCCTATGTTGAACAGTGGATTTTCTCCTGTAAGGAAATAGCTTGCAGGGTAGAAGGCTGTAAAAGCAAACGGAATAATATATGTAATTACAGTTCTGATAAAACCATTGTATATGGTAGTTGGGTATTTTGCAAAATCATTTACCATATAAAATACATGGGTTATCTGTCCGCTTCGCTTTATCCAGAATGCGAGTGACGCTGTTATGATTTTTATACCTGTATATATCAGTGTAGCGAATGGAAGTATTAGCAAAAACAGCAGAACATTCAGTATACTCCACTGAATAGATACTTTGCCTATAGTAGAGGCTATAAGTGCAATACCTACTATAAGCTCTCCGAATGCATCAACCTGAAATCTTTCTACAATTACTGTAAATAACGGGTTTAGTGGTCGTGTTAAATATTTATCGAAATCGCCCTTTGCAACAATAGAATATCCTACCATCCATAAATTATCAAAGAACAGGTGGTCTAAAGCCTTTGGTAAAAGTGAGAATCCGTATATGAATATAATTTCATTGTAATCCCAGCCTTTAAGCTCAGGTATTTGGCTAAAGATTATCCATAAAAATGCAATGTTTACAGCTTGCCCAAGTAAAAAGCTAACCGCACCTGTAAGAAAATCTATTTTATATTCCATCATCTTTTTTAAATCCTGAGCTATAAAAATTCGATGCATTCTTATCATTCTTCGTAAAGTTTTCAATCTGTTAAACCTCCTTTATATTGAGTTATTAAATATAAATTTGAATATGTTTTTTACTTTGTTTTTTCAATCTGATTCTTAGACCAATTAAATAAGGTTTCAGACATTTCTTGAAAATCAATTGTTTCACCATTTTTCAAACTGAGAAAAGTATCAACGATAACTCTTTCTTCAGAAGAAACAATATCCAGTAAATCGCTTTGACGACTAATATAGTTTCCTGTTTCTTTAAAGCATATTGCTTGCACAACAAAAGAAGCAGATTTATATAATCCCCTTAGAATTTCCTCGTTCTTTTCATACAGCATATTATGTACACAGGTGTGATAGATATTGCATACACCGGTTTTTATTGCTCTGTTAACAGCAGTATCATCAATCAATATCAGTAATTCATCAAGACTACCTTTTATAGGCTTTGTATCATAATAAAACTGAAAAAGGTCAGAAGGCTCCCAATTTAAAATTTCTTTTTTACCAGAAAGGAAACCACAAATTAATTCTCTATGAGGTAAGGTGTTTAATATACTGTTATAGGTTTGAATATCTGATGCAGATAATTTATCAAGTGTTACAACAATATCAATGTCGCTTGTTTCTGTTGCTTCGCTACGAGCATAACTTCCTTGTAAGCCAACAAACCATATACGTTCTCCAAAGCTTTCGGTTAAGGTCTGCAAAAACTGATTTATAAAAGTTGAAGCGTCTATCACTTTAATCACCTCATCAATTTCAAAATTATTTACAATCTCTATGAATTATCCACCCTGCACACAAAGTCTTTTTACAGCTGCACTCCATATAAGCTTGCTGATTACCCAAAAGGCTATTACCCAGAATAGCTGTACAGCTATTAATGCAAGTGATTTTTGGTATGAATATGTTCCCATATAAATCATAACAGGTGTATAGCTTAAAGAAGCAAACGGTAAAAATGAAAGTACATTACTTAGTGCCTGTGGTAAAAATGCCAGTGGAATTGTAGCACCTGATAAGAAATCGACTATAACCTCTTTAAGTATGTTAGAGCCCCAAAGATTTTTTAGGAAAAAGGCTAAAAATCCATAGCATACATTAAAGAAGAATGAGATTAAGTAAGCCAGTGTTACACTTATAAGAAATAATAAAAAATTAACTATGTTGAACATAACAGAGCCTGATACAACAAACTTGTATATTTCAACACATACACAGATAGGAACAAGTACAATAGCAGTTACCAACAGCTTTTGTCCTAACTCTGTAAAGAGAAATGTCATATCAAAGCTTACGGGTTTTATCATTCGCATAGAAATTGAACCATCACGTATTTCTTCACCAACGGCATATGCACCATCGCTATATGTAAGATAGCCTGTTAAGAATGATATAAAAACATATACTGTCATATCAATCATAGAAAATCCCATAAAGGTGTCGCTATTTGAGCTTTCAAAAACAGCCTTCCATATAAAATACATTATGAAGCATTTCAAAATTTCACCAAGCATAAAGAAAATGAAGTTAAAACGATAAGCCATAAAGCTTTGCAAGCCAGCACCAGCAAATGGCTTGTAAATTTTAAAAAATCTACGCATTTTCAGCCACTCCTTCTTTATATAAGCGTCTGATTATTTCTTCAATGTCAGCATCCTTTACGTTTATATCTTTAACGTTTACTTTATTAAGAGTATGTGTAAGCATATCAGCTACAGCTATTTTATTGCTGTTGAAACGCACCTTAACATTATTTCCGTCAGGTATAAGCTCGATATCATCATCTGCAACCTTGAAATTTTCTTTATAAGAAAGTCTTTCTGCAATATTTTCTGTGATATCTGTTTCAAAGCAAAGCTCTCGCATTTGTCCATATTTACTTTTAAGCTCTTGCAGATTTCCGTCAAATACATTTTTACCCTTGTCAATCATAACAATTCTTTGACATAAAAGCTCAATGTCGCTAAGGTCGTGTGTTGTAAGAATAACTGTTGTTTCTTCCTCTGCGTTTATTTGTGCTATAGCCTTTCGTATGTTGTCTTTAACAACTACGTCTAAGCCGATAGTAGGTTCATCAAGAAAAAGAACCTTAGGGCTATGAAGTAATGAAGCTGCGATATCTGCTCTCATTCTTTGACCAAGTGAAAGTGTGCGTACAGGACTTTTTATAAATGAGTTTAAATCAAGTACTTCGTTTAAAAAATCCATTCTCTTTTTGAATTTATCATCAGGTACTTCATAAATTTCTTTAAGAACGCTGTATGTTTCAAGAAGTGGTAAATCCCACCACAGCTGTGTTCTTTGACCAAAAACTACACCTATTTCACGCACATAATTTTTTCTATCCTTTTGTGGAATTTTACCATTTATAACACATTGACCAGAGGTTGGAGTTAAAATACCTGTAAGCATTTTAATAACTGTTGATTTACCTGCACCATTAGGGCCGATAAATCCTAAAACCTCACCCTTTGGTACAGAAAAGCTTACATTATCTACAGCAAGAACCTTTTCTGATTTTGGATTAAATAAGGATTTTACACTTCCTACAATTCCCGGTTGCTTTACAACCTTTTTAAATTCCTTTGTTAGGTTTTCTACCTGTATCATAATTATCCCTCGTTTCCTTATTTGAATTAAGATTGATAAATTGCTAATAAATATATGTTAAGATACAATCAAATAACAATACACTTTGATTTTTTCAACCCATATTTGCAACCCTGTAATCAGCTTTATAAACGTTGCTTTATATTTGCTTTTTTGTTTATACATTGGGATATAAACAAAAATGCAGAGTACCTGTAATTAAACAAATACTCTGCACATAACTCATTAAAAGCCGATAATAATAGACAATAGCTCTACTACCGACAAATATATAAAAGGAATATGAATATAGTATTTGAATAAGACAGGAATAACAGCAAGGGTACATAAATGTACCTTAGTTTAAAGCTGTGTAAAATATTAAAAGCATATAACAAACCAAGCAACAGAAAAAAGCACTCAGTTACTAATTGTCTATTAACAAATTATATGCTTTTATAAACTGTTCTTAATCAAAATACTATTAACAAAAAAAACATCCTCTCGTTACCAATCTAACCACATTCTAACACAGTAAACAATAACTGTCAATAAAATTTGTTGATATTATTATGAATAAGTATATTTAAGTGTTTTTTCATAAAAACACTTGATTTTTATGATTGGTTATAGTATAATAACGATACAATCGCATTTGGCGGTTAAACTGAGCAAGTCAGAATTTTAATTCCTATGTAAATGTGAACGACAGGCCCTGTACGATTGGGTGCTGTGAACCATGTCAGGCGGGGAACCGAGCAGCATTAAGCAGATTTCTTGATGCGATGCAGTAAGTCTGTCGTTCGCATTTG
>JAXJQK010000041.1:0-13080 GCA_036311185.1 Acutalibacteraceae bacterium | reverse complement strand
ATATTATAGACTAAAACAGCTTTAAAATCAAGTAAGATTAACAGGGATAAATTTTTTTAAAAAATTTTTTCAAAAAGTGTTGACAAATATATTGCGATAGGTTATAATGATGAAGCTGTGAAAAACACAGCAAGTTAAATATCGCGGGATGGAGCAGATGGTAGCTCGTCGGGCTCATAACCCGAAGGTCGTCAGTTCAAGTCTGGCTCCCGCAACCACATAAAAGCCCAGTAGTATGCGAAAAATTACTACTGGGCTTGTTTTCTTTTGTGGGCAGAATTATCCCCTTGTCTACTATTTGTATACTACGCTTGTATACTGGTTGTCTACTACTGTATAAAAATGTATACCATACAGCTGTAATAATTGAATTTTTTAGAGGTGTTTCCGTTTGGAGATACCTCTATTTTTTTATGCAACTAAATGCAATCAAAACGATTGGTTATATAACTCAACCTGTTTTCTGTGTTTTCTGTTTCTTGCCTGTCAGCAAGCTATCAAGCATTGCAACTGCCTGTTCATCTGCTGACTGTATAGCGTGGGTATATATCTTGCTTGTAGTTACTGTGTTAGCGTGTCCTAGCCTGTTGGCTACTGTGGTTAATGGTACACCACTGGCAATTTGAAGTGTAGCATTTGTGTGTCGTAATCCGTGAAGTGGTATATCAGGCAAATTATTCTTTTTTAGAAACTTCTTGAAGTCTGCCGATAGTGTGTCGGGGTTCATCGGCAAGCCATTCCACTTTGTGAATATTCTGTCTGAATTATTCCATTGACTACCTAGCCTTAGCCTTTGCTCTGACTGCCAACCCCTAAAGCGTTGCAACAGTTCTATAACATCAGCTGACACGCTCAAGGCTCTGTGTGATGTATCATTCTTTGTTGTGTCCTCGAATATGCCACGCTTTGCCGAGTACAAGGAAGTACGGCGAATATGTATAACATTGTGTGTAAAGTCTATATCCTGCCACTCTAGCCCTAAAAGCTCTCCTCTGCGTAAGCCTGTAAATATCAGCACTGTTACAGCTGTTTTAAACTGCATATCTTCATTATCCAGGCACTCCAAAAGCTCCACAGCCTGCACCTCGTCAAGATACTTAGGCTCTGTTTTTTCTATCTTTGGTGGCTTTAATCTGCTACAAGGGTTTGAATATATCAACTGCCATTCAACAGCTGTATTCAGCATTGACGATATAAGCCCGTGATACTTATGTATCGTGGTAGAAGAAAGAACTGTTTTGCAGTCCTCTGCAACCTTGAATGTGATGTTCTCTTTCAGATTCAACGCTTTACAAACAGCTTTAGCTGTGCTTTCATTCACATTCTTACCCTTAAATACACATCTTAATGTGGTTTGAGATACTCCACAGAGGTTAGAGAAAAAGGCTACTGTTAAGCCTTTTTCCTTTAACAATGCTTTCAAATCAATGCAACAGGTGTATTTTATATCTTGTCTTATTCCGTCCTCTGACAGATTCTTATAGAATGCCTGCAGGTGGTGTGGCTGTATTCTGTCTAGCTTCATATGTCCTATGGCTGTGTTTATTACTGGTATCATTGCAATGTATCTGTCATAGGTTCGTGGTCGTAGCTCGTCAGCCTTTGCCTTTAGCCATTCCTCTGCGAACTCTGCAAAGCGTGTATTACTCTGCAATACCTGACCAGTGCGACACCTTTCCTCAAATAGTACAGCCTGCCTTTGTAGCTCCTTTTCTATCTGCTTAGGTGTCATTTTGCTGTCAGGCTTCCAGGTGCAGTTTTTAGTCAGCTTTTTACCGTTGGTGTCATAGCCACAGCTTACAGTTATACGGTAGCTGTCACCCCTCTTTGTTATGCTTGCCATTAGGGTTCACCTGCCTTTAGAACGGTAACCCGTCAGGACCGTTAAATAAATCTTTTATTTCATTTTCGCTATATTTGTCAATTACTGCATTTAGAACAGTTTTGTAAGTATCGGGAATAGTGTTCTTTAGACTTTTAACAGCTTGATAGTCTTTTATAAAATTCACTAAAACAATATCACAATAAGCTTCTATTGCAAACTCTATACTTCTGCAATCTGTATCATATAATACACGTTCATCAAAAAATACAGCTTCTGAATTATCCACAAACTCAGTAACAGCATATAAAAAATCTTTTGTGCTTATATTATCTCCTTTATTTGGCTCTTTTGAATTAGAAATACCACATAGCCAATCAATAGAAACCTCTAAAACATTTGCTAATAGTAAAACATTAGCAATAGATGGATTAGCCCCTTGTTTAGATTTTGGATTTTCATAGGCTGATATTATAGCCTTTGAAAGTCCTGTTGCTGTTGAAAGCTCACTTTGTGTCATTTCTTTGTCGTTTCTTGCTGTTTTTAACCTTTCAGCAAAGGTTTGCATATCTAAGCCTGTATTTTCCATAACATCACCTTTTAAATTATTGTTGTTATCATAATAAACTTTAACAAATTATTTGTCAATAAATTTTTAAAAAATACTTGATAGCAACAATAAAATTCATTATAATATAAAGTATAGTGAATTAATTCACTGATATTAACAAAGCAACAAGAGAGGTGAAAAAATGAAAGCGAATACAGACATCAGAGAATATGCAAAAACCAAAGGCATAAAACTGTGGCAGGTAGCAGGTGCATTGCATATATACGATAGCAATCTATCCCGAAAGCTACGCTTTGAACTCCCACAGGAAGAAAAAGCACACATATTTGCCATTATTGACGAACTGGCACAGCAAAAGCAAACAGCTTGAAAATGTGCCATTGATGGCACAAAATCACAATGTTACAGCTGTATAAAAAAATCCTCTTACCAGTCAGTACGGCAATACTGAACCGATAAGAGGACACCCGAACAAACAAGCGTAAATAAGCTGATAAACAGCCACCCAGTGAGCAAATGGGGTAACAACGCATTTTATTCAGCTTTATTATACGCTTTTTGTACTTATTTGTAAAGTAGAGAAAGCGAGGTAAACAATGGATAGCTATACCCCTAAAATACAGGAATACACAATTCCTAGAGTTATAGGCATAAAGCAATGTGCAAAGGAATTTGGCATTGCTGAATATGCTATCAGGCAATGGGTACACAGTGGCGAACTGCCTTGTATCCGTTGTGGTAAGAAGATTTTAATTAACTGCACTGTAATGGCTGATTTTTTAAGCTGTAAAGGCTCAATCAGCAATGCTGTGGCTGTGGACGAGCAGGGCAACTATTATGCACCTGTAGCCGAAAATAAAGCTAATACAGCTGATATTAAGGCAGTTAAAAATATACGCAATTATGGCAAAATTAGAAAAGTTTATTAAGGTGGTGTATATGGAAAACGAAATTAAAAACTGCCCATTTTGTGGAGCAGAAGCTAATATTTGGCAAAACTACTCTTGTAAAACTGGTTATTACTTTGTGTACTGTAAATGCTCTATGTGTGGAGCACAAGGAAAAACATTCCCCAGCGAATGTGAACCAGCTGAAATAGGCTGGAGCAACTCTGCTTGTGATAGTGCAATAAAAGCGTGGAACACCCGAGTAAAAGAGGTTGAAAATGGATAGCGAAAATCAAAAGTATGGCTATATATTACTATCAAGGAAATTGAGAGAATGGGAATGGTACGGACACCCAACTATGACAGTAATGCTTATAGAGTGCCTGCTGTCAGCTAATTATGAAAGCAAGAAATATAGAGGTGTAGAAATAGAGCGTGGAAGTTTTACAACAAGCATACGCAAACTTGAAGAACGAACTGGACTAAACCATATGACTGTTCAGAAATGCTTAAAACAGCTTGAAGAATGTGGAACTATTAAGCGTGAAACTACTAGCAAATTCACAAAAATAACAATAGTAAATTATGACCAGTATCAAAGTAGTGGTGTACTAAAAAATAGCACACGCAATAGTACACGTAATAGCACAAGAAACAGCACACGCAATAGTACGCAAAGTAGCTCCTACATAAATAATTTAAATAATTTAAATAATGTGGGTGGTGCGTCCAAAGACGCACACACCCACACACAGATAGAAAAAAATTCGCTCTGTGTGGCTGTGCCTGATGGCACACCACAGGCGAACGGAAAACCTAGCCGAGATACAGTTATAAGCTATGGAGATAAGATTGGCAAGTCATACGAAGAAGCTAGTGGGTTTTATGCTTACCTCGAAATTATGAAAGATGATTTTAAAAACTGGCAAGAAAGATTAAAGAAATGGGGTGGATAAAAAATGCTAGAAACAACTCATTTGGAAAATGAAATAATAGGTGCATTTCTGTCTGTGGAAGAGAGCAGAAAGAATATTGCACTTACAGTAAAGGCTGATTATTTCAGCAACAACACAGTTAAAGAAATATACAAGCATTTATTTAAAGAATATAAGAAATATCCTAAAGCTGATATACAAGCGTTGGTAACAGGATTAACTCTTGAGCAGAAAAGATATTGTATCGCCATAACACAAGATCCAAACTTGAATTTTAAAATTAATAGTGACACTCTAAAGAAATTCACAGCACAGGCTCGCACAAGACTGATGAACGAAGAAGTAACACAGCTTACACAGCAGGGTGTGCTTACAGCTATTCAATTGAAACAAATTCTTGAAAAATATAATTCGCCTGAAAATCAAAATAGTAAAAATGCGTTTGAGCAATACATTGAGAATTTTGACAAAGAGATTAAATACATATCTACTGGATTTACACATCTTGATAATAAGCTCAATGGTGGATTTGTTGAGGGTTCGTTGGTTGCAATAGGTGCAAGACCCAGTGTTGGTAAAACAACCTTTGCAGTTAATATAGCAAGAGCGAACAATAACAAAAAGGTATTAGTGTTTTCACTCGAAATGGGTGCAGGGCAGTTAATTGACCGTTTGCTGTCTGATATACTTACCATTAATTACTCTAAAATGCAAAAACACATTAAAGGTATTACAGACGAGCAAAGCAACAGAATGGTTAACGCTATTGACTCTTGTCGAAACAATCTGACAATAATCGACAATATAAGCACAGTTGAAGAAATAGTAAATAAAATAAACAGCTGTAAACCTGATCTGGTTATTATTGACTACATTCAGATTGTAGCCACACAAACAAGCTATACCGACCCACGACATCGTATCGACTACATATCACGAGAGCTAAAAGCCTGTGCTAAGGAAACAGGTGCAGTTATTGTTAATCTGTCACAGGTAACACGAGCAGGCAAGGATAGACCAACTATGTCAGACCTTAAAGAAAGTGGTGGGCTTGAGCAGGATAGCGACTATATTATGCTCTTACATCGCCCTTATGTTCAGGACAAGAGCAACAAAGAGCACGAACCTGAAGACACAACCATTTACCTTGACAAGCACAAATTCGGTGCAACTGGAGTGCTGGAGTTTAAGTTTATTACTAACTTTCAACGCTTTATCGAAATCGGGCAATCAGATATAAACACAATAGCACGACCAGTAAACAGCAACGAAGATTTAGACTTTTTAGGAGAACAAGCAAGTTAAAACACCCCTTGCAGTTGCACATAAGAACACCCTTACAAACTGCAAAGACCTTGCAAAAAGCTTTAGCACCTGCCCCCTACCTTTTCAGCCATTGTATTATTAGGGCAACTGTTAAAGGGGTAGCACCTTATACAGCACAGGAAAAATCGAGATTTTCAGCAAATATCAGGCTTATACCTGAAATTCACTTTGCTTAGTAGCTGATATATTGCTAAAGCAAGCTAAAATATGCACCCCTTGCAGCTGCATCACATAAACGAAAAGACCACCCCACAAAAGCAGAGCAGTCCCAAGCAATAATTTAATTATAACGCTTTTAGGGGTGGTAATCAATGACAAATGAAGAATTGGCACAGCTTATTAAACAGGGTAATAAACGCTATTATGCTACACTGTGGGAGCAGACAAGCAGATTAATACATAAGCTGATATACAAGCACGCAAGCAAGCGAAAGCTACCTAATGACATTGATTTTGATGATATTCTCCAGTGTGGTTATTTTGCAATGGTAAATGCTGTAAACGCTTATAGCCCTGAAAAGGATTTGAAGTTTAATACATACCTAGAATTTCAAGTTATGAACGCTATACAGCTGACCATAGACCGAGGACAACGCAAAGGAATGAACACACCACGCTTACAGGAATATTCATATAATCGCACTGTGAGCAATTCAGAGGGCGAGGAAGTAGAAATAATTGACCTTATGCCCGACAAGCAAAGCCCCAAGATATACGAGGGTGCAGAGCTTACCGACCTGCAAGAACGAGTATGGCAGGCAGTAGCCGAACTACCCGAGAAGCTAAGGGAAATTATAACCGGATATTATTTCAACGGCGAGAACCTGTCAACACAAGCCGAAAGGCTGGGTGTATCGGTTCAAACTGTAACCCAAAGGAAAAGACAAGGCTTGAGGTTACTGGAGCGTAACAGGGCTTTAAAACAGCTTTACAACGATTATGACAGACACTATCACAGCAGATACAACGACCTGCAAACACTCCAGTGGAAACGCAGTCCCGAAAGCTATGCCATTATGCAAGACCTTGCAGAACGCAGAAGAAAAGGCGAATATATAAGCTATGGCAAGGAGCAGACTATATTCCTGGTTGCCTTTATCGAATATATGCAGACCCACAGCGAGAAATCAGCCGACACAATAAGCGATTTATACAGTTGCAGTTATCGTTTTAGATTAGAACAAACCTTAAAACGCTCATAAGTGGGTTAAATTTCATTTCTGTTGAGCTTTTGATTTTCTTTTGATTAACTTTAGGTCAAAAACAAAAGTCGCTTAGAACGCTTTAAAATCGAATATACAGATATATGCTTTCAGGTGCGTATATCAGCTGTAAAGGGGTGGTTATTAACTGCCCCTGTTTTTATTCCTAGATTTTCCTAGAGGACTCCGCAATTTTGCGGAGTCCTAAAGCAATTATCCAGTAGCTAAAGAATACCGTCGTATTTCACGACATCAGACAGCTATGCAATCATCTTTCAGATGACCACATATATGACTGTCCAATTTAGACACCCATCACACCATACTAACAAAACCTAACATTCAGCAAAATGTAAGAGAATGTAAGAGCTTTAGCTCATTTTGAGCGAAACCTGACAAAACCTGACATTCAGATTGTTGACAAATGTTGACCTTACAACTTAAAGCCTAGACAAAGCCGAGAGAACACAAGAGCTTTCTAAGATTTTAGAAAACGCTTTTTCCCGAAATAGTGAAAAAGCAAATATTCTATTGCTCAAATCCGAGCAACAGAAATGTTAACAAATGCTAACCTTGCAGCTGCATAGGGTTAAAAATTGTAAAACCATCAGACTATACCCACACCCTGAAAAGCCCTGTAAATGCTATTAAATGCTATACTGTTTTACATCGGAATGTTGAGAAATGTTGACATTATTTTTAAACTGGTCGAAATCGCCCCCTTTAGAAATGCTTGACTAATACTTGACTAATGCTTAGAAATGCTTAGGTATAAAACCATTAAAACTAAAATGTTGATAAATGTTGAGATTAAAACCATTTTGATTTGCAAAAATACTAATTTTTACTAAGATTAGTGCCGACGAAATTCGTCGCCAGTAAATACAATTTTACAACTGATGTACAAATGAACCCCGAGCGAACTCCGAGAACAGGCAGACACAACGCTTTATACAAGCAATATAGTGTAGCTATCCTGTGTGGGTGGTGTCCGTTTCATACCCTACCTGTATGACAGGATAAAATATCCCCTCACCGTGCTAATAGCTATTCTTTTGCGTGTATTGCCCACTTAGCTATGCACTGCTGAATTTTGAGCAGTCAGCCATATAATTTCACCCTTAAAATAAAAAACTCAATACAAAGCTTATATGTGGCTGTTTTAGCTATATGTGATTGTTGGTAAATGTTGGAGTAATTCAGTTGTAAGCATTACCTCAAAGGGTACGATTTAAAATCCGACCTTTAAGGGCAACATTTGAAATGTGGGGTTTATTCGCCCGTTTAGCTAAACTTCTGTTTTAATATGAATATAAAAACAGCGAGGATTATTTACCTCGCTGTTAAAATTGGTTATTTATTTTCATTTGCCCATTCTTCATAAAATTCTATATCTTGCTTTAATTCAGCTACTTTTTTCTCAAGCTCTGATTTTTCATTTCGCAAAACCTCATAGGCAGTTAAAGGGTGATAATAATATATTGCTTTCCCATATCCCTCCGAATCCACTAAATTGTGATATGGGTCTAACCAAACAACATAAAAAATATTATCTATCTTTACACCTATTACACGACCATCCGATTTGTTTAATCTAAATTGCCAATAATCCAGTTGTTCATGCCCTGATGGTTTTTTAGCATTAATATTCTTACTATTCCAATCAACAGGATGTAATTCGTGGATATCTTTACGCAAATCACTAATTTTCACTGAAGAAACTTCTTTTAAGCAATCAAAAAACGAGATAAACCATTCCCCCGAAATGGCAACTGGAGAGTGTTCCTTACTCCCCAAATTAAATAACGGATGTTCCCTATCAAACATTTCAAACGAAAATTTAAAAAACTGGTCAACACGCTCTTCGTTAGGTAGAGGAATTGTAAATCTTTTGTTATTTCCGTATTTATCTAATTGTTGTGGTTCTGGTAATTCAATCATTTTGCGCATTTTGATATTGTAACAAATAATAATCTTTCATATCAGCTATACTAATAACGTTTGTGGATGATTGATATGGTTGCAAACCTACTCTTTGATTTTTCCAAGGAGCTTCCCTGTGAGTAAGCGCTTCAAGCTGGTCACCATCAAATTTTTTATAAAGACCGTACACAGCATTCAATATATCTAACTCGTCACCTGTGAACACTTCATCATTATTGCTTGCTCGGGGTATATCTAACCAACCATATCCTGCATATCTAGCATACAATTCGCGACAGACTGGTCCATGAACCCAAGCTTCAAAATTTTCTTTAATGAAAGGTTTGCCATCATACAAGGCACAATGCCACGCTTGAGCATAATAGCATAATTTTTGCAACTTTTTATGAGTCATATCATCTTGTGATAAAAACCATTGAGCTATATCAAATATATCTGCCATTTTTCCCCCTCCTTTTAAGACTCACATCGAATCTAAACTGTAGATTAATTATAATAATTATTATCTACTACTTTAGTGTAGCACAAATCGTCATTGAAAGATAGATGAAAAATCAATGAAAATAACAACAAAAATTTGAATAATATATCGAAAAACTAACATAAATAAAAAAATACTTTTTATTTTTTATATATGATATGCAATTTTTTTTAAACATTGCAAAGTTATTCTCTAGCTAAATTATTTACACCCTGTTTTTGTATTACACTGAATCTACTAAGCCGACATTTTGCCCCAGTGCTTAATTCTTACTGCATTTTACAGCATAGCTCTATTTTTGGTTTTAAGGTACTATACAGCGTTTTTATTTTTAGTTATAAAACTACACCACTTTACAGCAAAAACTCCGTACAGCTGACCTATGGCGATTTTAGGCATAAATAAAAGCAGATAACCACACATCAAGTAATTATCTGCTCTTTTCAGCTGTACAACTGAATTAATCTAAATTTATTTTATCCAGGTTATCCCAATCAATTTCACTTTCAGAAATGTAACCACTATTTTCAGCTTCATTTATTTGCTTACGCTCTGATGGGGTTACTTTTGTAAAATCGCTATCCCAAGCAAGAACCAGCTTTTTAATCAATTCATAAGCTAGGTTCTGGTCCTGCTCTGGTAACATATCAACCATTTCAGCTATTTGCATAGTTTTTTCAGACATAGTATTGACCCCCTTTTATTTGTAAATATCACCTCTTGAGCCTATATCAATAATATATACAATCTGAATATTTCCGTCAATATCATACTTGTATATAACTCGATATTTTCCAACTCTCAATCGTTGTCTACCGTCATTATACCCTTGCATTGGCTTTATATCTCCCTCGGGTGGAGTTAATGTAAGCCCCTTTATAGCTTCTGTTATTCTTTTTATTGTGGGTTTATCTGTCTTTGCAAGGAACTTCAACGAATTTTTAGAATATCGTATTTCCATTGATTTACTCCCCTATATTTATTCTGTGCTTTCTCGTTCCATTCTTTCGTCAACGGCTTTTTTAATATATCCGTTCACGCTTTCACCCACCTTGTCAGCGTGGGCTTTTATAATATCCTTTTCGCCCTTTGGTACTCTGAATTTTATTTCATCGTAGGCTTTAGCGTTGTATTTTTCATTTGCTCTTTTGCGAGCTTCAGTATATTTGTTTACTGCCATTATCTTGACACCTCCTAAAAAAGCACCTTTTTCATTATCCTTATTATAGCACAACAGCTGTACTGTATCCAGTGTAAAAATATACAAATTGTACCCAGTACATTTGTTGATATTACCTATTGTAATTACACTGGGTACAGTGTATAATATAATCAAAGGTTAGGACAACACACCAAACCGAACACAGAAAGGAGCGACAGGATATGAAAAAGAACATCAAAACTCTACGACAGAAAGCCTGCACAATAGCTAACAGCTTAGTAAAGCAAGGCTACAGCCGTTCTATGGCAATGGTTGAAGCGTGGATAATGGTTAAGCTACCACAGGTAATAACACGAGTTGCAGGTGTTACGCACGCTAAAAGACAGACAGCAATCGAACACTTACAGCATTACAATGCCGAGGACATTAGCATTGCCCTGGTAAGAGATAAACACAATACAGCTGATACCAATGCTGTGGCAGTAGTAGCAACAGTTAAAGGCAAAGGCTCTTACACTATGGGCTACCTACCAAGAGCAATGGCAATGTTTATTGCACCTCTTTTAAACGCTGGTAAGGCTGTTAAGAGCCATTACAGAGCAGTTAAAACAAAGGCTATAAACTTACCTTATGGCTTAGAAATAGCCTTTACAGCATAAAAAGAAAGCCCATACAGCACGGCTTTAGTCGGTTAGTGCTGTATGAGGCTCTCACAAAACATATTACAGCTGTATTATAGCTGATATTATCCACAATTTCAAGACAAGGAGCGTATTTTTATGGAAAATAATACACAGGTGCAGAACGCACCTGACCAGCTGACAGAGGAACAGCAGAAAGAGCAGTATAAGGAGTTTGCTATAGAGCTTTTAAGCTCTATGCAGGACCTTAAGCTAATTAAAACAGCTTACACCCTTGTACATCGTTTATTTATAAGAGATACAGGGGCAACACTCAAAACAAGCCCACAAGCACAGTAAAGGAGATTTTAAGATATGAGCAATACAGCTGCACCAGCACCAACAAATAACAACCTAATACATAAGGACAACCTAACAGATGTGGCATTGTGCTTTGATTGCATTAGATACCTTGTACAGGAGATAGACGAGGATTATTTTGCACGCTATGACCGTTCAAACCCTGATGATGTTATCTCCATAGCGTGGGAGTATAACCGTAACCGTGCAAAGATTAACGCAGTATCAAAGCTATTGTACGAAATGGAGCAGATTTTTGAAGCAAATGGCATAACAGCTTACTAACATACGCAACATTGCTATTACACACTATATAAAGGAGATTTTACAATGAATAACAATTTTTTTGAAAGCAATTACCCACAGATTACACAGCTATATTACGATTACATAAACAGTAACGCATATGCTAAGCACCCTATTACATCAAGTGCAGAATATGATACCTCAAAGGCAATAGACCAAGCCTTAGAGGAATTAAAGCACGGTAGAGAAATCCAAGCCTGTGACATTCTTACATCAGGCTTAGCAACCTATGAACACGGTGGCTTTATTTTAGGCTTTTCTCTTGCTATGAGCCTTATACAAGAGGGTACAGCAAATAAAACACCTTAACCCCTTTTAGGGACTCCGAAATCTCGGGATAGTCTTTTTAAGGACTCTAAAACCTCTAATTACTTTTAGGGTAGCCAAAACAGCCGAATACCTTTAGGGTATTACAAATATTACCATACATACAAGACAGTGACTATACGGTCGCTGTCTTTTTCTGTTCAGCTGTAGTTTTCTGTAGTATCCGATGCACCCAAGGGGGTACATCAGAAACTTTTACAGCACTCTAAATTTTACCGAGGGGTTAGGAAAGTTAACGCATATTTCTAAATTAATTGTATGTAGCTGTAAGTAGGTTTTTATAGGTCTTTTTCTGTCTACTGTTTGTATACTATTTGTCTACTACAAGCCTATTTTTTGTCTACTATTGAATAAATAGGACTACAGCTATAAAGCTAAAAATCGCATAATAAAGCCATTTTTTACACATTGCAAAACAGTACTAAATATAATAAAACACCCTCATAACCCGAAGGTCGTCAGTTCAAGTCTGGCTCCCGCAACCACACTAAATGGCTTAAATACTGCGTTTAAGCCATTTTTCTTTTTGCCAAAAAGCTTGTAAAAATCAGCATTTCTAACACTTTTCTAACACAATGTATGTTGAATGGTGTTGGAATCTTTTATTTTGTGGGTAATTTACGGGTAAAAAACATAAAAATCAAGCGTTGCAGTTTAGGAGTATAAACCCCATCCCGCAACGCTTTCTTGTTTGTTTTTTGTGCCACTCGCGGAACTTAACCAAAGATTCTTATGACCTATCGTTAAACACGGCTATTCGGTAAATAGATGAATAATAAAATTATATCCTATTATGGCACCTTTCCCTCAAGAATAGCTTTTATAGACTCAAAAATCATCTTAGCTTGTTTTTCCTTAAAGCCACTATTATCAAGACATATCGTAAGCGTCAACCCAAGCACGCCTACCCATCCTTCTTTTAATGGGATATAATTCTCATTAAAAGGAGGATTTTTAAATATGGCGATAAGAAAAGCAAAAGAAGAAAAGTTAAAATTAACGTGAGTTCGATGAAAAATAAAAAAGAAAGTAGACCATAGCAAAGAAAGGACAGATTTAAATGGAAGAACTATTGGCAATTTTCTGTGATGTAGATGATTTTTGCAAAGCATATGAGGAATATTGTGAAAAACATCT
>JAXJQK010000040.1:0-10072 GCA_036311185.1 Acutalibacteraceae bacterium | reverse complement strand
GGTATAAATATGGACGCTGTAAAGATGATGGGTAGAATTATAAAGCAAACAGCTGAGCTTACAGCAGACAGAGATTGCATTGGTGCGGCTAAGCTGGTTGCACTATGTAATGCACCAGAGGACAACCCATTTATGGCTGGTGCAATGCACGGTCCTGGTGAGCCTGACTGTGAAATAAATGTAGGTGTATCTGGCCCTGGTGTTGTTCGTGCGGCACTTTCAAAGTGTGGTGACTGCGACCTTTCAGCAGTTGCAGACCTTATTAAAAAGACAGCATTCAAAATTACAAGAACAGGTCAGCTGGTTGCTCAGGAGGCTTCAAGAAGACTTGGTGTGCCATTTGGTATTGTAGACCTTTCACTTGCACCAACTCCTGCTATTGGCGACTCTGTTGCATATATTCTTGAGGAAATGGGTCTTGAGCAGTGTGGTTGCTTTGGTACAACTGCTGCCTTGGCTTTGCTTAACGATGCAGTTAAAAAGGGTGGAGTAATGGCTTCTTCACACGTTGGTGGCTTGTCGGGTGCATTTATACCTGTTACCGAAGACGCTGGTATGATAAGTGCGGCAAGATCAGGCTGTTTAACACTTAATAAGCTAGAGGCTATGACAGCTGTATGTTCTGTAGGCTTGGATATGATTAATATTCCTGGTGATACTCCTGCTGAGGTTATCTCTGCTATTATTGCAGACGAGGCGGCAATTGGTATGGTAAACTCAAAGACAACAGCTGTAAGAGTTATACCAGCTATAGGCAAAAAGGCTGGCGATGAGTTAAGCTTTGGTGGACTATTGGGCGAGGGTCCTGTAATGGAGGTTAATATGAAATCTCCAGCTAAGTTTATTAACCGTGGGGGTAGAATCCCAGCACCTATGCAGAGCTTAAAGAATTAATAAAATAGATATAAAAATTGGCTCTCACAGATTTTGTCTGTGAGAGCCTTTATCATTATCTCTTTTTTCTGTTATAAAAAGCAGTTGTTCCTATATTTACTCTTGTTGATTTATTCTTGGTGTAATTATTTTTGCCTCTATAAGGTTGTTTGTTTTTTTCGGGATTTGTAATATCATAATGCCAAACATCTCTTGGGTTGTCAAAATGTGTTGTGTTTTCTGATTGAACAGGTATAGCGTTATAAGGTCTTATTATATCAAAATCCTTTGGTGGAGCAGTGACTTTATAAGCGAAAATACATGCTAAGATACCTATAATTAGAAAAATAATTCCAAATATGTATTCGAGTGTAAAGCTATCCTTTTCTAAGACATAGTTAGAAGGATTTTCTGCATCGTAAAGAACCTTAACAATACTGCCTTCCGTCATTCTATTGCCACTTGAAAAGTAAATGCTATATACCTGTTCATATACAGTGTATGTTCCTGATATGGAATATGAGCCACGATTTTTATGGTTGCCACTATAATATGTTACATCTGTTATTTTGCCATAGGTATATTGTCCATCTTCAAGTAAAGTGTTGTATTTTACTTCTGCACTATGATTTCCCAAAATAAATATAATGCCGAATAGCACAAAAAATAAGGCACCACCCCAATATAACAAATTTTCATATTTAGGGTTAAGAGATTTTTTTGATTTGTTCGAAATTTCCATTTTCTTTTCCATAAAAGTGAAGTGATTAATTTATGACAATTTTTTCTCTTACAGTAAGCCCATAGCTTTAAGGTCTTTTTCGTCACGATATTTTTTTAAGCCTATACCACCGAATATACCACCCAAAATAGTAAGTGCAATACCAAATGCTAGTGAGTCACCGTCATCGCCTTCTCGAACGTAATTCGAAGGATTTCCTTCTTCATAGAAAACAGTAATAGTTTCGCCCTGTGAGTAAGATGAGTCGCTTTTGAAGTCGATGGAATAATTTTGGTTATCAACTGTATATGTAGCAGTTACATAATAATAGGTTTTTGTTGTTGTTTTTTTTCTTCGTCTACCTGATTTGGTTCTATGTCTGCTTCTGGTGGTGGTCTTTGTGGTTTTACTCTCTACGTTGGTGACATAAGCAGTTGTAGAATTTCCGTCATCTGCTATGGCGTGGTAGTCTTGATATTCGCAGAAATTTACAATGGTTAATAATATACCAACTATTAAAAAAACTACACCCATAAATATAAGAGTGCTTGGCTTAGTTTTTTTGTTTGTGTCAAGATAGGATGATTCCTGTAGATTACGATGTGTATTATATAGGCTATTCATTTTTTAAATTCTCCTCATATATTCAACTAAGTATAAAGCTCTCACTGTGTATTTGTGTGAGAGCTTTTTGTGTTTGATGATTTTAATGTGTTATTCAGGTTGTTTTAGCTTTTTAGAAACATCACCAGGGTCGGCACCTCTTATTCCACCACCATTTGACAGGCTGTATACAGAATAAGGAAGGTCTTCTCTTTTAACCTCTTTACCGTTTTTATAGAATACTCTATATGCATTGTAGCCGTATGAGTCGCTTGAGTACCAGTCTAGCTCTGTTTCTGTTCTTACCTCGTCAAATTCTGATGATTGCCAGCCATATATTTCTATATTAAGCTGTGTACCGTCCATCCAGCATTTGAAGAACATCTGATAATCTGAATTATTCTTTAATTTAAGGTCAATATTTCCCCAGTCAATTGTAGCATCAAGTCCACCATATACATAGTAAGAGCACCATAGATGTGGTTCACGCTCTACAATTTCCATATTTGCCATAATAGCGGCATTGTAAAGAGTAGTAGCAGTCTGACATATACCACCACCAACACCGGTTGTCATTTGTCCTCTGGAAATTACACCGGCAGGGTAGTAACCGTTAGAGGTTTGGTTACTGTCGCCTGTACATTCATTAAATGATAATGTATCGCCAGGCTCAAGAATAGTACCATTTATAACCTTTAATGCTTGAGCCATATTTAGGTTAGCATTGTATGTATTGGTTGAGTATGTGCTGAATTTACCAATCAGCTTTGTAGCTTTTTTAACATCAGCCATTTTTAGCTTTGGTTTATCTGTTATGCCTGTACCTGTAAGGAAAATCTCGGTTTCGCCATTATTAAATGCGTCCATAGCAGATTTTATAAGCTCATCCTGATCTATTACAGTACCTTCAGAACCCTCTTTAAAGGTATAACGCTTTGAGTTTTTTGATTGTGATGTATCAAATTTTGAAACGTGAGGCTCTATACAAGGCTCATCAACCTTTTTAGCAAGTCTTTTTACAAGCTTTTGTACTGATGACTGTGTAACCTTGTAGTCAATCTCAAAGTTTATTGTGCTGTTTTCTTTGTCTAACTTAGCACTTTTATCTGTAGGTTTATGTGACATAATATCGTTAGAGCCTGATTTGATAACCTCTTGATTGTACTTGTATGCTTTTTCAATAGCACCATTCAGATCATATGTAAATTCAAAGTCATCGTTTTTATAGATATGGTCTTCGCTTTGGTAGCTTATAGTAAGATTTAATTCAGGAAGTAGGCTTGTGCCTCTTAATGCTAACAATGACTTTGCTTCGTCAAGAGTTTTTCCGCCAACGTCAAAGCCTGATATCTGAATCCCCTTTAAAAATACAACCTTTTCTTCAGGTGTTTTTACAGTACCTCCCGGTATATCTACAGTAGAAGCTACTGGTATTATTTCTGGTACAAATTTATACATATAATAGAATGTTCCACCTGATAGAAGCAGAGTAGCAAGAAATCCACAGAAAATTTTAGCAAACAAGTGATTACCTTTTTCTTTTTTGGTATTATTTGTATTTTGTTCAATGGCTACTGAGCTTTCGGAGCTTTTTTGTTGTTTGTTTTCGGCTACAGGTTTAGCTGTAGCTATAACCTTTGTGGAATTAGTTGCTTCTGAAAGCTCTGCTATATCTATCATTTCATCTTCAGATTCATTGTTTTCTAAAGGCTCTGTCTTTGAGTCCTTTGCTGTAACAGCTTCACCTGACGAAGACTCTGATTGCATACGAACTTCTGCGATAAGAGCATCTATATCTTGCATAACCCTTTGAGCTTCTTCATCTGTTATAGTGGTTTTTGTGTTTTGAGCTTTAGTATTACAGGTATCTACACTTTTGTCAGCCGATACGGTATTTACATCTGTACTTTTTTCCTCAGGCGAGGTTGGCATAGTGTTTTTCTTATTATTTTCATTTGCCATTCTTATAACTCCTTAATTATAAAAAACATATATTTCCACAGTGGAAATTATCTCATTAAATATACGCTCTATTTAAAACATTATAACATAATTATTGTAAAAAATCATCAATAAAAATGCTACAAAATTCTTACAAAAGTATTAAAGTAACACCACATAATTAACATTGTATGATTTTGTGTAATATTTATATAGTGTTAAAAAGCGTAACGGAATGTTTACAATTATACGGTAATGATGAGGTGCTTTTTGGTTGCAATAGGTCGATTGTGTATGATATAATTAATATGGAATTTTTTATAAAGGATGGGTGTATTTTGCGTATTTTGATTTTATCAGCTTCTACCGGAGGCGGTCATATGAGAACATCTGCTGCTATGAAAAAATACATAGAGGCAAATAGACCGAATGATGTAGTAAGAGTAGTGGATACACTTGAGGAGGTTGGGCATCTTTATAATAAAACAGTTTCAGAGGGATATGAAATGATGGCTAAAACAGCACCTGGTTTTTATGGAGCTGTTTATAATGGCACAAATAAAGATAGAAAAATGACAACTCTTGCGGCGAAGGTTCAAAAGCTTTTAGCAATAAAGCTTTTGCCACTTATGATAGAATTTAGACCCGATGTGCTTATATGTGTACACGCATTTTGTGTTGATATGGCATCTGCACTTAAAATAAAGTACAAGATGAATATTCCTGTTATTTCACTTATTACCGATTTTGCACCTCACATTTTATATGTGCAAGAGGGTGTAGATAAATATGTAGTATCAAATGAAGAAATGGTAACTGCACTTGAAAAATTTGGTGTGGATAGAAGTGATGTACAGGTAAGCGGTATTCCTATTGACCCTGTGTTCTATAATAAACACAGTAAAAAAGAGCTTATGAAAATAATGGGGCTTAACCCTAATCTGCAAACAGTGTTGCTTATGGCTGGTAGCTTTGGTGTAAGAGATATATTTAAAATTTACCGAGATATAGCTGAAACCGATACTGATTTTCAGATGGTAGTTGTTACAGGCAGAAACAAAAGATTGTTTGATGAATTTGATGCAATGCTTGATAAAACTTATGAAGAAAATGACGAAACCTTAAAAAGTGGTAAATACGAAGAATATGGTGACGACAGCTTTGCAGAGGATGATACAATTACCGAAAATAGAGAATCAAACAAGGTTTATGCGGGTCGTAACGGAATAAAGCCTACAAAGCTTTTGTATTTTGTTGATAATATAAACGAATATATGTATATAGCAGACCTTATTGTAACAAAGCCGGGTGGCTTAACAGTAAGCGAGGCTATTGCTTCTACATTGCCTATGGCTATTTTTAAGGCTTATCCTGGTCAAGAAGAGGACAATGCAGTTTATCTTGAACGTAATAATATGGCTGTACGCTTACCAAAGAAAAACAGTGGCAAGGTTGTACACGATTTATTGCTTAATCCTAAAAAACTAAATGAAATGAAAAAGGCTTGCCAAAGTAATTATCGAGAAAATTCGGCAGGCAGAATTATAGAGTTGGCTGAAACACTTGTAAAGGAATATGCAAGTAAAGATAAATGGGCAAGTGGTGATACAGAAGAAATGTATAACCAACTAAAGGAAAATATAGATACAGAAAATTTGGAGAACAACGATGAAGAATAATTTTTGGTACAAAAGAACTGCTGTTGCGTTGGTTGCAGGTGCTTTAGTAGTAGGCTTGTGTGGTTGTGGTGAAAAGACTTTGCCTGATAGAGTTGATAAGGCAAATGACCTTTTAGCAAGTGTGCAGAAAAGTGATTCAGCACCAGTATATGATTTTAACGGCGAAACAGAAAAGCCTGAGAGCTATGATAACTATATAAATAAAAATGGAGCTTTGGCTTTGGATTTGCTAAGGGCAGAGGATTATGCTACAAAAAATACAGCTGTAGCACCTGTGGGTGTTACACTTAGTATTTCTGCTTTAGAAAACGGTGCTTCGGGCGATACTTTAAAGCAGATGAAAAAGGTGCTTGGTAAATCAACCTATAGTACAGAGATTATCAACGAGTGTGCATCTTATCTTACACAGAGAATGAGCTTTTTCAATACAGAAGATGTGGGAATTTACAATGTAAATTCTATGTGGGTAACAAATACAAATGCACCCAAAAGAGGCTTTTTACAGAAATATGATAACTATTACAATGTTTTTGCATATAAAACAGATTTTACAGATGAAAAAACACCTACATTGATAAGCAACCTTATAAAGGATAATTCAATGGAGCTTATCCCTACAAAGGGTGTGGCTGTAAGCAATGACTATAAGCTGTATCTTGATTCATCTGCTGTTGTAAGTGACAGTTGGCTATATGGCTATGAGGAAGCAGATGTGTCAACAGATAAATTTACAACCTCAGATGGTAAAGCTGTGGATACAGGTTATATGACAAGTGTAGAAAGAACCTTTACAGTGCAACACGCAAAGGGCTTTGTTAAGGATATGAAAAATACACCTTGTAAGCTGCTTTGTGTTATGCCTGATGAAGAAATTACATTGGAAAAATATGTAGCCGATCTTACAACAGAGAATTTCCTTGATTTGGCTAGAAGTGCTTCTCCAACAAGCTTTGCAACTGTAAGTATGCCAGAGTTTTCAGTAAGTAACAGCACAAGTATTAAAGATGCATTAGTGTCAATGAATGTGGAAAACATATTTACAAGTGACGCTGATTTCTCAAAGGCTTTTGCAGAGGATATATTTGTAGATGATTACACACAAAATGTAACTATAACCGTTAACAAAAACGGAATATCAACAGATATTGTTCAAGACGAGGTAACAAAGAGCAATCAGAAAGCAAAGGCTACATTAAAGCTGGACAGACCATTTTTATATGCTGTAATAGATAACGAAAGCAATGCACCTATAATTATCGGTACAGTGAATAATCCTAATAGTTAATTACACAGCTACTGCTTTATGTGCAGTAGCTGTAATAGCATTATAATGTGAGAGTATGGAGGTTTGGTTGATGATAAAAAAGCTTAACCTTAATATGGTTTTTAATATATTTGTTATAGTGGTTTCAGCAGTACTTGTTACATATTTTTGCATTTCTGATGATGGACTTGTTGACTTGGTAAAATCCAATATAAATCTAAATGTTTTCTGGTTGGCAATGGCTGTGCTGTGTCAGCTTGGGAATATGATTATAGATTCATTTTTACTGTATCTTTATATTAAGCGTGAGTACAAAGGCTTTAGATTTTTAGATGGTATAAAAAGCTCATTTATAGGCAGCTTTTTTAGTGCTATTACACCATCAGCATCAGGTGGACAGCCTATGCAGATTGTATTTTTATCTACCAAAAAAATAGATGCAGGCTATTCAGGCTCGTGCTTAATACAAAAGTTTTTAGTATATCAGATAACATCTACAGCCTTTACTATTTTTGCATTAGCCTTAGAATTTGATTTCTTTATACGAAATGTAACCACACCATTACTATGGTTGTTTTTGATAGCAGGCTTTTTTTCACAGGTGGTTATAACAGGCTTGATAATGATTGCTTCATTCAACAGCAAAATTTCAGGCTGGCTTTTAAGACTTATAGAAAAATTGCTTAGTAAAATCAGATTTGTAAAAGAACCGGAAAAACTTGTAAAAAAACTTGGTGACCAGATAGAGCTTTTTCATCAGGGTAATAAAACTCTTATTAAATCGCCAAGACTTATGATAGTTTCTTTTGTTTTAATTTTTGTTCAAATATTGCTTATTATGCTTGTACCATATTGTGTGTACAGAGGCTTTTCGCTTAATTCAGCTACTGTGGTAGAAATTGTATGCTCACAGTCGTTTGTTACACTAGCATCTTCTATGATGCCTTTACCTGGTGCAACCGGTGCAGCAGAGCTTGCATTTTCAGTCTTTTACGGTATGTTTTTTGGTACTGCAATGCTGAAATCTGCACTTTTAATGTGGCGAGTAATAACCTACTACGCAGTTATTGTTATATGTGCACCTTTTTCTATGCTTACAAAGAAAAAGAGTGGGAGTAAAATAGTTTGATAGCATTGCTGTATGTGGCTTAATATGGTAAACTAGTTTAAAAGAAAGTGGGGTGTTGTTTGTGAAAGAGAGTGTACCGGCTATAAGCGTTATTATTCCTATATATAATGTTGGCGAATATCTGTCAAGATGTTTGTCGTCTGTAAGCTATCAGAGCTTTAAGGATTTTGAGGTTATTATGGTTGATGACAGCTCAACAGATAACAGCCCGCAAATAGCAACAGAGTTTGAAAAGAAATTCTCAAATTTTAGGCTTGTACATAATACCTCAAAGGGGGTTTCATCTGCAAGAAATCTTGGGGTTAGCTTGGCTAGGGGTGAATATGTCGCTTTTGTAGATAGCGATGATTATGTTGATGTAAATTATCTTAAATACTTATATAGCTCTGCTAAAGAGAATAATGCTGATGTGGTGCATTGTAATTACGGGCTTTATTATATAGAGTCGGGTTTAGTTAGACCAGTTATTATAAGAAAGCCACGAGTAAAGGTAATGTCTAATTTAGAAATGGCAGAGCACACTATTTCTGATTTTTGTATGAGGTCATATCTATGGAACAAGCTATGGAGAAAAAGCCTGTTTACAGAGCATAATATAACATTTCCTGAAATGAGATATGAGGATATAGCAACAACATCACGACTTTTATATTTTGCGAATAAGGGTGTGGTAATAAATAAGGTGTTGTATTACTATACCATAAGAAAGGGCAGTATAGTTCAAACAGCTTCGTTAAAGAATAGTAGTGATTATTTGCTGTCATTTGGCTATTTAAAAAGATTTTTTATAGACCAAAACTGCTACAAGGAGCTAAGAGCCTCTTTTTTTCAGCTGGGACTTGCCATGTACTTTGCTAACGCATATTTTATGTTTAAATTTCATTTCAACAAGAGAAACTTTAAATATTTTTTCAAAAATATAGATGTGTCAAGAAAAAATCTCTGTTATTTTTGTACTAACGAGTTTAAAGACCAGACTGGTAAGCCGGTAAAGCTGAAATATGATTTTACAGTACCTGATAAAAAATAAGTAAAATCACCCTTGAGCCGAGGCTATTTCCTCAAGTGCGTTTAGGTTTGTCAAAATAATATATCTGTAAGCAGTTTTTATATATCCCTTTTCTGCAAAGCTGTTTAAAATTTTACTTACAGTAACTCTTGAGGCTCCTATAAGATTTCCTATTTCTTCGTGTGTAAGGTTTACTATTACTTCACCATTCAATGTGGTTTTAGATTGTAACAGCTGATTTGCTATTCTGCAATCTGCCTTTGAAAATACCATACCAGACATCTGTGCAGATAACATTCTTATAGATTGTGCCTGTACCCTTAAAAGGTGCATAGCAAGCTGTGGACTTTTTGCAAAGGCATCTTCAAGCTGTTGGTGTGTAATAGAGATTATGGTTGAGTCAGCAATAACCTGTGCTGATGAAATTCTTGGCATATGGTCAAAAAATGAGGCTTCACCTAAAATACTACCGTTGCCTACTATAGAAATGGTTTTTTGCATACCGTCTATGGAATTAAAAAATATTTTTACACTGCCTTTTTTCAGGTAATAAAAACAGTTAGCCTGTTCACCCTGAAAATAAAGTGGTGTATTTTTTTTATAGTTTTTTTCTGTTCCAAGGTTATTAAAAAGCTCGTCAGATTCCTTTGGTAACTGTAAAGAGTCGCTACTATGTATAATTTTGTTCATAATACACCTCATAATACTGATATATAACAAATTGTAGCATACTTTACATTCTTTTATCAATAAATATGGCATAATAAATGCAAAATATTTTTTGGTATCATACATTTTTCTTGATATCAATATTGTTTATAATTGGAGGAATTTATTATGGGTATGACTATGT
>JAXJQK010000039.1:0-4207 GCA_036311185.1 Acutalibacteraceae bacterium | reverse complement strand
GCTTTAATGTACTCAACCACAGTGGGAGATTATACCTACACAGGCAGAAATTTTACCTCTTGGTATTCACAAATAGGCAAATTTTGTTCGATTTCTTGGAATGTAAGCATTGGTGGAGCTAATCACGATTACGAAAGAGTTACTACCCACGCTTTTCTATATTCAAATGATTATGAATTTTTAAACGGAAGAACAGGCTATAACCGATTTGAGGATAAATGCATTATAGGCAATGATGTATGGATTGCTGCAAATGCCTCTATATGTCGTGGAGTTGTGGTTGGTGATGGTGCTGTAATAGCAGCAGGGGCAGTGGTAACTAAAGATGTAGAGCCTTATACTATTGTTGCAGGAGTACCAGCAAAGCCAATAAAAAAGCGTTTTGCTGATGATGTTATAAATATATTGCTTGAAAGCCAGTGGTGGAATTTACCGTCACAGATTATTAAGGATAATTTTGATTTATTTAACAGCAAGCCAGATTTAGAAATAGCTAAAAAAATTCTTGCTCTTAAAGACGAGATAAAAGGAGATAACAAATGTTAATTTCAGTTGCAATTCCGTGCTATAATTCTTCAAAAACACTTCCTTTAGTGGTTGAGGAGATAAAAAAAGTATTTGCAGAAAATAGTAAATATGATTATGAAATAGTACTGGTAAATGACAATTCACCTGATAACACATATGAGGTTATACAGAGCTTATGTAAAGAAAATTCTAATATTATTGGTGTTGATTTGTCGAAAAACTATGGACAAAGCTCTGCACAAATGGCAGCTGTAAACCATTTAAATGGTGATATCGCTGTTTTTATGGACGATGACGGACAACATCCACCAGCTGAATTATTTAAGCTGGTTAAAGAGATAGAAAATGGTAATGACCTTGTATTTGCTTGCTTTCCACAGAAAAAACATTCTGCATTTAAAAGAATAACAAGTAATCTCAATTCAAAGCTACTTGAAGCTACAAACAGAAAACCAAAGGATATAAAAATAACAAGCTATTTTGCACTAAGTAAACTTTCTATTGAGGGTCTTAGAAAGTATAAAAGTCCATACCCTTCAATTTGTGGCTATTTATTGCAGATTACAAGAAGAATTGTAAATGTTGAAATAAAGCACAGAGAAAGACTTGCAGGCACAAGTAATTATAATTTAAAAAAGCTAGTAAAGCTGTGGCTACAGGGGTTTACAAACTTCTCAATTGCACCACTGAGATTTGCCTCTATGCTAGGCTTTATATTTGCTATATTAGGTTTTATTGCAATGCTGTATTATCTTATCTGCAAAATGGTTTTGCCTAATGTTGCAGTTGGTTTTACTTCAATAGTTTCGATTATGCTTATCATAGGTGGACTTATTATGCTTATGCTGGGTATTATAGGTGAGTATATAGGCAGAATTTATATTCTGCTAAGCAATATGCCACAGTATGAGGTAAGAGATGTAATTAATAAAGAGGAATGTACAGATGAAGATTGAAAATCAAGAAAAAAAGAGTAATGCCAGATATTATCTCTTTTTACATATACTTTTATGTGTCTATTCGCTTAGTGGTGTATGTTCAAAGCTGGCAGCAAAAGAGGAGTTTTTATCTTTAAACTTTTGCTTTTTATACGGATTAATTTTACTGAATTTATTTGTTTATGCTATTGTATGGCAACAGATTTTAAAGCACCTTAATTTAACAACTGCATTTTGTAATAAAGCAGTTAATATAATATGGGGTTTGCTGTGGGGATTAGTGATTTTTCAGGAGGCTATTACCTGGAATATGATAGTAGGTGCATTAATAGTAATAGCAGGAGTAATTATAGTGGTGATGTCTGATGAATAAATTAGTATTTATACTCATATATTTGGCTGGTGTTTTTGTTTCAGCTATTGCACAGATATTACTGAAAAAAAGTGCAGGAAAAACCTACGAAAATAAAATCAGAGAATATCTTAATCCGTATGTAATTATTTCATATTCTATATTTTTAGGTGCAACATTTTGCACAATATTCGCCTACACAGAAATACCACTTTCTTTTGGTCCGATATTGGCGGCATCTGAATACATATTTGTTGCACTATTAAGTAAATTAATTCTCAAAGAAAAAATCAACAAGAAAAAACTACTTGGTCTTGCTGTGATTTGCTTGGGAATAGTAGTATTTGTAATTAAATAAAAAACTAAAACACACCAATTATCGGATAATACCCCGATAATTGGTGTGTTTTTTCAGTATTAATCTTCTTGTAGCTTATGATGTAAGCTTCAACCTAAGTATTTATCTACCTATTGATTTAATTAATATAAATGTCTTTGATACACTACATTTCTCCTAAAAACCATATCCCATTTTTATTTACCTCAAAGCTTTTACCGTTAAGATATTCTATACATCCTGCATCAGAGGTGAATTTAAATGTTATTTTGTATGCATACAATGCCTGATATTTGTAAAAATCATTATCATTTCTGCGTTTATATCCATACTTTGTATCACCTAAAAGTGGATGTCCTATAGATGACATATGTGCTCTTATCTGGTGTGTTCTTCCTGTCAGCAAATCTACCTCTACAAGGCTATTGCCATTTATATTTGAAATAACTGTGTATTTTGTTTTAACAGGCTTGCTGTTAGAGGTTGGCTTTTTTAGTATAGTAACTTTATTTTTCTTTTCGTTCTTTTCTAGATAACCGTCAAGAAGCCCTTGCTTATGCTTTAAAGTACCCTGCACCATACAAAGATACAGCTTAGTAAGCTCTCGAGTTTTCATTTTAGCGTTTAATGCTCTCAAGCTTTCAGCATTTTTAGCAGCTATAACTATACCACCAGTGTTCCTATCTATTCTGTTTACAAGAGCAGGTGCAAAGGCTTTATCATCCTTTGGATTGTATTCCTTTTTGTCATATAGATAATGTAATACTCTTGAGATTAACGAATCAAAATGATATTTCTCATCAGGATGAACAATAACCCCAGGCTTTTTATTTATTAGCAGAATGTTTTCATCCTCGTAAATTATATCTAATTTAGTGGGAGCCTTTAGAAAATCATAATTTTCTTTTTGAGAATTGTCATCATCAAAGAATTCTTCCTTAATGAACAATTTAAGAATATCGCCTTCATTAAGCATAGTAGAAATTTCGCACCGTTTATTGTTAACTTTAATATACTTTGTGCGAATATATTTGTACATAAGGGATTTTGGCATATTTTTAAAACGTTTTGTTAAGAATTTATCTAAACGTTGATTAGCGTCGTTTTTTCCTATTATTATTTCTCTCATAATTAAAAAGTCCTTTATATGCTGAATAAATATAATTGTAACACAACACATAATCTTATTCAATACGGTAAGTTAATGTAGACAGTGCAAAATTTTTGTTATATAATTAATTAAATAGTTAAATAAATACTATAATTACACAATCAGTTGATTGTATGATTTACGAGGTGAGCAATTATGGATAGACTCTTACAATTATTAGAGAAAAACAGTGAGCTTTCTTATAGAGAGATGGCGACAATGCTTAATGAAACAGAAGAAAATATAAAGAAAAAGATTGCACAATATGAAAAAGATGGCATTATTAAAGGCTACAAGGCTATTATAAATTATGATAAGGTTGCTGGGGCAAAGGCTACAGCATATATAGAGCTAAAGGTAACTCCACAAAAGGATACGGGCTTTGATACAATTGCAAAGCAGATAATGGATTTTGAAGAGGTTGACTCTGTTTATCTTATGGCAGGTGCTTATGATTTGCTTGTTTGTGTAAAGGGTGACAGTATCACAGATATAGCAATGTTTGTTGCAAAGAGGGTATCTACAATTGATGGCGTTATTTCAACAAATACAAGATTTCAGTTAAAAACCTATAAAAAAAGTGGTATTGTATTTTATGATGAGGAAGAAGAACAGGATAAAAGGAGTATTGTACTGTGATAGATTATAATAGTATACTCAATGATAAAATAAAGAATGTAAAGCCCTCTGGTATAAGAAAGTTTTTTGATATAGCAAGTGAGATGGATAATGTAATTTCACTTAGTATAGGTGAGCCTGATTTCAAAACACCATGGCATATCAGAGAGGCAGGTATAGCTTCGTTACAGGCTGGTGAAACAAAATATACATCTAATAAGGGTTTAACCGAGCTAAGACACGAAATTTGCCGATATTATGAGAGAAAATTTAATGTGAAGTAT
>JAXJQK010000038.1:0-24637 GCA_036311185.1 Acutalibacteraceae bacterium | reverse complement strand
TTTCAATAAAATAAAAGCTTTTCGTAGAGTTGCTACTCGTTATGATAAACTTGCTTCCTCTTTTCTTGCTTTTGTTTATATTGCTTCTATATGGGTTTTGTCTAAATAATATAATCATTTTGAGTTTTCAGATACGCCCTAAATTACACCAAATATCTTTGCTGTATTCAATTTGCGAATTTAACACAAAGTGTATGTTAAATAACTTTCAACATAAGCAACTTTGTATAGCATCAGCGTGTATGCTCTTCTATTTGTAAATCTTATTTTTCATATTATGGTAACATACGTTTAGTTTATCCTTATATGTCGCTATTCCAATAACGTTTTTTGAATATGATACTTTTGGTGGTATAAACAAAACATCTTCAACAACAAACTTTTCATTTGTGCTCTTAATATCAATTTTGTTCAGATTTGTAACCCCTAAATCTCTTACATAATCGCCTGTATATCCCATTATCTTTGCCATTTTTTCGGCAAGTTTATTTTTAATACATCTGTGACTTTGTAACAATACCGCATCTGTCAGTGATGGACAAAGACGTTCCATAAACAAAAGGATAAAATATTTCATAATCCTGCTACTTAGCTTTTTGTAGATAGCTTTATGGATTTGTTCGGCATTAATTTCAAATGTCTTTTTTGAATTGTATTTGTATTTTACACTAACACCTGAAACCTGATTAGACATTGAGTTATCTTCCCTTATACTAACAGGGATACCTGTTACTTTACAATTTGGATGTTCTCTCAACAACTCGGCAATCAGGTAACTGTTAACGCTTACATTGTCAGGACATCTTGCTTTTAATTCTTTAGCGTTGTAACTTTTAAATTGAATATCAGAAGAATATCTATCCCAATATTTTTTATGAATTGAATAGTAATCATCCCAAGTAAAGGATAATGCTTGCTTTTGCCATTTCTTGTTCACAGATTTGATATATAGTTTAGTCACAGTGGGTAACTTAGCCCTTTGTTCTAAAAAAGCTCTGTCAACAGAAAGCATTGGCTTGTATGTAAGCTGTTGATTATTCAAACTATCTATTATATCCTCCAGTAAAATCAAAACAGATTTTCCGTCGCCAACTAAATGATGTGCGTGTATAAACAAAATAGTCTGACCACATTCTTTTGTTAGAAATATTCTTACAAGTTCACCTTTGTTTAATGCAAACGGTGTTTTTTCGCTTTGATAAAGCAACTCCTTCCAAGGGTTAGTATCGGTAATAAACTTACATCCGCTTGTTTTCATTTTTTCGTAGTATGCGTTGCCATCAGATTCTAAAACTATTTTAGACATTGTGGCTTCATTTGCCTCATAAGCTTTGTATACAGCTTGTTCAATATATTCAACTGAAATATATCCAGACAGTTTTACAATTATACCAATGTAAACATTAGGCTCAAACAAGTTCGCTCGTTCTGACCTGATATACTTCTTCACGTTAACTCTCCTTTAAGTATTTACCAATACCAGCCATCCAGATTTTCATAACAATGCGTTGAGGATATAACTTCACAAATAAATGTTGGTATTTTACATACAATGAGCAAACAGACATATCTTTACCTTTCTTCGCATCTTTGATTGCCTGTGTAACTACTCTGTCAGGTGTGACTAATCCAGGGAATTTTACTTTTTTACCATTTATCTCTTTTTGCAACATTTCAGTATCTATCCAACCTGGACAGACTGCTACAGACTTAATACCCGTTCCTTCAAGTTCCACATTAAGAGCTCTTGAATAATTTCTCTCAAACGCCTTTGAAGACGCATATAAATTTATGTATGGATTAGGCTGGAAAGCAGAAGCGGATGAAATATTCAATATTTTACTGCCTTTGCCCATATATGGTATACAAATTCGAGATAACATTACAGGTGCTTTGCAATTGACATTGATTGTCTTATCGATTTCATCAATAGAAAATTCGCTGTATTTTCCCATTTTGGCTAAGCCTGCATTATTTATTAAATATGAAACAAAAGGCTTCTTTTCCTTTAGCATAGTTTCTATCTGTTCTATTGAACTAAGTTCAGATAAATCCAGAGAAATTGTAACTACCTTGTCTCCATATTCTTTTTTCAAGTCAGCTAATCTTTGCTTATTTCTTGCAACAGCCCATACTTCGTCTATATTTTCATTCAGTATTTGCTTTAAGAATTCTTTGCCCAAGCCTCCTGTTGCACCTGTTAATATTACTATCTTTTTCATAATTCTTTATCCTTTCAAGACAGTTCTTTCTAAATCATCGACAGAAATCATTTCGTATTGCGTTGTAAAAAGTCGTTTTAATGAATACAAATAAACTACACCCCAATAGTAGTCTGCAAGTTTCATACTTGAACCCTCAACCATACTTTTTTCCTTTTGACCTTGCTTTATAATCTTTGCAGTGTATTCATAAATCTTAGTCTGATAAGTAGTTTCTCCCGATGAGTATGTCTCGTTCTTTTCCAATAACATCTGAGTATTTAATGCGATCATAGCTGCAAAAATTTCATCTTCTTCAAGTTGACGAAGAACAGTTTCAGACAATATACGTATTTTATTTTTTGCAGAAACAGGCATGGCGATCAACATTTTCATCTTTTTTATCATTTCTTTACTGTCGGCAATCTTTAATATCTCCTGAAATAAATCTTCTTTGGATTCAAAGTAGACATAAATTGTTCCTTGAGCCATTCCTATATTCTTTGACAGGTCTGAAATCTTAGTTCCTGCAAAGCCGTTTCTTGCAAAATACAACAACGATTTTTGCAAAATGGTGTTTCGCATTTCTTCTCTGATTTCCTGACAACGTTCTTTTGACTTTGGCATAATATATTCCTCTTTATTTTATGAATGAATATTAGTTCATTCATAAAATAACATAATTTTTTTCATTTGTAAAGTATTATTTTTTAGTTTTAATAGAATTTGAGGACATACACGTGTTTTAAAAAAGAACAAAAACAGTAGTTAATATATTATTAAAAGAGATTAATCTATTAAAGCAAAGGCTGATGTAATCTTTTTTTAGACTACATTAGCCTTTTATTTTAACGCTTAAATTCTCTTATCATGGAATATTCGTTAAGTAATGTTCCATCTTTTAGCTAAATAGCCCTATATTCTACAAGCTAAAAGAATATATTAGAGGTTGGATATTATGGAATAGCGGAAATTAGTACACTTATGACTATTTTGAAAGCGAAGGATACGAATGTATATCTAGAAACAATGAGAACTAAGGGTAAAGAACCTGATGAAGCTCGGTATGCCCTATCGGCAAGCCTAGCAAAACAGAAACACTCGAAAAGGATACGGAACTATTGCAGGAAGTAGAATATTACACACCATAACACACAAAAGATTTGCATGCCGTGGATGTTATAACATATTCCAAAGATACAATGTGATGAACTCAAGTTATCGAATCTCTATGTACGGAATCGTACGCACGGTGGTGTGAGAGGTCGGATATTCTACTAATAGGGAGTTTCCTACTCGATTTTCTCTATTCCCTAACGTTGATAACAAGCCCTAGTATAATTTATTTCTTATTTTTGTACAACTTTATTTTTTTAACAAGCCCTAGTATGAATATAGCTTGTTGAAGCTAAATAAAGCAACATTTTTTCTACTTTGTTATATATAGGCTCAAGCTGTGATATGTTTAAAGGGTTTTTGCCTTTGCCAAGCTCTATTGTAAATGATGGTATGTGTAATTCATCTATTAGCCAATCCTTAAAGCCACCACCTGTAGCTATGTTTTCGGGCTGACTAAGCGTATATTTGCTTAGCTCAGCCATTTTTTCAGCTATTGTTTTGCTTATTATGGGAGTATGTTTACCAAAGCTCCAGTAAATTTCTTCGCCCTGTGTATGAAATGCTGTGGCTGAGAGTATCTCGTTTTCTCTGCAAAATTTTGTAAGAGCAATTGTTTCAGGTTCGCTTTCAGGGTAAAGTCCGCCATATCTGCTTGCCCGTGGAGAGGTTATTTCCATAGCAATTTCTTTGATTTTTAGATTATGCCAATCTGCATTGAAGTTATGATTTATGTCTACTCCCATAGCGTTAGCTTGCCAGCTTGAAGTGGTACCTGTGCTTATATAGTCTATGTAGCTTTTAAAATTTTTGCTTGATTTACTTCCGTTTATACATATTTCTACACCGTCAGGATTTACACAGGGGATAACAGCAAGAGAAGTGTTAGTAAAATATTCCCACAATTTTTCATTTTGTATTGTTTTATGGTTGATTATTGAGTCACATATATTTATAATAAACTTATATAGTACTAAAGAGGTAATCCACTCCATACCGTGAAATGCCCCACAAAATAGAACTTTTTTGTTTTTGTTTCCTATGGTATAACATTCAATTGGTCTGCCCAAAATACTTTTACCTATTGTTTCTACATTTACGAAAAAGTAGCTGTCGGTTATAAGCTTATTCAGTGCATTTCTTGTGCCTTCGTCACAGGGCTGTGAAAATAATGATGTTTTGTGCATAAAATCACTCCTTTATTTAAAGAGTATGCAAAGAGATAGGGGATTATAATATACATATTGAACAGGAGAATTTAAATGGAATTATATGAAAAAACACTTAGTAGTAAGGAGATTTTTAAAGGAAGAGTTATTCACGTAACGCTGGACGAAATAGAGCTTCCTAATGGTCATAAATCTACCCGAGAGGTGGTAAATCACCCTGGTGGAGTATGTATAGCTGCATTAAATGATAAAGATGAGCTTTATTTTGTACGTCAATATAGATATCCATACCACGAGGTTATACTTGAGCTACCGGCCGGCAAGCTGGAAAAAGATTCAACACCACTTGAAAATGGAATAAGAGAGCTAAAAGAAGAGGTAGGAGCTACAGGTAAGGATTATAAATTTTTAGGTGAGCTTTATCCGTCTACAGGATATTGTTCAGAAATAATTTATTTGTATTTCTGCCGTATTGATTCTATGGGTAATTGTTGCCCTGACGAAGATGAGTTTTTAAATGTAGAGGCTATTCATATAGACAAGGCGGTGCAAATGGTTTTAAATAATGAGATTAAAGACAGTAAAACACAGACAGCTGTATTAAAAACAGCAATGCTTTTGAAAAATGGTGTTTTATAATTGTAAAATTTATGATATAATATTTTATGTTTTTGAATTTAGTAAGGTGGTGTTATAGCTATGACTATAAGTCCAGTGTTAATAATAATTGTCACTGCAATACTGATTGCAACAGCTTTTCTGTATATTATCAATAGACCTAAAAAGCCTATTTTTACAGGTGTGTTTTTATTTCTGTTGTTGATATGTGTATTTTTTACCTTTGCGTTGAATATAGAACTTTCTTCCACCAATACTATGCTTAATTCAGATAACAATATTTTAAAGGTGATATGCCATTTTATAACAATGGAGAGTGAGCCTACCTCGCAGATGCTGTTAGACAGCTTTAATTTATTCTGCAAGCTAGATATTGCTTTGATTGTTATAATTTTAATTACTTCTGTTCTTGAAATGAAGGTCTTGTTTAAGACTACACCAAATACAACAAACACATAAAAGAGGATATTAATGACTATTTATAATGCGATAGAAAAAATGAATGAACCAACAGCAGTTGCACTTGGACACTTTGACGGTATTCATCTTGGGCATCAGCTGGTAATAAATAATGCGGTAAAATGTAAAAAGCAAGGACTTGTGCCTGTAGTGCTTACATTTAAACAAAATCCAACTTGTGTGCTTAGCACAAAGAAAATTCCATATTTAATGGATAACGACTATAAAAATGAATGTATACAACAGTTGGGTGTTGAATGTTTGTTTAATCTTGATTTCAAATCAATTATGAATCTTACAGCTGAAGAGTTTGTTTCAGAGATTTTACATAAACAGCTCAATGCTAAACGTGTATATTGTGGCTTTAATTATCATTTTGGTAATGGTGGTAATGCAAATAGTGAAACACTTAGAGATTTATGTTCTGAATATAATATAGAGGTGGTATCATTGCCACCGGTATTATTTAATGACGAGCCTATAAGCTCTACAAGAATACGACACTATTTAAAGCAGGGCAGAATAGCAGATGTTACAAAAATGCTAGGTAGAGAATTTTCGTATAGACTACCTGTATGCAAGGGTAATCAGCTGGGCAGAAGAATGGGTACACCTACCTTTAATCAGCCTATACCAGAAAATATGATTTTACCACGTTATGGTGTATATGTTACTGCGGTAATAATGGAAGACGGAACAAAGGTGTGTGGAGTTACAAACATAGGAATAAAGCCTACTGTTGGCAGTAATGGACCTTTGGCTGAAACCTGGATGCCAAAGTATAACTGTGGTGAGCTTTACGGAAAAACTCTGGAGTTTCAAATTCTTGACTTTGTAAGAGGCGAGGCAAGATTTGACAGTATATTTGAACTAAAAGCGGCAATACTTGCAGACGGTGAATATGCTGAAAAATGCTTTAATAACTATTACAAAAAATAAATTAGAGATTATTTTAAAGTCACAGAATATCTGTGGCTTTTTTGTTGGAAAATTGGTAAATGTTTTTAACATTAAAAATGTGAAAAATGATATTTAGTGCAAGGTTTTAGTTGTTTTGTGTAAGAAAAACTTTGTAAAATTAGTAAACTAAAGATATATTATATTAGGAGGTATTATATGCTGTGAAAAAACTAAAGCTTTTTAATTTGGCTTGGCCTATATTTATAGAAACAGCGTTGTTTATGTTTCTTGGTTTTGTTGATGTTTTTGTACTTAGTGAATATAACGATTTAGCAGCATCGTCAGTAAATACTGCAAATCAGGTTGTTTCTATTGCAACAATAGTATTTACTGTAATATCAGGTGCAAGTGCAGTTCTTATATCGCAATATTTAGGGGCAGAAAATAAAGAAGGTGCGTCAAGAATATCGGCACTTTCAATTACATTCAATATTATATTTGGTTGTGGAATAAGTGCGTTGCTTGCAGTATTTAACCGTCAGCTTTTATCCTTTGTAGGTGCTGAGGGAGAGGTGCTTGAGTTTGCAAGTGAGTATTTGACTATAGTAGGTGGATTTTTATTTTTACAGGCTGTTCTTAATGCAATGGCTGTTATTATACGAAACCACGGTATGACACAAATTTCAATGTATGTAACAGTAGGTATGAATATAATAAATACCATATTGGATATTATTTTTGTAAAAGGCTTATTTGGTATGCCTAAGCTGGGTGTAATGGGTGTGGCTGTAGCTACTACATTTAGCCGTGTTGTGGGTACAATAGTATTGGCTGTTGTACTGTTCAAATATGTTGAAAAAATAGAGATTTTTAAATTGCTAAAGCCATTTCCATTTAACGACGTAAAAAAGATAATAAAAATCGGTGTGCCATCTGCGTTAGAGTCTTTTTTGTATAATCTTTCACAATTGGTTGTAACTTCTATAATTCTTAACTGTCTTACAAATGCAGAGCTTATAACAAAAACCTATGTGCAGAATATAACTATGTTTTTCTATATATTTGCTGTTGCAATAGGTCAGGCATCTCAAATTTTAACAGGTCATTTAGTTGGTGCTAATAAGCTTGATGAAGCATATAAGCAAGGCTTTAAAGGCTATAGAAATGCTTTGATAATTGTAATGTGTATGTCGGTTTTAGGCATAATTTTCAGAACACAGCTTATAGGTATATTCACAGAGAATACCTCGGTTATTGCTATGGGTGCAAATATACTTATTATAAATATATTACTTGAGGTTGGCAGAACTACAAATCTAGTTGTAATTGCTTGCTTGCGTGGTGCTGGTGATGTAGTATTTCCAACGGTATGTGCAATATTTTCTATGTGGGTAATACGTGCACTAGGTTCTTATATTCTTGCAGTAGTATGTGGAATGGGTATTTATGGCTTGTGGATAGCGTTTGCCGCTGATGAATGTATCAGAGGTGTTCTGATGATATGGAGATGGAAAAGCGGTAAGTGGAGGACAAAAGGAATGGCTACAGCTTGATAGTGTACAGACAGGCTGTTAAAGTAAACATAATAAATATAAATAATTTTATTAGTTTTTGTGTTAAAAATGGAATATTAAAGTTTTTGGTTGACAAAAAAGCTTTACGTGTATATACTATAAACGTAAACACAGCAATGGTGCTGTAGGTTAGGAATATCCTATACCTACAGCACTTTTTTATTGTGTGAATTATTTATTTGTACAGATGGGAGAATTTAATTATGAATGTACCTGCACTGTTTGGCTGTATGGTTTTTGACGATGCCGCAATGAAAACAAGACTACCAAAGGAAACCTATAAGGCACTTAAAAATACAATAAATAACGGTAATCCGTTAGATATTAATGTGGCAAATATTGTTGCAAATACTATGAAGGATTGGGCTATTGAACTGGGAGCTACACACTATACACACTGGTTCCAGCCTATGACAGGTGTTACAGCTGAAAAGCACGATAGCTTTATTAATCCTGTTGGCGAAGGTCAGGTTATTATGGAGTTTTCAGGTAAGGAGCTTATCAAGGGCGAGCCTGACGCATCTTCATTCCCGTCAGGCGGTATTAGAGCTACTTTCGAGGCAAGAGGCTACACAGCATGGGATCCAACATCTTATGCATTTGTAAAGGATAACACACTTTGTATTCCAACAGCTTTCTGTTCATATACAGGTGAGGCACTGGATAAAAAAACACCACTATTGCGTTCAATGGAGAGAATAGATGTTGAGGCTGTAAGAGTGCTACGACTTTTGGGAGATAATGAAACAACAAGAGTTGTTACAACAGTTGGCCCTGAGCAAGAGTATTTCTTGATTGATAGAGATTTATACGACAAAAGAAAAGACCTAATATATACAGGTAGAACATTATTTGGAGCTAAAGCACCAAAGGGTCAGGAGCTTGAAGACCATTATTTTGGTTCTATTAAGCAAAGAGTAATGGCTTATATGCAGGATCTTGACGAAGAACTTTGGAAGTTTGGAATTTATTCAAAAACAAGACATAACGAGGTTGCACCTGCACAGCACGAAATGGCACCTATTTTCTCTACAACAAACCTTGCTACTGACCATAATCAGCTTACAATGGAGGTTATGAGAAAGGTTGCACAAAAGCACAACTTAGTTTGTTTGTTACACGAAAAGCCATTTGCTGGTGTAAACGGTAGCGGTAAGCACAACAACTGGTCGCTTTCAACTAATACAGGTAAAAATCTTCTTTCTCCAGGTAAAAAGCCAGCAGAAAATACACAGTTCCTATTATTCTTAGCTGCCATTATCAAGGGTGTTCACGAATATCAGGATTTGCTTAGAGTTTCTGTAGCAAGTGCAGGAAACGATCACCGTTTGGGTGGAAATGAAGCTCCTCCTGCAATTATCTCAATGTTTATAGGCGATGACCTTAAAGCTGTTATGGATTCTATTATTAAGGGTACAGAGCTTAAATCAGAGGGTTCAAAAAAGATGGAATTAGGTGTAGAGGTTCTTCCTGATTTCAAAAAGGATTCAACAGACCGTAACCGTACATCTCCATTTGCATTTACAGGTAATAAATTCGAGTTCCGTTCTTTAGGTTCTTCACTTAACATTGCTTGTCCTAACATTATGCTGAATACAATTGTAGCTGAAGAGCTTAGTCAGTTTGCAGATGAGCTTGAAACTGCTGAAAATTTAGAAGTGGCTATTAAGGATTTAATTAAGAGAGTATTTACAGAGCATCAGGATATAGTATTTAATGGTGATAACTATTCAGAAGAATGGGTTGTAGAGGCTGAACGCAGAGGCTTATTGAATTTGAAATCAATGCCAGAGGCTATGCCATACTTTATTGCTAAGAAGAATATTGATTTATTTATAAAACACAAGGTACATACAGAAAGAGAAATGTTCTCAAGATATGAAATTCAGCAAGAGGAGTACGGAAAGATTATCAATATTGAAGCTCTTACAATGCTTGATATGGCTAAAAAGGATATCTTCCCTGCTGTTTCAGCTTATGTACATAAGCTTGTTGAGGCTTGTAACGCTAAAAAGGCATTATCTGCTGCTATTCCTTGTGATGCAGAACTAAAGGTAATTGAACATTTGTCTAAGCTACTTGTTTGTTTCCAAAATAAAATTGAGGTGCTTGAGTCTAAGGTGAATGAGGCTAAGGGCATTGAAGATGTTGCACAGCAGGCTATGTTCTATCGTAATGGTGTATTTGAGGCTATGAATGAGCTAAGAGCAGTAGGCGACGAAATGGAAACTCTAACAGCTTCTGATTATTGGCCATATCCAACATATGGTGAGTTGTTGTTTGGTGTTAGATAAATTGGGATTTGTCGATTTGTTATCTATGAAGATTGAATATAGAAAAGCGGATATAGCAGATGCAGAATTACTAATAGATATCTATAATTCTGTGTTTTATAGTGATTATATTAAATATGGTGAATGTCCTGCATATGGAAAGACTAAAGAAATGATGGAGAAATCCATAATCAATTATCCCAAATTTATTATTTTGTATAATAGTAAACCAGTTGGTTGTATTTCTTGCAAAAAGGTGGATGTGGGAATATATGAAGTTGGTTGTTTGTGTGTTGTTCCAGAGTTTCAAGGTAAAGGAATTGGAACGCAAGCAATTAGATTTCTAACATCGCACTATAAGGACTGGAATAAATTTACTTTAATCACGCCCGTAGATAAAAAGGTAAATGTAAAGTTTTATACAGAAAGATGTGGATTTGATATAGTGTCTATTGAAATGGATGGAAATATTAAAGTTGCACGATTTGTTTTAGGAAGATAAAATCCCAATTTGTTTATATAAAAAATTAAAAGGTAGTAAGCTTTGTGGGCTTACTACCTTTTGTTATTATTATTTTGTCTAAACTTTTTTGGTTCGATTTAATCTGAAAATGTTCTGAATCTATACGCTATGTATTTAAGGTTTACGAATAGTGAAATTCAATCCCAAAGCACATACAGCTAAAATTAACAGCATAACAAAAGGTGCAGTGTAGCTACCACTAGAAATAAGCAAACTGTTACTGAATGTAGCAATAAATGATGCCAAAATCAAATTAAAGTTGACAATACTATAATTGATTGAAAAATACTTCGGTCCATAGAAAGAAGCAGTAAATGCAGAGGTAACAGTTGGACAAGAACCGTAAGAAAGACCTGTAAGACAAAGTCCAACAATACAAAGTGGCAATGAATGTAGCATTACTGCTGATAATGTAATACCTGCCGCAACAATTGTAAGAATATTCGCAGAAATCATAGTTGTACGACGACCCAGCAAATCGTATACAGCACCTGTAATAATACGACCTAATCCATTACAAACAGCAAGCACACCTACCAATGTAGTTGCAAGTGCAGGAGCTGCATCAACTGAAATTACAAGATCTCTTGCAAAGCTAATTACAGAATTACCCACAGCAGTCATAAAAGCCATACATACAAAAGCTCTCCAAAAAGTAAAGCTTTTTAGCATTTCAGCTGTTGAGAAATCACGAACCTCAAACGCTTCTTTTCTTACTATCTTTCCTTCTTTTCCGGCAGGGAATTTAATGTCTGGTGTAGGGCGACGGAGAATAATACCGGCTATAATTAGCACAACAGCCACTACAATACCCATCATCAAATATGTTTTGCTCCAACCCACATTTGGATTTTCAAACATCGCACTAATTACATTACCCATTAGCAGTGTGCTTATTCCGAATCCCATCATCAAACAACCAGAGCAAAATCCCTTACGATCTGGGAACCATGCACAAACAGTAGAAACGATAACATTATAAGAAATACCAATTCCTGTACCTGCAAGAATAGCATAGCTAATATACAAAAGGAATTGCATATCTGCATTTAAAAAGCTAGTCATAACAAAGCCAATGCCAACCAACACACCTGCAATTATAAGAGTTATCTGTGGTCCAATACGCTTGCAAATCAAGCTTCCTGCAAAAGCTCCTAAACAGAAAAAACACATAGTCAAAGTAAAATTAAATGCTAGTGAAGAGTCACTCCACTCAAATATTTCCTTAAATGGAATTTTAAGAATAGACCATGCATACAAAACACCTGAAAACAGCATAGAGAAAACACCTACAACCAAATAAAGCCAGCGTTTACTCAAAGAAGATTTTGTTGCCATTATAAAAGCCCCCTTGTAAAAAATATAAATTACAGTGTTAGTATATCATAAAAAATTACAAACTTCAACAATTTAAAGCATAAAATCGAAAAAGTGTTTACAGTGAGTTAAATAACTTTGCTGTAACCCTCCTTTACTCTTTGCTTATTTTAAGTTTTCAGATACGCCCTAATAACCATTGAATAAAAATTATAAATATTATAGAATTACTACAGATGAATCACAGATTGCGGTGTTAATATTACCTTGGAGGTGAGAAAATGTATAAAATTTTGCTGGTTGAGGATGACAAAAATATAAGCGAAATGATTTGTGACTATTTTGCAGATAAAAGCAAAAACACAATATTAATTGATGTTGCTTCTGACGGTGAGAAGGGTGTTGAGCTGGCATATGAAAACTCATACGATATGCTTTTGCTTGATGTTATGCTCCCATTAATGGATGGCTTTGAAATCTGTAAAGAGGTTAGACGTTTTAGCGATGTTCCAATTATGTTTATAACAGCACGTAGTGACCAAAGTGATATTCTAAATGGTTACGCTCTGGGGTGTGATGATTATATTGTAAAGCCTTTTTCGCTACCTGTGTTTTACAATAAGGTAAACGCACTTATAAAGCGTTCAAAGGGGCTTGTACATTCTCCGTTGCTTGAGGTGGGAACATTGTCGCTTAATCCTAATAACGGAATCGTTATTTCAAACGGCAAAGAAATCAATCTGTCTGCAAAGGAATTTACAGTACTTAAAACCTTGCTTGAAAACAAGGAGTGCGTTGTATTGCGAGATACTTTAATAATGCGTGTATGGGGTTACGATGGTTGCAGTAACGAGCGTTTGCTTGATACTCACATAAAAAATTTACGTAAGGCACTTGGCGAAAATGGTGGATTGATAAAAACAGTAATACGACGAGGCTATAGAATAGGGGAAAATATATGAATATTAATAAAAAATTAGCAAAGCAAAAATGTAAATTATTCGCAACGGTGGCAGTGGCTCTTTTAGCACTTAGTGTATCTATATTTTTATGCTTTTCACTGATGATACTTCAAAATCAACGAAATTTGTCGTACAGTCAAGCAAGCAGAAATTTTGAAAGCTATGTAGGTTCAACACTTTATAATGTGTACAGAAGAGGTTTGATAAATTATTTTTTCAATCTTGACTATGATGACAATGTTTATATGGTTGTATCTGATAGTAAAACGGGTGAAATAGTTGCAGAAAGAAAAAATGCTTTATCTTTTAATTCTAAAGATTATTCAACTTCAGAAAAAAGAACTCTAATGGCTGTTATTGATTACGAAGATTTTCGTAAGTCTATGACTGATGAGCAGTATAATAAAATATCAAAATATCTATCAACAGAAGAAAGCTCAAATAAAGAGCATATGTTGTTTTGTTCAGAATATTATTACAATGGTGTTGAAGTGATGCCAAAAACAGTTGAGGTTGTAAAGGTTCACAAAATAGGTGAAGATGCGTTTACGGAGATTGAAAGGTATGAGCTACTTGAAAAAGTAGAAACCTTTGAGCTTAATCCTAAGTATAACACTACTGACGAGTACCATAAAATAAAGGATATTAACGATAATTATACAGATGGAAATAATTATATAAAAAATGAGTTTTTCTTTGGTGAGTACGAAAGAGAAAATCTTATAGAGCAAATAGAAGGAATTGAATCATATGTAGATGAGGATATTGCAAGTACGGTTGACGCTAATGGTGAGATATATCCTATAAGCTTTTTTGAGTTTATTTATTATCAAACAGAGGAATTTAATATTCCTACTGAAAATGAAACATATTATTTTAATGCAACCTTTGTTCAAAAGGTAAACGTGCTTGATAGCTGTATAAACGATATAATAATGATGTTTTTCTATGTGATAATTCTATTTGGTACAACAGGTGGCATTATAGCTGTGGTAACATGGAAAACACTTAAAAAGCAGATTGAGCAGGAAAACAGACTTCGCACAGTAACAAACGCTATGGCTCACGAGCTTAAAACACCATTGTTTATAATAGGTGGATATGCAGAAAACCTTGCCGAAGATGTAAATACAGACAAGCGTACACATTATGCACAGGTAATAACAGAGCAAATAAATTCAATGAATGAAATGGTTTGTAAAATGCTTGATTACTCAAAGCTGGATTCTGAGAGCTTTACCCTTAATATTGAGCGTTTTGAGCTTACAGCATTGGTAAAAGAAATTTGTGATAATCATAATATTGATAATTCTCAGGTTGATTGTGAAAGCAATATTTTTATAGAGGCAGATAAAAGACTTGTTAAAAATGTTGTAGAAAACTTAATTGAAAATGCTGTAAAATACACAACAGATTTCAGCAAGATTTCAGTAAAGCTAAAAGATGGTAAGTTTTCTGTACAAAACCCATTTAAGGAAGTTAGCAAGCAGGAAATTGAAGATATGTGGAAGCCATATTATCGTAGTACAGAGCAAGAAAAGAGTAGTGGACACGGTTTAGGACTTGCGATTGTAAAAAGTGTTTTAGATTTGCATAGCTTTAAATCTAGCACAAGCTATGCAAACGGTAATATTATTTTTGGCTTTGAATTTAAATAAGATAGTGTTTAAGATAAATATAAATTTATAAATAGAAACAGCCATTTGAACTTGAAAGAAGTCAAATGGCTGTAGTTTTTTCTGTTGATTTGTTAAAAACTTATCAGATTTTATTACCCAAGTAAAACATCAGAAATAAGCATTACACAAAATCCCACAAGAAGTGCATAAGTAGCACCACGTTCACTGCCGTGTGCGTGAGTTTCAGGAATCATTTCGTCACTGATTACATAAAGCATTGTACCACCTGCAAAGGCTAGTGCAAAAGGTAATATTGCAGAAGCAACGCTTACAGCAAAATATCCCAGCAAGGTTCCTACAACCTCAATAAGTCCTGTTATCATAGCACATATAAAGGTGCGTCGTGGTGACACTCCTGTAGCCAGCATAGGTCCTATAATTACCATACCTTCAGGAATATTTTGCAGAGCGATACCACCTGCAATCATAAGTGCATCAGCAGTATTACCTGTTCCAAAGCCTACACCTGCGGCAATACCCTCGGGTAGATTATGTATTGCTATAGCTGTAACAAAAAGAAGCACCTTGCTTAGGTTTGCATTGTTTTGGTGTTCTTCAATATCAGCACCTACAAGTTTATGTATGTGTGGTACAAGCTTGTCAATAAGGTTAAGACATAATGCTCCTGTAAATATACCTATAACAGTTATAATAATACCGTACTTACCCCCATATTCTAGAGCTGGAAGAATAAGTCCCAGAATAGATGCCGAAAGCATTACACCTGCCGCAAAGGATAACACAATATCACTGAATTTATGGGATATTTTTCGGAATATGAATCCTATTAATGAACCTATAACGGTTGCACTGCCTACACCTAATGCAGTTAATAATACAAGATTCATTTATAACATACCTCCTTGTTATTTTTAAAAGGGACTGTTTAAAAATGTATAGTGTTTTTAAACAGTCCCTACTATCTTAAATTATAGCATATTTTATTATATTGGTAAATAAACGAAGTATGTTATTTTATATAATTATGTTGGAGCACCAAAGTCAACTCTGCATAGATATTCAGGAGCTAGTTTATCTTCTGTACCTAAGCCAAACATACCAAGCTGGTCTGTAGTTATGGTATAGATGTTATCAGTGTAGCTACTATCCAGATAGGTAAGCTCTTCTTGAGTATCATTTTCATCTACAACAGGAATAAGCTCGCTACCAACATCAGCTGATTCAAAGCTATATCTCCCTACAGCTGACATTACACTACTTCTGAATTTATCGTGGTGGTAATAGCCTACTTTATTACCAAATTCACCTGGTATAGTAACTGTAAGTGTAGAGGTTGGAGTAATTTCCTTATGACCTCTTATAAATGTAATGTAGTAAAGCCCCGAAGTGGTTACTTCATCACTTCCAAGGGTGGAAGTGTCTGAGTAGTCAATAACTACTAGCTGTGTATCAGGTGGAATTTCACCCGATACTGTAATTCCTGTTTCTTCATCTGTAAGAGTTTGCTGTATAGGTTTGGCGTTAGGCTCTTCTGGTTCTCCGTAAGTGCAGATATAAAAGCTGTTATAAACTTCTTCCTTGAAGTCTGCAGGGTCAAGAGAAAATACATATTTGCCATTAATATATTCTGATGGTATTTCTTTAGGATTGTTGTTGTCATCGAAATACATTATGTGACAGTCTGGCTTATCGTATGGAACAAAAACCTTCATCTTAACGGATAGGTTTTCGTAGTCAGCTGAACAAACATCTACTGCAAATTCATCTAGATAAAATTCAGAGCCTACATTCATCCAACCAAACCAGTTTTCATACCAATGCAAACTTTTATCTAGAGGTACATTAGGCTTTAAAAATTCGCTGAAAAAGCTTGCAGAAAGCATAGCACCCTCTGGGAACACACCCTCAACATATATATCGCTATCATAATCAGGGCGAAGTATGCTTGTTTTTTCTGTGCTTGCCTCGGTCGCTTTGTTTTTGTCTTCTGTGTCTGCATCAGTACAAGCAGTTAATGTAGCTACACTACTGATTATCAATGCTGACATAATTATAGCTGTTATTTTTTTAAACTTTTTATTCATAATTCCACCTAGTTTTTATTCAATATTATTATGTTGGAGCACCGAAGTCAACTCTGCATAGATATTCAGGGTTTAGTTTATCTTCTGTGCCTACGCCAAACATACCAAGCTGGTCTGTAGTTATTGTATAGCTGTTATCAGTGTAGCTACTATCCAGATAGGTAAGCTCCTCTTGAGTATCATTTTCATCTACAACAGGAATATAGAACTCTTCAACATCAGCACTTTCAAAGTGATATGAGCTTACTGATTTTAGTATACGGTCGTTGAATTTGTCTGGGTGGTAATAGCCTACCTTGTTACCATCCTCACCAGGTATAGTAACTTTAAGTGGAGTACTTGGAGTAATTTCCTTGTTACCTCTTATAAGTGCAATATAGTAAAGTCCTGGAGTAGTTACCTCTTCGCTTGCAAGTGTAGGGTTGTTTGAGTAATCAACAACCATTAGCTGTGTATCTGGTAAAATTTCACCTGATACTGTAACTCCTGTTTCTTCATCTGTAAGAGTTTGCTGTACAGGCTCGGCATTAGGGTCTGCTGGATCTCCATAATTACAGATGTAGAAAGGACCGTAAGAAACGTACTCAAAATCTTTAGGATCAAGAGAAAATACATATTTACCGTTAATGTATTCTGATGGTATTTCCTTTGGATTTTTTTCATAATCAAAATATACTATGTGACGGTCTGGTTTATCGTATGGAACAAACACCTTTAATTCTGGTTTGTAATCATACTCATACTCCTCGGAGTCAACACTTATACGAAAATACTCTTCGTAAAATTCAGGTGTTTTATTATTAGGCTCAAACCAATTTTTATACCAATACTGAGATATAAATAAAGGTACAGTAGGATCTGGGTAGTCATCCATAAAGTTAGAATATAGCTTGGCGTCCTCAGGGAACACACCCTCAACATATATACCATCTTCCTTACTCTCAGAACTAAGTGTTCTTTTTCCTTCTGTGTTTACTTCTGTGCTTGCTTCTGTTGCTTTGTTTTTATCGTCAGTGCTTGTATCAGTACAAGCAGTTAATGTAGCTACACTACTAATTATCAATGCTGACATAAGTATAGCTGTAATTTTTTTAAATTTTCTATTCATAATTTCACCTTGTTTCTAGGGCTTACTATTTTTCAAACAGCCCCTAATTTGTTATAGTGTATTATATTGACCTTTACCATACCTCACAGTAATCAACCCTACATATATATTCAGGATTTAGTTTATCCTTTGTTCCTATTCCAAACATACCTAGCTTATTTGTAGTTATTGTATAGCTGTTATTATTGTATTTGCTGTTTATATAGGTAAGCTCATCTTGAGTATCATTTTCGTCTACAACAGGAATAATATCTGGATCAACATCAAGCGATTCAGCTTTATATTCCTCAATAGCATTCATTACCCTGTTTTTGAATTTGTCAGGGTGATAATAGCTTACTTTATTACCAGCTTCACCTGGTATAGTAACTGTAAGTGCAGAGCTAGGAGTAATTTCCTTATGCCCTCTTATAAGTGTAATGTAGTAAAGCCCCGGAGTTGTTACTTCTTCGCTTGCAAGAGTGTTTGTGTTTGAGTAGTTAACAACTGTTAGCTGTGTATCAGGTAAGATTTCACCCGATACTGTAATGCCTGTTTTTTCATCTTTAAGAGTTTGCTGTACAGGCTTGGAGTTAGGGTCTACTTCTCCATAAGTACAGATATGAAAATTGTTATAATAATTTTCCTCAAAATCTGCAGGGTCAAGAGAAAATACATATTTGCCATCAATATATTCTGATGGTATTACTCTTGGGTTTCTTTTATTATCGCAATATATTATATGGCAGTTCGGTTTGTCATATGGAACAAAAACCTTCATCTTAACAGGTACACGGTCCCAAGTTGTTGAAAGAACTTCAATTGTAAATTCATCGTGATGAAATTCAGCGGCTCTACTATCAACTTCAAACCAAGACTCATACCAACACAGATTTTTAGTTAGCGGTAAATTATAAAGTGAATGTTCTTTTGGTATAAAATTCGCACTAAGAACAGCTCCCTCAGGGAAAACACCCTCAACATATATACCATATTTGTTGTCAGCTCTAAGAGTTTCTGTTTGTTCTGTGCTTGTAGCTTGATTGTCAGGTGTAGGCACTATTATTGTTTCTGTTTTTGTTTCAAATTTAGGTGTAGATGTTGAATTTGTGTTTGCGTTTGTGTTTGTGTTTGTGTTTGTATTTGATTTTTTATTTGATTTTTTCTCGGATGTCGATTCCTCTGTTGGTTCTGTACTTGATTCTGTTGCAGATGTGGAAGCCTCTGTTGGCTCTGTGATTGCTTCTGTTTCAGCTTCGAGAGCTTCTGTACTTGATTCTGTTGCTATGCTTTTATCGCTGTCGCTTTTATCAGTACAAGCAGTTAATGTAGCTACACTGCTGATTATCAATGCTGACATCAGTAGAGCTGTAATTCTTTTAATCTTTTTATTCATAATTTTCACCTAGCTTTTGATTTGTTATAGTGTATTATATTGATATTTAAGTTGGTGCATATTGGTCAATTTGGCATAGATACTCAGGCTTTAATGTGTCTTCTGTACCTATACCAAACATACCAAGCTGGCTTGTAGTTATTGTATAGCGATTATTGTTGTAGCTACTTTCCAAATATGTAAGCTCCTCTTTAGTATCGTTTTCGTCTACAACAGGAATGTACTCAATACTAGCATCGGCCATTTCTGGTTTATAGCTACGTATTGTTTCCATTACATTGTTGTTGAATTTGTCAGGGTGATAATAGCCTACCTTTTTACCATTTTCGCCAGATATAGTAACTGTAAGTGGAGTACTTGGAGTAATTTCCTTGTAGCCTCTTACAAGTGCAATGTAGTAAAGCCCGGGAGTGGTTACTTTGTCGCTTCCAAGTGTATGTTTATTTGAGTAATCAAAAACCATTAGCTGTGTATCAGGTGGAATTTCGCCCGATACTGTAATGCCTGTTTCTTCATCAGTAAGAGTTTGCTGTACAGGTTTGGCGTTAGGCTCTTCTGGTTCTCCGTAAGTGCAAATATAGAAATTATACACACCAGCACCGTGCTTGAAGTCTGGTTGCCCCATAGAAAATACATATTCGCCATTAATATATTCTGAGGGTATTTCCTTTAGGTTGTATTCGTGATCGTAATATACTATGTGACAATCTGGCTTGTCGTATGGCACAAACACCTTCATATCAAGTGGAAAGTATTCATCGACTGCAGAATAAACCTCCACTGAAAATTCACTCTGGACAAATTTAGGGGTTTCATTATTAACACCAAACCAACTACGATACCAATACTGGCTTATAACCAGAGGGCTAGTAGATTCAATGTATCCATTGTTAAAATTAGCATAAAGCGTAGCATCCTCAGGGAAAACACCTTGAACATATATACCATTATTTTCATCAGAGTAGAGCGTGGTTGTTCCCTCTGTACTTACTTCTGTTGCTGTGTTTTTATCACTGTTGCTTGTATCAGTACAAGAAGTTAATGTAGCTACACTGCTTATTATCAATGCTGACATCAGTATAGCTGTAATTTTTTTAAGTTTTTTATTCATAATCCTCACCTTGTTTTAATTGTATTGATATTTACCATTGTGGCTGGTATTTATCAACTCTGCATAAATATTCAGGGTTTAGCTTATCCTTTGTGCCTACGCCAAACAAACCTAACTCGCTTGTAGTTATTGTATAGCTGTTATTATTGTATGTGTTGTTTATATAGGTAAGCATCTCTTTAGTGTCATTTTCGTCTACAACAGGATTATATTCTGGACAAGGATCAACCGATTCAGCACTATATTCCTCCACAGCATTCCATACTCTGTTTATGAATTTGGCATGGTGGTAATAGCCTACCTTGTTATCAGCTTCGCCTGGGATAGTAACTGTAAGTGCAGAGTTAGGAGTGATTTCCTTATGACCGTTTATAAGTGTAATGTAGTAAAGCCCAGGAGTAGTTACTTTGTCGCTTGCAAGTGTGTTTGTGTTTGAGTAGTCAACAACTGTTAGATGTGTATCAGGTGGAATTTTACCGGATACTGTAATACCTGTTTCTTCATCTGTAAGAGTTTGCTGTACAGGCTTGGCGTTAGGAGCTGTTTCTCCATAAGTGCAGATATGAAAATTGTTATAATATTCTTCTTCAAATTCTGTAGGGTCAATATAAAATACATATTTACCATCAATATATTCTGATGGTATTTCTTTTGGATTGCTTTTATTATCGAAATATACTATGTGACAGTTTGGTTTTTCATATGGTACAAAAGCCTTTAGCTTAACAGGCAGATGTTCCCAATCTTCAGTCCAAACATTCAATGTAAATTCACTATGGTAAAATTTAGAAATTTCATCAGCAGTATCAACATCAAACCAATATTCATACCAATACAAACTGTTAGTTATAGGTAAACCATAATATAAGTGATCGTCTACAAAGTTTGCAGTAAGCATAGCCCCCTCAGGGAAAACACCCTCAACATATATACCGTCTTCGTTGTTAGCTCTAAGAGTTTCTGTTTGTTCTGTGCTTGTAGCTTGATTGTCAGGTGTAAGTACTACAATTGTTTCTGTTTTTGTTTCAAATTTAGGTGCAGATGTTGATGTTGAATTTGAATTTGTATTCGATTTTGTATTTGATTTTTTCTTAGATGTGGATTCCTCTGTTGGTTCTGTACTTGATTCTGTTGCAGATGTAGCTCCCTCTGTTGGTTTTGTACTTGCTTCTGTTTCAGCTTCTAGTGGTTCTGTACTTGATTCTGTTACTGTGCTTTTATCACTGTCGCTTTTATCAGTACAGGCAGTTAATGTAGCTACACTGCTTATTATCAATGCTGACATAAGTATAGCCGTAATTCTTTTAAGCTTTTTATTCATAGTTTTCACCTAGCTTTTAATTTGTTATAGTATAATATATTGATATTTACCATGTTGGCTGATAGAAGTCAACTCTGCATAAATATTCAGGATTTAGCTTATCCTTTGTGCCTACGCCAAACAAACCTAATTCGTTTGTAGTTATTGTATAGCTGTTATTGCTGTAGCTGTTTTCTAAATAGGTTAACTCATCTCTAGTGTCGTTTTCGTCTACAATAGGATTATATACTGGATCAACCGATTCAGCACTATATTCTTCAACAGCAGTCCATACCCTGTCTATGAATTTGCCAGCGTGGTAATAGCCTACCTTGTTACCAGCTTCTCCAGGTATAGTAATTGTAAGTGCAGAGCTAGGAGTAATTTCCTTATGACCGTTTACAAGTGTAATGTAGTAAAGCCCAGGAGTAGTTACTTCATCGCTTGCAAGTGTGTTTAGGTTTGAGTAGTCAACAACTGTTAGCTGTGTATCAGGTGGAATTTTACCTGATACTGTAATACCTGTTTCTTCATCTGTAAGAGTTTGCTGTACAGGCTTGGCATTAGGTTCTGCTTCTCCATAAGAGCAGATATAAAAAGCGTTATACTGTTCTTCCTCAAAGTCTGCGGGATCAAGAGAAAATACATATTTGCCATTAATATATTCTGATGGTATTTCTCTTGGGTTGTTTTTAGTATCAAAATATACTATATGGCAGTCTGGTTTTTCAAATGGGACAAAAACCTTTGTTTTAACAGCTAAAGGCTCCCAATCTTCTGAATAAATATCTATTGCAAATCCACCGTGGTAAAATTTAGAGGTTTCGGTAGCGGTATTGATGTCAAACCAATATTCATACCAATGCAGACTGTTAGTTATAGGTAAATGATATAAGGCTTCTTTATTAAAAAAGAATGCAGAAAGCATAGCACCTTCAGGGAAAACGCCCTCAACATATATACCGTCTTTGTTTTCTTTGTCTGTGGTATCTGCTGTAAGTATTCTTGTTGATTCTGAGCTGTTCGTTGTTGGCTTATTTTTATCGTCAGTGCCTGTATCAGTACAAGCTGTTAATGTAGCCATACTACTGATTATCAATGCAGACATAAGTATCGCTGTAATTTTTTTGAATTTTTTATTCATAATTTTCACCTCGTTTTCAACTCAATGTGTGTGCCTGTTAAAGTTCACTGATTATATACCCATTTTTTGTAAAAAGCAATAGCATATTTGATTTTGTTACAAAAATTTAAAAAAGCAAAAGAGCTTTGCATAGTCTCTTTTGCTTTTTTTAACAGAATTTATTTAATTTTCCATAAATAGAAGACCCATTGTATCAGGTCCACAGTGAGATGAAATTGTACAGCTTGCACGTGTTATTATAATTTCATCAAAGCAGTTCTTTTCTTTAATTAGGTTGTAAATCTCGTCGATTGTTTCCTGTGCAATACCTGCGTGTACCAAAAAAGCTCTTTTTCTGTATGGATTATCACATTCTGAAAGTTTTTCATTTACATATTGGCTTAAAACCTTTGTAAACTTACCTCTGTATTTTTTACCTACAGCTAAACTTCCGTCTTTATTGCTTACTTCTATGCAAGGCTTAATTCCCAAAAGATTTGCACCGAGCATAGCTACAGTAGAGCATCTTCCACCTGCATGTAGATAGTTTAATTTGTCAACAATAAAATGACAACGAAGTTTGTTTGTCATTGCACTTAGCTTTTCTGCAATTTCTTTAGCACCTATACCCTGTTGAACCATTTCTACAGCCTCAAGAGCAAGTAGAGCTGTACCACCTGAAAGACTACAAGAATCTACAACATAAATATTACCAAGCTCCTTTGCAGCAAGCTTACATTGCTGATGTGATGTAGATAATGCACTACCTATGCTGAAATGTACTATCTCGTAGCCATCATCTACATAAGGCTTAAATTTGTCTATATATTCCTGCATATTTACAGCAGCTGTTTTTGGTAGATTACCTGTTTTTTCAAAATGTGCATAGATATCATCAGGTGTAATATCTATAAGATCATCATATGTTTTTTCATCAAGTATAACGTGAAGAGGTACTGTGATTATTCCGGTTTTTTCCAATAATTCAGGGGTAATATCACTTGTGCTGTCTGTACTAATAATTATTTTACTCATATTAAATTTTCCTCCCAGAATTTTACTTTAAAATTTCAAAAAAATTAATGAATATATATTAGCTTTATTATATAATATACTTACCCAAAGTGTAAAGCATATTTTGTAATAAGAAAGGAAAATAGCTATGATAACTAAATTTATATATGGTATCCCTATGAATACTGGTGCAGTAGTAAAAGAAATTTCAGTAAGCTGTGCTGAAATCAAATATTTTACAGTAGAAGATAGCGAAAACATTACATTAAAAACAAAGCTTTTAGAAGATGATGTAGTATATGGTCTTGGTGAAACTGTAAGAGGAATAAACAAGCGTGGTTGGAAGTACGTGAGCTTCTGTGCAGATGATCCTGTTCATACCGAGGGTAAAGAATCATTATATGGTGCACATAACTTTATTATTGTAAGCAACAGTAAAAATAAATATGGTGTATTTGTAGACAGCCCTGCAAAGGTTATATTTGATATCGGCTACACTAAGCTTGATGAGCTTATAATCACATCAGAGTGCAGTGATATTGCTGTATATATTATAGAAGCTAAAACAGAGCTTGAAATTGTAAAGGAGCTTAGAACACTTACAGGTAAAAGCTATATTGCACCTTTGTGGTCATTTGGATATCAGCAGAGTCGTTGGAGCTATATGAATGCAGACGCTGTAAAAAACGTGGCAAAGGGCTACCGTGACAACAATATGCCAATAGATGCTATTTATCTGGATATTGACTATATGGAGGATTATAAGGATT